>JAISCN010000050.1 GCA_031265515.1 Clostridiales bacterium | reverse complement strand
TAACAAAATTAATAAGAGGAAGAAATAAAATGTCACAACTAGAAATAGCAGCTTCGGCAATATCAATAATTGGATCAATTGTCGGCGCAGGTTTTGCTGTAGTTCCAACAATTAGACGTTCTAGAGATACTCGTTATCGTTTAGCAACAGTTCCAATACATCAACAATCTGATGAATTTCGTCGTCTTTCGCCAAATGACAGAACAATAGAATTATTCCAAGAAATCGATCCAAGATATCGTGCTCAAGCTTTCAAACATTTAATAGATAACGATAGAACAATAGAGAATGTTTTAACTCACGTGGATATTTATAGAGAAGTTGCCTTTAGATATGTAGTAGAAAATCAACGTACTATGGACAATCTTTTATTATTAAATCTTAGCGATGAGAATCAAGTGATTAATTTTAAATTTTTAAGAAAAGATAATCTTACACCGGAAAATTTTGGAAGATTAAGTTTTCAGCAAAGAAATATGACTAATTTATTAGCACTTTTTCCAGTTATTTCAGCTATATCTGAAAACGAAAGATCGAATTTTTATAGATTTTTCGAATCTCTAAACAATAACCAACGTACGATCAATAATCTTTTGAGGTTTGAAATATATGATGATCGTGTAAGAGCTTTTAGATATTTGACTTCTCGATATCTGAGTTTTGAAAATCTTGTTAATCCAATATTAAGATTTTCTCCGGGCGATGCAGGATTAAATTTTAAATATTTAAGAGATGATCAAAGAACAATAGAAAATTTGTTGTTATTATCAGCTGATAGAATAGCAGTTGATCAAGTTTCTCCTCAAGCAGTTGCTTTTGAGTCTTTAATCAATCAGCATCAAACAATGGAGAATCTTTATCTTATACCCGAAAATGATCATTGGTATTGTATAAAAAATATTAGAGATTTACACGAAGCTTTTGTTTCTTCGGTTTCGTTTGCTAGTTTTGGAGATTTTGATTCTTGTGAATTTCTCGAAAATTTTTATCGCTTTCTTGGTTATTTACGCTATGATGGAAATTTGCAGATTAGTCTTGTTGAGCGAATACCAGAAGAATATTCAACTATAAAACTTTTTTCGTATTTTCATCTGATTGAGTCAGCTAATCCGAATGATTTTGTTATTGAGAATGATTTCAGATCTGTATTTTATTTAGAGTTATCAAAAAAATTTAATTCTGATCAAATAGATAATTTAACTGGAACAGAACATACAGCCGCAATCGATAGTATTGTTTTTTTAATTAATAGCTTATTTAGACATGATACGAGAATATCTTCGCGAAATGAGTTTTTAGAACGTATTTCTTTATGTCTTACTGCAAAATATTTGTTACATAATAAAGATAGAGATAACGAGGGAGAATTTTTACTTTCTTTTAATTCAAGACTAACAATTGCATGCAATATAGAGTCGGGAAAAGTAGGAAAAGATTGGTTATGTGAAATAGAAAACAACAAAGAAAAAAGTAAATTTGATTTTTTAGATACACAAGAAAGAAATCAGTTAGAAAGAATTTTATGTGAAAAATTAGCAATTAGCGAAATCAATGGATATTGGTTTTTAAAATATTGTAGTAATGATCGTTTTGTGCAATTCATTTTATTAGATAAAATGTTTCAATATTGCATGATGACAGATATTAGACCCGCGTTGCACAAATCAATTTTGAGAGAATTTGATCATGATCGCGCATTACAGTTTGAATTAATTAAATCCATGAGCATAAATGATAATGTTAGTTTTTTCTCACCTAATCATTTTACTGCTTGGTCAATGAGAAATAATCCTAGATTATACTTTCTTATCCTGTGTATTCGTGAACAAAATTTAAATGAGAGATATTTTTTTAATTTTTCAGATAGTAGATTTCAATTAGTAGCGTTTCTTAGATTATATTTCAGACCAGATAGAAATCCTAACTTAATAAGAACTATAATAGATAGATTGACGTATCTAAACGCAATAGATTTTATTCTTAGTTTTAATGAAAGAAGTGACCAAGTTTCTCGAGATAATCTTGATATTCCAGAACTTACTAATCAACGTATCGACGAAGAAACAATTCGTTTTTTACTTACAAGAAGAGATATATTAAAAGATAGATACAACAGATGCTTAGAAAATCAAAACAGAGATTTAGAATTATCAGAAGCAAGATCTCTTGTTGAAGTGGCGGATACCGATTATGAATATTAAAAATTTAAAATTAATTGTTTTATCTTCATTATTAATATATTAATAGAAACAAATAAAAAACAAAAAATTTGCTATGTTGGATTTTTTGTATTGTGTTTTTATTTTTTTATTTTTTAATAATAAAAATAATATTATAAAAGTGTTTTATATATAAAAATCTTTATGTGAAAATAAAAAATCAAAGTATTAATCATGTCTAACTTTTCAAATGACAACATTTTTTTCAAACGAGTCCAATTGGATAGCGTTTTGAAATTGCTAAAAATTCTTTAAAAATTGGTTAAATATCTTGACTATTTTCTGTAAAAATATTGATGTTTTCTCTTACAGTTGTCCAAAATTTTTTTACATCCTTTACTAATTTTTTCATTCTTTCCTAATTTAGCTGAAATCTGTAGGTATGTCTTATAAAATGTCTAAAATTTAAGTACTCTTCTAAGTTTTTCTTTTATTTCAATATCTTTTTTATATTTCGAAGGAACGTTAAGTTTCATGTTCAAATTTTACCAACTTTTAAATTTATTAGCTATATTCTATTATATTTTATATTTGCAAAGTACTAATAATCGATAGACTATCACAAAAAACTCGACGATTTTTCAGCTAATTTTTAAACTTAAAAGTATATAAGTAAGATCGATTAACCCTGTGATGAGAAATCGATTCGCCTAAATTTTAAAAAAACCTAATGATAAAACAATAAAAAAATAATCATAAACTTACAAAGCTCTTTTAAAGAAATATATTACAAAGACTATCTCATCAAAGATTGGTGTCTGTATAAAGGTCAGTATTCTTTTTTTAAAGTTTGACGATATCAAATATTGTATCCAAACGATTAGAAAAAACAAAAATAATAAACCATATGCAATTATCTTATTGTATAAAAACGCGAGAACAAATATATAAATTCTTGATTTGCTCTTAGAGACAGATGGTCGAGAGAGAATATAATTTTATTAACTAACGAAATTTTGCATGTATAAATTCGGGGTCCAGAGAAACAAGAATTTATAGAAAAAAGATTTAGATATAGAAAATTTCTTAGACAAAAAAAGATACAAAAACTGAACACAGCGAATAAAACTTTTTTTATTATATTATAGTTGTGAAATATTAATTATCTATTAAAAAAAGTTTGCATATATCATAATTTTACAAGCAAATTTTTATGTTTTGTTAGTAATCTAATTTCAGTGTCGTTTTGTTTAAATTCTAATTTTAAAAGCTTATCCTTTGTTTTCTTGAAAGTTTCTGACAAATCATATTCTAGATTTGAAAAATGTTTAATATTTAAATCTTTTTTAAGTAGGCTTATGTCGCCAAAAAAATTTTCATCATAGAATGGAAACCATTTAACCGAAGAGATTCCAATTTGATTAGCTTCAATACCATAAATTAATGCTTTAATACCGGCGATCCTGGAACACATATCAACAAATTGTTTAAACGAAACATAAATATCGTTGCCAAAGTTATAAGTCTTGCGGATTGAAATAGGATTTAGCAGTAATTTTTCAATGGCCATCGAAAGATCATTTACAGATCCGAATTGTATAATAGGTTTACCCATTGCCGGTAAAATTATATGTTTATAATTTAAAAGTCTTAAAAAAATGTAACTTTCTCTATCAAAATTATTATTTTCTCCAAATAAATAAAAAGGCCTGAAAATTATATAATTAACTTTGGAATTACATAGCATTTGTTCAGCTTCAAATTTTTTTACACCGTAGCTTCCTGCGATTTTAGTACCACCAGTTTCTTCTGTTTCTTTTATCGGAAAATTTTTAATATTTTTGTAAACAGATGCAGTACTAATATATATGTATTGATTAAATTTATCTTTTAATATATCTAAAGAAATTCTCATTTGCTCAGAGTTATTACAACACGTATCAATAACAACATCGAATATTTTTTTACTAATGGCTTTTGCGAATTCATGTATTACATTTCGGTCCGCTTTTAACCATGTACAATTTTTAGGTATAGGATTATTTCCACGATTTAGAACAAAAACGTCATGAATTTTCGAGAGCCTATTTGCAATTGCTTTTCCAAGAAATATTCCGCCGCCTATAATCAAAATTTTAATGTTTATTGCTCTCCCTATATTTTTCTATCTTTTTTCTTAAATAAATTTAATTTATATATTAGCGAAGAATAAAAGTTGATGCAATGTAATTCAGATGGCAGTAATGTGAATAAGAAATACTACACAAACAGAGTATATACTATGAATATTAAACAATTTCTAGATAAAAAAGATAATATATTACAAGAAATTATTTTATGATTAGAGGTAATTAATTTATAGGAGTTAGCATATGTCTGATAAGATAAAAAATATTTACCCTAGTCATGATCTTGTTTTTAAAAGAATTTTCGGTGACAAAAGAAATACAAATATTCTAAAAAATTTACTAAAAAGTATTTTGAATTTTAGTAATGATGAGTTGTCTAACATTGAAATTATCGAACCATCTTCAAAAATCGATAAATTAGAAAATAGAGAAGAAATAGATAAAATAACAATTTTAGATGTTAAATGCACAACTAAAACTGGAAAAATTATTGGAATAGAACTTCAAGTTGCAAGAGATACAACTATGATAAGCAGAGTTTTATATTCAAATGCTAAAACTTTGGTCCAACAATTAAAGAGAGGAAGTAAATATTCTGATTTAAAAGAAGTGATAACAATAGTAATATCGACCGATCATGTAATAATCAAAGAGTGTAATAATTATAAATATTGTTTTAATTTTTATGATCCAGAGCATAAAATAAAACTAAGTGATTTAGTAAAAATATATTTCTTAGAATTTCAAAGAATTCCAAAAGAAATAAAAAAAGACGAAGATTTAATAAATTGGCTAAAATTTATTGGTTCTAAATCTGAGGAGGAAATCAAAAAAATGAGTACAAAAAGTTTGGAATTAAGCGAAGCTGTTTCGTTGTATGAAGAATTAATAGGAGATGATGCATTTAGAGAAGAAGTTTGGAAACGTGAAGAGGCTAAAATAAGAGTTAAATCTATGATGTATGATGCGAAGATAGAAGGTAAAATAGAAGGTAAAAAAGAAAGAGAGATTGAAATAGCTAGAAATTCTTTAAAAGAAGGATTTACACTAGAGCAAATTGCTAAAATTACTGGCCTTTCCATTGAAGAAATAAAAAACTTAATTGACTAAGATTATTGGTTCTAAATCCAAGGAGGAAATTAAAAAGATGGCTACGAAAAGTTCAGAACTAAAAGAAGTTGTTTCTTTATATGAAGAATTAATAGGAAATGATGAGTTTAGATAAGAAGCTTGGAAACGTGAAGAAGCAAAAATAAGAATAAATTCTATGTTGTATGATGCTAGAATAGGAGGTAAAATAGAGGCAAAACAAAAAGAAAAGATTGAATCGCTTTCGTCTCAAGTTGTTGTTATTTCTTTAAATTTAATTAAAAAATTTTTTTTAACAAAATCTAGTATTTAATATCATGATATTAAATAACACAAATTGCTTTTTGTATTGATATAAAATTTTGTGAAATTAATGGATATTGGTTTTTAAAATATTGTCGTAATGATCGTTATATGCAATTTGTTTTATTAGATAAAATGTTTCAATATCCTTTTTATATTTCGAAGGAACATTAAGTTTCATATTTAAATTTTACCTAATTTTTAAATTTATTAATCAAATTTTAGTATATTTTATTTTTGTACAGTGCTGAAAATTAATAAATCATCACAAAAAACTTGATGATTTTTTTTAACTAGTTGTTAGAGATTAAAAGGATATGAAAAAATCGACCACATTCTGAATGAGAAGCCGATTTAATAAATTTCTCAAAAAACCTGATGACAAGATATTGAAAATCAAAAAAAAAAAAAAATAAATAAAAACACAACTTACAGCAAATTTATACGCCCGATAGTCTCATCCAAAAACTCTCACTTAAATATAAAAATTATAAAAACAAAAACCAAAAATTAAAACATCTTAGTGTTAACAAAACTTCTATGTAGCTTTTCAAATTACGTGTTTATTAATTTTTTCATATATCCGATGTATTTTATATTTCTGAATTTATTTTTATAGTCTAATCCGTATCCTATTATGAATTTATCTTCTATTGTAAATCCTACATAGTCAGCTTCAAAGTCCAACTCACGTCTACTCGGTTTGTCAAGCATTACACAAGTTTTTACACTCAAAGGCTTTTTATTTATTTTCAAATCATTTTTTAAATAATTCAATGTTCTTCCAGTATCTACTATGTCTTCTATTATGATTATATTTTTATTTTCTATAGAACAAATTAAATCTTTATTAACAATTATTTCTTTTGCGCTCTCAAAATTTTCGCCATAGCTCGACAGTTCAACAAATTCTATTTCGCATTCAACATTTAACTTTCTGGAAAGATCTATTGTAAAAAACACTCCACCTTTTAATACACATATCAAAACTAAATTTTTTTTTTCTTTATAGTCATTACTAATTTGCTCTGCTAATTCTGTTATTCTAATATTAATTTCTTCTTCGCTAAATAAAACAGTCAACGATGCGCGAATATTTTCGCTCATTTTTTTCTCCTAATTGTCTTTTTATTTATTATTTCATAATACTAATAAAAAAGTGGTTTTAAATTAAACAACAATAAAAAAGTGCATGTTATATTTTTTCTGGTTATTTGAAAAAAACATGCACTAGATTAGAGTATATACTAAATTAGTGTATAATAGATAGTATAATATAATTATTAATTGTCTCTGATAAGTTAAACATTGCGAGAGAGATCGTTATATAGCTTTTTATTTATTTTTCAATGTCTAAATTTAAACTCAAAAGATTATTTATAGTTCTTTGCTCTAGATCTAATCTATAAAAATTTCTAAATTTTGCTTAGAATTATTTAAACATACGAATAAATGTATTATTTATTTGTCTATGATTAGGGTCTTAATGTGGACATGTATGTTCATAGCAAAGCTATTTTTCGTTAAGTATTTAAAATTAGATACAAGATTTATATACGATTTTCCAAAGAAAAAGTGTTATCAGATATTAAGTAATTGTATGATCTTTATATAAAAAAATTAAATTCTCTCGCTTTTCAATCCATCACTTTCATCATTAAATTTAATACTATATCAAAACTTGATAAAATATTATTTCACTTATCTTGATTATCTTCTGATAAAAAAATGAAAGCTTTTTTTTGGTTTTTTAAAAAAATATATTAATAAACGGCATCTAGCGTCCTAATGATGACTATCTAAAATGATAAACATTTTATATTTTCGTGTCGTGATTAATATTTAAATATTGTCTTTCTAAGATTTGTCAAGAATAAAATATCAATAAAAATAAAGAAAGTTTGTAATTTTTTTAAAAACTTTTTAGTATCTATCTCTAATTGACCAAATTTTTTCAAACTCAACCACTAAGATTGGTATTAAAGATAAAAACAAAATTATCAACCATTGAGAGGGATTTAACGGCTTAACTTTGAACACAGAAGCAATTTCCGGAATTATAACTACAATAACCTGCAATATTAAACATATTATAAAAGCAAAAATTATATAAATATTGTTAAATAAACTTTTTAAGAATATTGATTTCTCGGATCTTATATTAAACACATGAACCAATTGTGATAGACCGAGTGTTGTAAAAGTCATTGTGCGCGCAATCATTAAATTGTGATAAAAAAGATTTCCGATTCCATAAGCAATTAGAGACAAAAGACCTATCATAGTTCCTTCTAAAAAAATATTTTGCCAGAGTTCACGTGTGAACAAGCCATCTAAATTAAATTCAGGTGGTCTTCTCATGATATCATCTTCAGGTAATTCTACTCCGAGTGCTATCGCAGGTAGTGAATCAGTTACCAAGTTTATCCACAATAATTGAATAGCTAATAAAGGTGATTGCCAACCAAATAATATTGCTAAAAATATAGTAACTATTTCTCCTATGTTACTTGATAATAAGAAATGCACAGTTTTCTTTATATTAGAAAAGATAGATCGGCCTTCCTTAACAGCTTTAACAATCGTAGCAAAATTATCATCAGTTAAAATTATATCAGCAGCGCTTTTAGCAACATCTGTTCCAGTAATTCCCATAGCACATCCAATATCAGCAATTTTTAAAGCCGGAGCATCATTCACGCCGTCGCCTGTCATTGCAACAATTGCATTGTGAGATTTAAAAGCTTTTATAATTTTTACTTTATGTTCTGGAGATACACGAGCAAAAACGCTATAAGCATAGACTTTTTTACTCAATTCTTCATCGCTAATTTTATTTAACTCTAATCCAGAAATAGATTTATCATTCTCTTTCATTATGCCTAAATTTTTCGCAATAGATTCTGCTGTTAAAATATGATCTCCTGTAATTACAACAACTTTAATTCCTGAATTTTTGCATTCTTGTACTGCGTCAAAAACTTCTTCGCGTGGTGGATCGATGATTCCTAATAATCCACAAAAATTTAATTCACATTCTAAATTATTACTATTATCTTTGCTTTTTATTTCTTTATAATTCTCTATTTCTTTATATGCAACCGCTAATACTCTCAAGGCACGCGAAGCCATATTTTTATTCTGTTCAAGAATTTTATCTTTATCGCTTTTTTTTAAATTACATTTCAAAACTAAAATATCCGGTGCACCTTTTGTAATTACTAAAAATTTTTTTTGATTTTTAGTTTTATGTACAGTAGTCATTAATTTTCTTTCGGAATCAAAAACTAGTTCATCCATTCTTTTATATTCTTTTTCTAATTTTTTTTTATCTAAATTTTTTTTTTGCGCATATTCAACAAGTGCAATTTCAGTAGGATCTCCCACTGATTTTTCTTTTTCATAACTTGAATTATTACACAAACATCCAAATTTGACCAACAAATCTTTATCGAAATCAATCGTATAATCTTCAACAACACGCATTTTATTTTGTGTTAATGTTCCAGTTTTATCAGAACAGATTACACTTGCAGAACCTAAGGTTTCAACTGCAGGTAGTTTTTTTACTATTGCTTTTTGTTTTGCCATTCTTCTAACACCAATGGCTAAAACTACAGTAACAATGGCAGGTAAACCTTCAGGAATAGCAGCAACTGCTAAACTTACACTTGTCATAAACATTTCAAAAAAAGAATTATTTCTCAATAAACCCATTACAAAAATTGCAACGCATATTGCCAATGCGCTTGTACCTAGAATTTTTCCAGTTTTGTCTAATTTTTTTTGTAATGGAGTTATATTATCATCTTGTTCCATAATCATACTAGCAATTTTTCCGACTTCAGTATTTAAACCAGTGTTTACAACAATGGCTTTGCCACGTCCATAACTAACATAACTTCCACAATAAACCATGTTAATTCTATCAGCTAATAAAGAATCTTTTTTTAAAACAACATCATGTTTTTTTTCGACTGCTAAAGATTCGCCCGTTAAAGCCGATTCATCTATTTTTAATTTGTTCGTAGATACCAAACGACCATCGGCTGGAATAAAATCACCAGCTTCAAATAAAATTAAATCTCCGCAGACAATTTCTTGCGACGGTATTATTTGCAAATTTTTATTTCTAATCACTTTAACTATAGGAACTGTCAACTTTTTTAATGCTTCTATAGATTTTTCAGCTTTATTTTCTTGAATAAACCCTATAATCGCATTTAGAGTTACTATAAATAAAATTATTATTGGATCTGCATAATCATGTTCGCCAATTAAATTACTTATAACGGCAGAAGCGACTGCAGCCAACAGTAAGATTATCACCATAAAATCCTTAAATTGCAAAAGAAATCTTTTTATTAAATTTGTTTTTTTCTTTTGAGTGATTACGTTTAAACCATCTTGTTCTAGCAATTTTTTTGCTCTTTGGTTTGACAATCCACAATTTAAATCACTGTCTAATTTTTTTATAGTTTCGTTAATACTTTTATCATGAAATATAGCAAAAAATCCCCTTTTGAACTGATCAAAAATTAATTTATCAAAAAGAGATTATAACGATTCCATAAAAAAAATAAATCTAATGACTCTTATTTATTTTTTATTTTTTTTATCATTTTTAACCTTGTAAATTCATCACGCTCTCGTTCTTCTAACGATTCTCGAATAGTTTTCACCAATTTTTCGAATTTTGGTATTGTAATATTTTTCAGCGCGTTAGCCCTTTTTTGAGTTTGTTTTATACTTGTTGAAATTCTATATGCAGAATTTTCTATCTCAGTAAGCTTAATTATCAAATCTTTTATTTTATTAAAATCATTTAGTGTTTTATCAAGACTGGAAAAAGTGTTCGCAAAACCATAACTTGGATAGCGAGTTGAATTATGATAAATAATAATGGGTATTTCAACTCCCATGATGCTACGAGTCTTAATTTTTAAATTTTCTTCAAGAGTTACTCCATGAATTAATCGTTGAATATTGCTAATGCCATTTTGAATGTTTGCAACCTGAAGCGAAAGATATGCTTGGGAGAAAAATTTGCTAATGCTTTGTTGAATTTTATTAGCTGACTTGCTTAATTCCATGATTTCATGAATTAAAACATTTCTTTTTTTGTCCAATAAATTATAGCCTTGACGTAAAAAAATTAAAGAATTACGAGCTAAAATCAAATTGCCTTTCGTGGGAAAATTTCGAGTACTCAAAAAAATATCACCAGATCTATATTGTCATAATATCTTTTTTTTTATTATCTAAGAGTGTTTCGCATATATTTACGTATTTATCTATTAATTTTTGAATTTTATTTTCGTTGATTTTCATTTCATTTTCTGTTATCTTATTTTGTTTTTGCATAGTTTTAAGAGAATCTAAAACATCCCTACGTATGTTACGAATTGAAATTTTTGCTTCTTCAGTTATTTTTTTTGAAATTTTAGATAATTCTTTACGACGCTCTTCAGTCAACGGCGGAATTGTTATTCTTAAAACTTTTCCATCAAGTATTGGATTCAAATTTAAATCAGAAATTGAAATTGCTTTTTGAATTTTTGTTATAAGAAAATTATCCCACGGCTGTATCAAAATAGTTCTAGAATCAGGAATATTTATATTAGAAACATTTTTGATAGAAACACGTTGATCATAGTATTCAATAAAAATTTTGTCCAACATACGTGGATTCGCGCGACCAGTGCGTATGGTTGCGAATTCATTTTCTAAATTTTTAACAGTTTTTTTAAGTTTATTTTCGCAATTATCAAGGATCATATAAATCTCCAAATAATTAGTCATATTTAATAACTTCAAGAATTATATTCGAATTTATATTTCGATCGTACTCAAAATTATTTTTTTTAGTCAATAAAAAATTAAATTTTATGTTATTTTTTCTGTGAGTCTTGTTTGAGCCTTATTTATGTTATGTCAATTAAATTTAACGACATAGGCGATTTTATCATTGAAATATTGCATTTAAAAATTCACTTAAAAAATAAGTAACTTCAATCTGATTCAAAAATCTCACGTCTATACACGCAAGAGACAATAATTCACATTCAGCTAAAATTTCGTTTATAATAGTTATGATTTCCTTCGTTTATAAATCAAAGATTAGACAGATTGTCATAATTCTTCTTAAAATATCTATCTTTTATTCTAATTCTCTAACAAAAGCCAGAATATTGTTAATTCTTATTTTGTCCATTAAAAAAATTCTTTAACGAATAAATTTATATCATCAAATATCATTTATTTTATTAAATTATATTGTTTAATATTTTTATCATTAGTAAAATGCAGATCGCATGAGAATCTTCACGAGATAAATTGATCATGGCGGTTCCTAATCCTATGGCGAAAAACGATCTAATTACATATTATCGCGATCGTCACTTGCAGAAGCAGCTATAAAAAGACAAAAGTAAAAAAAATCTCCTTCTCCGAGAGATGTATAAACTGACTGCATTTCTTTATGTAACAACGAAGTATAGTTACCTACTTTTAGAATATTTTTAGAAGTTTCTACAAACATAGACAAAGTTTCTGGTAAAAGCGCTTTGAATTTATAGTGTTTTTCGATTTTTTTATTAAAATCCATAGTACATAATATTTTTACTAAGATATCAGATACTAATTTTGCCTCATTTAAATTTATTCTTGCTTTATGTAACCAAAAAAAAATTAAACTGTATATGCATTACATGTATTTCATCTCTATGAAATAAATATTCATCTACTCGAGTAAGTAGGAAAAAATTATTTGTCTCAAAAATCGATCTTCTGCATGTTGCAATTTCCTGTCTAACATCTTCCTCACAACTCTCCTGTATGACACCAAGAATTACCAGTGTATGAATCAGTTCTTCGAAATATCCATATCTCAAATTTCCTTTTTTGTCTTCTCGATCTACGATATATTGATTAATCATAAACTCTGTAAGAGCTCTTGAACTTTTAGTAAGCGAACTATTATGGAAATACTCCATAAAGCCAGAAGTAAGATAGAAAACTTCAGGTCTGGTTTCAAATGAGTATTCTTCAAAAAAATTTAGTACAACCAGGAACAAATCACCTTGAGTAACATTAAAAACTTCTTTTTGTGCAAGTTGTCCGAAACATATTCTAAATAAATACAATTGACTATGGTCAGTGAATAAATAAAGATATTCTGGAAAACCATGTAAAAACAAAAAAATGCTTGCAGTTTATTCGGTATACTTTGTGAATATGTATGTAAATGCGGACAGAATTTTTGGAGTTATGAGTAGAATCTTTCGCATTCTAAAATTTCTAAAGCATGTTTAGGAATATCTAATTCAAAAAAATCGATTATAAATTTAATTAACTCTTCTTGTTGATTGGCATATTGATATTTCTTTAAGTAGAGAAATTATTCCTTCTTTAGTTCGAAGATTTTTTTATAATATTTTTAAAAAAATTGGAGACAAATAATTTAACAACTGCTTCGCTTCATCAATTAAAATATCGTCTATTGGATTTTTTAAAAATTTTTCTTCTTCGGACTCAAGTAATAATTGCCTATTTCTACTTAAAATCGTATTTGTAGTATCTACGATTTCGCTTACGTCAAATGTAAAGAATAAATTATACTATTCTAGCTCTTCTTAAGAATTCCTTTTTCGCTCTAGACTTTAAAATAGTAAACATAATATTTAGAAGATAATGAGCATCATATCTTTGCATACAAACTCACCTCTCCTTATTTTGATCTGAAAAAACTTTTGACAAATTAATTTGTTTTGTCATATTTTATCATAAAATAAAAAATGAAAATATCTATAATTTTTAGTAAGTTCTATTTCTAAAATTAGTTTAGAAGATTAAAAAGAGTGTGGTTTGTGTTTTTTATTACAGCAAATAAACATACGAAGAATTTTAATTGTATAGACATAAAATTTGGTCAAATTTTGTGATATTAGATATAATCTTTAGCTAGAAAAGAAATTAGCACAGCTAAACAAAAAGAATAATTATGATTTGAATTATGGATGCGGATTTTTAAAGAAACAATATCTAAATTTTTGAAAAGTTAAAATAAAAGTTATTAAATATATTTATACTTATGATATCAAATTTTATACTCCCAGAACCACCCCATAATGTTTATTTGTCAAATATAATTTTCTTCGCAGAAAATGAATAACATAAACAAAATGATAAGAAATCATACAATCTAGATACACTCGCACACATACGCATATATGTGTAAGTCTCGTGTAGCTTTTAAGGTTCGATCTGATATGTAAATCCTTTTCTAAATATTTCTCTTAATCCATCTGTTAATCCAACTGCATCATATTCTTCAGATAACTTAAGAGAAGCAACATAAATGAGATTTAGCCGCTGTTCTAGGTTCATGCCTTCACTTATCATGAAAGTATCTGCAATTGTAACACATTCGTTGGCATCAAAATTACGAGTAGTAAAAGATGACCCTTTAATTTCCTCAAACTTTTTTTCAATTTTAGAATAATCTCGATCAAATCTATACTCAAGAGCACATATTAAAATAAAAAGAAATCTGTTACTGTTACTATCCAAAAACATTATTTGTTCTAGTCCGAACATTTTGTTGCAAGATACCTCATTTGAAAACGCTTGCTCTTTATTTAGTTCTGTAGAAGATAACATATATTGCTTCTGTCCTTTGAATTATTTAAGAAAACAAATTTAATATAACAGATAGTTAAAAAAAATCGCCAAGTTTTTTGCGATGATTTATTAATTTTCGGTACTTTACAAAGATAAGACATGATAGAATTCTGTTGAGTCTTTTAGACTCTACGAGTGTTGTTTGACTCGATAATCATTCAATATTACATATGAAGATTGATAATCGGACGGTTAGGCGGCTAAATTTTGTCTCCGAAAGGAGGTAAAATTATGTGCTATATTTTATTAATAATAATATTATTATTAATTTTGCA
>JAISCN010000042.1 GCA_031265515.1 Clostridiales bacterium | reverse complement strand
CTAGCAGATGCAATACCGGATGAAGAAGCACTAGCAGATGCAATACCGGATGAAGAAGCACTAGCAGATGCAATACCGGATGAAGAAGCACTAGCAGATGCAATACCGGATGAAGAAGTATTAATAGCTCAAGTAGGACAAGTTCATCCAGGACTTGCTTTAGTGCTTGGCAATTTTCCACCGGAGCAACAACAACAAATTCTTACAGCAATAAGAGAACATGGATACAACAGATTCAACGAGCAAGAGAAAATAGCGTTTGCTAAGGCTACTCCAAGAGAACGAGAAGCAATGATAATGAAAAAAGTTTCTTGCAGCGATATAAATAAAGAAGCAAGAAAAATAAAGAACAAATTGAAAAAAATGGGCAAAAAAGTTAAAACCAGAGATATAAGAAAAATTATGATAATTGGAATTGTTAGTGACATATCTGATCGATCAAATCTTAAAGGAAATGACAAAATTGACAAAAAAAGAATGTTAAAGCAGATAAATAAAAAATTTGAAGGAAATTCTCGAAAATTATTGGGCAAAAAAGTAGCTGCTAGTGCAGTCAACACTGCCGCCAGCGTTATGAAGGTGGATAAGGAAAAAGATTCAGCGTCTAATCTAGCGTCCAACGCGATTGGAGTTGCGCAAAATAAGGTTATGTCTTTACTTGAGTTGGAAGTTAAAAGTATTGCAATGTCAATAGCTAGCAGACTAACTTCGAAGGCAGAATCAATGGTTGCTAGTCCGCATGCTCAAGTTGCACTACAAGTAGTAAAATCTTTGAAGAATGCCTCATCAACGGAAGATATCAGTAAAAGTATGGATCTTAAAGAAGCTATAGTAGGTGCGATTACTGGTGATTATAAACGTTTTATCGGAATAGGTGTTACCTTGGCTATTCTTCTTGCTATTTCTATCACTCTTATTCCGGGTGTTCTTAGTGGAGATACAGAAGAGAGTAATAGCTATAATAATTATAATTATGTAGAAAAAAACTGCGAAGGAGAAGAAGACGATGAAGATCCGGAAATGGAAGACATTGAAGACATAACATTGACCGAAGAGGAAGAAGCTGAACTTTCTAAGCCAAGTATTTCAAAATTACAAGTGGATAATATAAATATGGTTTATAATGCTTTTGATAAATATTTTTACGGAATTAAAACAGAAGCTGTAAGTCCTGTGTATTGTTCAGATGGTAGCCTTGAGGAAAGTATAAATAGTTTAGGTTTGGTACGTGATAAAGAAAGTTTTTCTGTAGGCAATATAAATAAAATGAATACCATGTCGACGTTAGTTAACGATATAGTGAGAAAATTATCCGTACAAAAAATAAAAACTTTTAATTTATTTAAAACAATTAATAATGTTGAAAACGATACTACAAACGAGTTTTTAAAATTTTTTTTAGAAGAAATTACTGAAGATAGTTTTAAGAGTTCGTTAAGAAGTAATTTAACTGATGTAACAATTGATAATCCAAGCATTACGGACTTTATTTCGATTTTAAACGAATACAAAACCGCGATGGTCGAAATTAAGTCAAAAGAAAGTATTATAAATAGATTTAAAGATAATTATACAGAAAACACTCAAGTGGTTTTTTCTGAAAATCCCGAAATAAAATATTCTATCTATACATCTCAAATAATTGAATATCTTTATGATTCACAAAGTAGTTCTATTTTTTCAAGCTTAAAAAACATGATATTAGCCGATTTTCCAGAATCTAGTCTATCTGATCAACAAATTAAAAATTCTCTAAGCAGTTATTTAACGGCAATGAATAACGAGAAAACCAGGACAAAACATATAGGAATTTTTAAATCAAATTATGCTAATAAAAATACAGTTAATTTAAATTGTTACGAACACATTGCCGGAAAAAATACTTTGCTAGATTTTAATAAAAGATTTGTTTCTTTTGCTGTTCCTAAAAGACAAAGGGTTGATATCTTAGGCAGTTATTTAAATAACAACGTTTCTGAGAAAATCTTTGAAAAGTGTTTTTTAGGCGGACTTACGAAGACCAATGTTAAAGATATAATTTTAAGAGATTTTCAAGGATCTAATTATGTATTATCGCTGGAGTATATGGATTTTGAAGATACTTTTGATGGATATATGGAAGAAATGACAAATATAAAAATAAAAAGAGAATTAATTCCCAGATTTAAAAGTCAACATTTAGTAACTAGTGACGAAAATTATGTGCGAAATTTAAATTACAAAATATCTTTAACACCAAGAGAATTTAATAGAACAAAAGATTTTTATATAAAAACTGAAAATTCGATTAATAAATCTTTTTTAGATATTTTAAAAAATAGTGACTCTGTTGTGGGAAGCGCTATAATGACGGGACAGATACTGAATAATTATAATTCGTTGTCTTTATCATCTCTAACTAATAATTATATAAAAGAAACTTTACTTAGTAACGACGCTTATCTGTCAAATTTATTTGATTTACATTTAGATAATCAAAATCAACTTATTAAATATTTAATAGGAGAATTATGGTTTTCTGAATTTATATCATCAGTTCAAAAAAATATTGAAAATTACGAAAAAATTATAGTAACTCTACCATATCTGAGAGCAGTTGATAGATTAAAATTAGAACTACTAGACATCGAAGAAGAACTTAAAGAATCTTACGGCGAATATAGCAGAATTTTATCGATTATAAGTAACGCAGAGTCAGAGATCGAAAAAAATAAAAATCAACCGAGTAATCAAAATTATGTTCGACAACAACAAGAAATTATAGATAACAATAGTTTGTTATTAGTAGATGCTAAAGAAGATTATGATAACATAAATAATATTTATAAAGAGAAAAAAGACGAAATAATTAAACTTAAGGCAAAGATAGCAAGTATTAATTTCACTGTTAATATTTCTAGTCAAAGCAAAACAAGTTTAGAAAGCGATTTAGAATCACGCAGAACTTATATGATTGAAACTGCTTTACCCAATGCAGTAAATGATTATATGACGCCAACTTCTAATTATAGAATTCAACATCCTGACGCTATTACGAGACTTGATCTTGATTATAAAATAATGAAATTTCCTGAACCGGCAAGAAGTACTCAAACCTATGATATTTACGGAAAGCTTACTTTATCCGATAACACCACAATAATTAATAACAGTGTAGTTTACGAAGAAGATGAATTTAAAGAAATCACCAACGATCATGCCAGCAGTAACATGTTTGTAGAATATTTTAAAAATAAAATTAGTTTTGAAAAAATTCGCGATCAATTAAGAAAAAATTTGCCCAATAACGGGCAACTAGATTTATACTCAGAATCAAATTTTTATTCACAACTTAAAATTATAAAGAATCAAATTAATAATTTGGCATTCGAGAAACTAGTTTCTGGTTTAGGCGATACAAACATATCAACTTCATACGTATTAAAAATTATTCCTGATGATGTATTTTTATTTCCTGCTGAATCTTATAATATTGTCAGAGATGAGGATTTTCAAGATATTTTCATGAAGTTTTATATTGGAGAAATAAAAGATGAAGATTTGTTCAATGAACTTTTAAGATCAAAAACCTCAGAGACGATGTCTGCTAACACGGTACAAATAAAAAATAATCTAGAAGAAACGCAGGCAACTAATTTAGCAACAACTCAAATAAAAAAAATATATATAGACAGCAAATCAGAAAGAGATTTATCAACAGATCTAAGTAATTTGAAAATAGAAATGGATGAATTAAAAAAAAGATTAAAAGCTGATCCTCCAGAATATAGTGAACTTCTTCCGGAAATTGTTAATCAATGTTATTCAGATTTTGAAACAAAATTCAATCAAAATCCGTTAAAATCAGGTCAAGATAGTGAGCCTTTTTGCTACGAAGAATTAATCTATCACACTCAAGTTGACCCTGGTGAAGAAAATTTTGATCAAAGTCAGTTAGAAAAAGCTAAGTGGGAAAACTTTAAAAATTTAATTTCGTTAATATATTTTGTAAGTAATATAGATGATGCGCCAGAATATTTTACTAGTGATCTTACTGATAGTAGCTTGTATGACTTTCTTGAAAGTTTAAACGACGAAATGACGTCAATAACAGCAGATTTAATATTTAGAGTAGGCAGCGATAGTTCGGATAAACCTGAAATGAGATTCGTATATGGTAGTGACAAAAATAAAACTAAATATTTTTTAGCAAATAAACTCATAGAAACCTATGAACAATTTTACATTAAAAATATAAGCGATATGAGGGATTTTATATCTCAAATAAATTCAGAAATTAGTTTATTAAATAATTATTTAAGTAGCGCCCCTTATAATTATGAGATTGATTTTAAAAATGATGATGAGCGTGCATATGTTGTTCAAGAATTTATAGAGAATTCGATAAAAATGGAAAATTCAATGAGGATGTTTGATGACAGAGGAGTAAGATTATTAGACGTCGAAGTTGAAAGATTAATTGAACTAGAACAAAAAAATACCAGTGATATGACAAACGAAGAAATAAACGAATTATCTTCGTTAACATCTAGAAATTCGGATTTTACACCTGTGCACAATTCTAGTAATTTAAAGACCGCATATGACGATATATTAGCAATGATAAATAACATATCAAATAAAGAAAAAATAATGATTGATAAAAAAAAAGAATTAGAAATTATTGACTTAGTCAACAGTTCTAGAAATTATTTTCGTGATTTAAAAGAAGTCTGTGATGACAATGTTGGCAGTGATGTTGAATTAATTGATCAGACAATAAGTTTTATAAATGATTTTAATTATCAAGCAACAATATCAATCCCAACCAACGATACTCAAAGAGAAAATTTAAGAAAAAAACTAGAAGAAGCTTTAAATTCTTTTGAAATACTTGGCAAATTAATAGACGATTATTTTATAATAAATCCAATTACGAGCGAAGAAAGTATGACTGAAGAACAACGCATAGTCAGAATTTTGAAACTAAGCATTGCAGATGTTAAAATTCCAATAGCTCAGCTTATTAATTATGACCAAAAATACTATAACGACAACCCTATAAAACTTTCGCTATTGAGTTTTCCGAGATTATACGAAAATTATTTTCAAAAATTAAACTCTATAAATCCATTAGCACTTGATATAGATAATAAAACAAATTTAAATAATAGATTTACAAATGCAAAATCGGAACTAAAAAAAATTTTTGATTTTGCTTACGATGTACTTGAAGAAAAATATAATGAAATTACGAACTTAATTTCGAATGATCTGGATGATTTAAATACACTTAGTATAATAAATAACAGTATAAATCTTAATTTTGGTCAAATAAGAGATCCAATAATTTCTAGTATTAATAAAACAGCAGAAGAAATACGTAAAATTGCAGGAAAAGAAGAAATAAATTTAGGAACTTTAGGAGAGAATGAAAGTGATGAATTTACAGCAATTTATGAAACTTATGATAGAATAAAAACTTTTAATATTGATCAAATATTATCTTTGCCTCTTT
Organism: Clostridiales bacterium; assembly: GCA_031265515.1. Taxonomy (GTDB): domain Bacteria; phylum Bacillota; class Clostridia; order Lachnospirales; family CAMVHY01; genus JAISCN01. The sequence goes on along the minus strand of JAISCN010000042.1, from coordinate 28,177 downwards.
TAGATCGCAGTATTATCGAAGCAAAAATTAGCAACATCAAAACTCTAATTGATTATAGAGACAAAACTCCAGAGGAATTAACAGAAGATATGCAAGCTGCGCTACCAATTTTGGAAAATATAGTAGCATCAATTTCAGCTGCTAGAATAGAAAGCTATGCGAAAAAACCTTCGATTAGTACAGATATCAATTCTAAGATAGATAAAACTCAATTTTATGATACAGAAACCGGAACTATGATTTCTAGAAATCTGATAGAAATAAAAAATAATTCTGACTTTGCAGATATTATAGATAAAGCAGAGCAATTATTAAATCCTACGCTAGATAGTGAAGCTTATACACAAGAACCAGTTGGAAACAAGACTAGCATTAATTCGTCCGAAGATTATGCTACAAAAGTTTTCGAATTAATAATAAGCACAACAGGTATGTATGTAAAAGATGGATTAATAGTAATTCCGGAAAACTATGTCATAGAAAAAATAAACATAGATTATTCTTTTGATGATTTTGAGACCTGGTTTGAACGTTCTGAATTTTTTAAAGAATATATCGATGGTTCAGGATTTAGTAGTTATGAATTTTTAGAATATTTTAGAGGATATCAGCAAGTGTTTTTGCCAAGTAATCAATCGCTTTTTCCGGTTTTAAATCAAAAATGGGAAGATAAAATATCTAGATCTTATGGTTACAAAAGAAAATTTAAAGACGGAATTAGAAAAATGCCTTATATTTCTCCTACTACGACTGCTAGTCCTACTATGCCTAGCATTTCTGATAATAGCGAATCATCTGTAGATAATTGGATACCATCAATACCATCAATTTCTCCAGAATTAAGAAGATATTTGAGTGAAAATAATGCCGTAAGCATAAGATTTAACAACAACGAAATTAGAAATATATATCCTATTTCATCTGGAATTGTCATAAACGTAACAAATGATTCAGTTTCGGTGTTGTGTATAGATAACGAATCTTTTGAGCCAGATGCTGAAATTGATACTCCGCTCTTTGATAAATTTTTAATATGCGAATACAAAAATATAACTCCTGGTTATATAACCAAAACCATAGATAAAAGTTCAAGTACACCTATTTGGACGAATGTAGATAGAAATACGTTATCAGTGGGTGATGTAGTAATGAGATATCCTGTCCCAAAACGTGAATACTACGAAATTTCCGCTGATGCTGATGAATTACAGATATCAGCACTTGAAGAAAGTATAAAAAATTATACACCGTCTATAGCAATAGGAAAATCAATACCTAATACGGATTTAATAATTAAAACTTCTTTTTACAGAACAGAATATGATAAAACAGAATTTAGATATTATTCAAATGCAATTATTGCTTTAGAAAGGCTGAAAAAAGCTTTGGATCTAGATGACGGTAATAACTCAAATTTAAACGAAAATGCAAAAAAATCATATGCTTTGATATCGAAATATTTGTTTAGGTCAGTTTATGAGATGGCGGAAAGTTACAATCCGCCTAGTGATATTTGGTACTGGTGGCATCATAATAGTTGGTGGAACTCAAGTACGACTGCTGAAGTAGTTCTGCCCAGAAAACTTACGGCAAATATTTGTGAATATGCAGCGTCGTTATCTTCAAATATTGCAAAAATGTACACTTATAATTCTCGGGATAACACAATAAAATCAGCAGCTCAAAGAAGTACTGACGATTATACAACAGCAAAACGATTAAACAGCTATATAAATTTTGATTTTGTTAATAACAGATTTCAATATTATTACGGATATGGCTATGAGTGTTTGGGAAATCTCAGCAGAATAGCTGGATACTCTCAATCAGCAAAAGTATCTGCTAAGAATGCTATTAATGCTAATGATTATCCAGAAATATCTAGAATGAGATATTACGTTTGTAAATGTTTTTATGATTACTTAAAAGCAGCTACGAATTATTATTATTATAAAAATACAGACATTTACAGAGGCAATCCTTCAAACTTTGAATTTGAAACAGCTTTAACAGCAACAAATTCTTTAATTGGTTCGAGCGGTACGATTAATTTAAATGAAATAAGAAACACAAATGACGGCAACAGCATATACTATCGTTTTTTCAGTATCCTCTCGTACATGTTTCAGAGAATTACTGGAAATATGTTTAATGAAAATTTAATAAGTGCTAACTGTTTAGAAGCTACTAATCCTTTACTACTTATTGAAAGCAATCAAGATTTACCAATGTTTGAATATGATCCAACGCTTATACCATTTCCTCAACCTCGTCAATCAGAATCACCAAGTCCTTCGTCTCAAAATGCTTTTTATGATCCAGCAGCTCCAAACGATCCTGTTCTTACACCTTTTGTTCCTAACGATAGAGTATTACATGCAGAATTATTAAATATCGCTGGAGAAATAATGCGCTATGTAGGTTTAATATGCTGCATATGGTCAGTTATTAGATTTTCTATGGGACTTTCAAATTACGAAAGTGCTGATTATCAACATATATGGCAATTTGTAGCTGGAACAATTCTTACGTTTGGTGGAATGTTATTAAGAGCTATTGCGAATCTAAGAGTTTAATTTTTACTATAAAATTAATTATTAGATATGTTTAAAATTTAATGATGACAAAAAGTTTGATTTTAATGATATTAGATTTTAGTAACGCTAAAACAAAATATATTTCAGTTCTAGAAAATACATCAGCATTTAAATTTAATTAATTAAACTTATTAACATATTTATCATTTCTTTTATCTCGAAAAATTCTTTTAAAAACCAGATCATTACTTAAACGAATATTTTTTTGTTTTATAAATCATTTGTTGACTCTTAAACGAACATAGCTCGTGCTTTCAACGTATAGAAAATATAATACTTTATTTTTATTTTTAAGCAAGAATTTGATAGACATTGAGTGAAAACGGGAGATTATATAAAAGACGAATTTATTTTTAAGAGCACTAGCACTTAAACTTAAACTTAAATATAATCTCTTAGAAAATAATAGGAAAATTCAAATACAAAAATTTTTTTATAAGTTATAATTTACATCGATGAAATACGTTGAAATTGTTGTTTTTGCAAGCAAAAATATAGATAAAAAATTTATTTATTGTTATGAAAATAATAACTTTAAAGATTTTAAAATTGGCACAAGAGTATTTGTTGAATTTGGAAAATCAAACAAAATTTATGATGGTATGGTTTATAAATTTTTAGAAAAAAATCAAATTGATTTTAAAGGCAATATAAAAAAAATAAAATATATAGACGAAAAAATTTATTTGAATTTCGAACAGATTTCGATTGCCGAATGGATGAGCGAAGTTTATATGTGTAGTTTAAGCAGTTGCCTTAGATTATTTATGCCCATTAAAAGAGATAAAACTAACAAAAATCATATAAATAATTATACAAATAATTTTATATCGATTAATAATTCTGTCAACAAAAAAATAAGTTTTTTAACTTCTGAGCAAAATAACGCAATTGAATTTATTTTTGATAAGTTAGAAAAAAATGACAAAAAAAATATTTTAATTCATGGAGTAACAGGAAGCGGGAAAACTGAAATCTATTTTAGAACAATAGAAAAAGTTTTAAAAAATAATAAAAAAGTTATATTTTTGTTACCAGAAATTGCTTTAACTACGCATATGGTTGACTTATTTTTTTCTCGTTTTAAAAATCAAGTCGGTGTTTTGCATTCTAAAATTTCTTTACGTGAAAGATATTTAATTTGGTTAAACATTCGTGAAAATAAAATAAATATTATTTTAGGACCACGATCTGCGCTTTTTGCACCTGTAACTAATCTCGGATTAGTAATAATAGACGAAGAACACGAACAAAGCTATTTTCAAAACGATAGTGTGCCTAGATATCACGCAGTTGAAGTTGCAAGAAAAATTTGTGATTTAACAAAAGCAAATTTGATATTAGGATCTGCAACACCCTCTATAGATACTTATCATAAAACCAAAAGTAATAAAATTTATTTAATAGAATTAAAAGAAAGAGTTAATAAAAGCAGATTAAATATAAAAATAATTGATATGCGAAGAGAATTAAAAAACAAAAATAAAAAAATTTTTTCGAAAGATTTAATTAAATCAATAGAAGATGCGTTAAGTAAACGTGAGCAAATTTTATTATTTTTAAATAGACGCGGTTTTTCTAGTTTTGTCTTATGTAGAAATTGTGGAAATATTATCAAATGCGATACATGTGATGTAAATTTGACATTGCATAATTGTTCTAATTCAGAAAAATTAATCTGTCATTATTGCGGAAAGAAAAAAAATAATTATAAAATTTGTCCGTTATGTAGATCTAATCTAATAAAATCATTTGGATTAGGAACTCAAAAGATAGAAGAAGAGATAAAAAAATTATTTCCCGATGAAAAAATTTTGAGAATGGACACAGATGCGGTCAAAAAAAAAAATGATTATAAAAAAATATTTGATGATTTTAAAAATAAAAGAGCAAATATTTTAATCGGAACTCAAATGATTGCAAAAGGCTTAGATTTTCCTGATGTTTCTGTAATTGGTGTAGTAGCTGCAGATATGATTTTGAATATGAGTAGTTTTTTAAGTTCAGAAATAACTTTTAATTTGATAACTCAAGTCGCGGGACGCGCAGGTCGCTCTAAAACTGCAGGAAAAGTTTTTATTCAAACGTACGAACCAGAAAATCATGTTTTGATTTCAGCACAAAAAAATGATTTTAAAGATTTTTATGAAAAAGAAATTGAATTTAGAAAATTTATGAATTATCCGCCGTTTAGCAAAATATTTAGCATTTTATTTTTTTATAAAGATGAGAATTATTTGGCAAAAAAAACAAACGAATTTAAAATTATTATTTTAAAAATAATAGATAAATTTAATATAAAAGATTTTAGAATTTTAGGTCCAACACCATGCGCTGTTTCGAAAGTAAAAAATATTTTTAGATGGAGCATTATTTTAAAATATAAAAATAAAAAAATTATTCGCGAAGTTATAAAAAAATCCTTTTCAGAATTTAATTTTGAAAATATTAAGACAAATATTTACTCTAATTATGTGACTCTTTAAAAGACTATGGAATTTATTATTATTTGCTTTTTATTTTTTTTAATTATTTAGCAAGTTCGGGTTGATCTGTATTTTGATTTTTATCTTCACAGAGATTAATTATTGCTAATATGGAACCTGCTAACAAAAAAATAAATGCAAACGCAAATGGCAATAAAAGACCAAATATATTGCTAAGATCTGTAACTTTTGTTGCAAATAGAACAATACCGGTAATTTCAGACAACAGTGATGCAATTGCAAAAACTATAGCAGATTTAACCAAAGGATTTAAACATGTTTCTTCTGAATGAAGCGATTGTGATTTTTCTAAAAAATATTTACCATAGATTGATATCCAATTGCGAACTTCGGCGGTTATTTGATCAGATTTTTCTGAAGATAAATATATTGCATTTCTTTTAATCTTTGTAATTCTTCTTGCATTTTAAAAATATCGCCATATAAACTATCTAATTGCGATTGAGTAACTTCTTTACCCATAACCTTTCTATTTAAAACATTAACGCAACCGTATGTAATAATAATTTTTTCAATTACTAAGAGTCGTATATAAGCATTTTGTTCGTTTTGATTTATCTTTCGAAAATCTGATCTTTGACTAATATATTGACGCCCCTTTAATTTTACTTTATAAATCATAAAGTAAATAATAATACAGAATAATTATAACATAGTATTTGATTTATATCAATACAAACAACTGATGCCAAAATTCAAATCTATAGATATTGCATAGAATAATCACAATCATTTTTTTAAATTTGAAACCGTTAGCTAGAGATAAAAAAATATTATGATGACTTATATAAGTTAGTGCAAGCAAAATTAAAAAATTATTATTAATAAATTTTATCTATTTCAATGTACAAACTTAATATTACTAATTAAATTAAATTAAACAAATGCGGATGACAGGACTTGAACCTGCACAAGTGTAAACTTATTAGAATCTGAATCTAATGCGTATACCGATTTCGCCACATCCGCTAGAATAAAAATAAATGATAATTTTTTTTAAAAAATAAAATACGTATTAAAAGAAAGTCTTGAAATTATGATATTTTAGGGATAGTATAATCAAGAGTATTTCATCAAAATACATAAATAACTTTAAATATAAAAATATCTTTATGAAAATATCAGTGTATTTCTGTAAATATTATAGTTGTTAATATATTTAAATTAAATTTTAATTACTAAAATAAAAAAATTATAAAGTTAAAAATATAATTTATTATTCATAAATCATAAAATCATAGATTATATTTTTTTTGTGCTGCTAAAAACAATGATACAAATATTATCAAATAAGATATAAAATTTCGTATGTACTCGTCATATATAGGGTTGTTTATAAATATTTTTGTTATCATGGGCGTGATGACAAACACAGTGTGAAAAAAAAGAGTCGCTAAAATAATACTTCTTATTCTTATTTCTTTTCTTTTTGTTTTTGATAGTAAAAACGAGGCAGCTGTGAACATAATCGATTGTTCTGTCGTATTATAAGTATTTATCACTCCAATATTTTGAAGATAAATAATCTGTCCACAACATGCTAGTAATGTTGAGATAATTATAGAAATAATTCTTGTTGATTTTATGTTTATACCAGCATTAATTGATGCGATTTTATCGTAACCAGTTGCGCGAATTTCCTGTCCTAATTTTGTTTTTTGAAAAATTTTTATAGCCAAACAAAATAAAAAAATTACTAACAAAGTTAAAACAGGAATTTTTACAGTTCTTTTATTAATAAAAAATCTTAATGCTAAAAAGTTATCTAATACAGATGCGATTTTTAAATCAATCGTGTTTCTTAATCCATAACCACGCGGTAACAACATATTTTTATTTTTAAAGCTAATTACATACTTAAATTTTTTTTTATCCCCACAAAGATACATTAAAAATAATTGATAAAAACCAAAAACAAAGAAACCTATTATCATCGAAGCTATTATTTCTCTATTTTTACAACGATCTAATATCAATCCTGTAATATAACCTGTTAAAATAGAAATTGGTACAGCCAATAAAAAAGATATAACAATTCCCCAAATGCCACACATTTCTAAGCTAGTTATATATAAAATAATTAATTGAGCAATCATAATACCTATTGCTATTCCAAAATTAATTCCTATTCCAGAAATTGATGGCAATAAAAGAGATAAAACTAAAATTATATTTCTGGTAAATCTATCTATAATTTCTTGAATAAAATAAAAAATATTTTCACGTATAATAAATAAAAAAGATATAGAGAACACTAAAATCAGCGAAAAAATAAATTCTCTCGCAGATAATAAAAGTTTATTTTTTTGTTTTATTAACATAATCTTTTACAGCTGCTCGTATTGCTTGTTCTGCCAAACACGAACAATGAATCTTGTTATCTGGTAATCCACCGAGTTTATTTATAATAATTTTATTAGTAATTTTAGTTGCCTCTGAAATATCTTTTCCTTTAATCATTTCAGTTGCCATACTGCTTGTTGCAATTGCCGCAGCACAACCATAAGTTTTAAATTTAACATCTGTAATAATATTATTTTTTATTTTTAAATAAATTTTCATTATATCGCCACATTTAGAATTTCCAACGATACCAATACCGTCTGCGTCTGCTATCTCTCCGACATTTCTTGGATTGTTAAAATAATCTGTTACTGTTTTACTGTAATACATATAGTTTTCCTCATGTCTCTATTATGTCTATGATAATATAAATATAAACATATTTTGTTAGCACATTCTTATTTTATAAAATTAAAGCATTAAAAATTTTTTTAAAAACAAAACGCTAAAAATAAATTTAATCTAAAAACTCACGATAATTAAATAACAAAACAAAATTATCAATCATTTCTAATATATATATTTATGAAATTTATCGCATCGTAAGTTTTTTAAACATCTCTAAAATAAATATTTTTTCTCTCTCTAAAATCGAAATCAGCTATTTTTTTTTTTTTTTGATCTGAATTTTATTGACATCTAGAATAAAATTTTCTCTAAAAAATCATTTACAATTTATTAAAATCTATAGTTTTTTAATTATTTTTTTTAAATTTAAGATAATATTTTTACAGTGTTCGCGTATTTACGATCTTAAATTCTACATAAATATTTTTGATTTCTCTTTGTAAACTCATTTTTTTATGATATTTATCTTTAATAGCGTCATATTTTGTTAAATAACTTTCTTATATTCAGTGATATTTTTAATTAGCTTTATCTTTATAATGCTTTTATTCACTCTAAAATTGTTATAATTGATAATAAATAAAACCAAAAAACTTCGATAATTTTAACATTCAAGATTTAATCTTCGCGCCCTGTTTATAATAGCTGTTCTAGCTAAAATTGCGGCTATGATTCCAAATATTAAAAAAAGAGTAGATGATCCTGTCAATGACATAAAAGTTATTGAATTAATTGCAATGTTTATGATTTCTAATTTTACTAAAACTGCCATAGTAATTCCTGTTGCAATTCCTAATACAATTACAGTAATTCCCATATTTTTTATGCGATTTATACGTTTTAGTAATTTTATTTCTAACTCATGTATGTCATAATAAGATACCATTTGTTGCTCTACAGATACTTGCGAATCTGATAGAGTAAGACACATTGTTAAAAATTCAGATTGTGTTAAAGTATCAGAATTTATACTTCTCGAATCTTCGCTCACATATGTCATTATGGATGATCCTTTATGCTGCTTTAAACAATCAGTTGCTAAAATTCTGACGTCCCGATCATTAAATAATTCTGGATCTTCTTCAAATTTAGTATGTCCTACAACTAAAAGACTATCACCAACTCCAATATTTTCAGCCTTTCCAGCTCCAACATCACAAACATCATCGACTAAATCGGTTATTGTGTTATTGAGACGTTTTTTTATAACGTATTTTGCATGTGCAATATTATGTAGTATACTATAAACTGCTTCTATATCACCTTCACTAAAATTACGAGGTTCTTCCGAAATAATATATGAACATATATTTTTAAAAATTAGATTTAATAAATCAAAAAATCTTCTCTTATTATCTGGTGTTTTAAATCTACCATCTTTATCATTTCCCCATAATACACCTTTAAAAAAATTTACTTCTTGAATTTGTTCTTCAGTAATACTAAATTTTGCACGATATGATTTATCAAGATCTAAAATTGCTTTCAAAATATTAAATATATCTTGTCTGTCTAAACTAGCATGAACAATAATAACATCAGGTTCTTCGCAATATCGGAACAAAACAAAATTTCCATTTGCGATTTGTTCAATTATTAATTTTCCTGATTCAAACTTTGGATTATGACTTTCGACATTAACATGAGAAACTTCAGATCCCATAAATCGAATAGCCTCAATTATTTCATGGTTGCCTATGGTTATAGTTATTTTTCTCATTAATGAATGCTCTGGCGCTAAACGCATATCGTTTATTCTTTTAATTAAAAGATTTATTGCAATCATAATTTCTTCTGAGTATAGATCTCTATCTATATAATCTCCCATAAGATTAAAATATGAATCGAAATCTTCTCTTGGTATCCAATTCAATGACAATGTAAATTTAGATATGTCTCCTTGGGTTTTTATCATTGCTTCGTCAAAAGAATCGTATGTTTCAAATGTTTCGTTATTTACATAAATAATTGGCGGATCTCCTATTTTAGCTAGTCCACTTTCAAGTAAAGGTCTTGCTAATGCAAAAAAATTGCCATGGATATCACCGATAACTATGAATTTTCCTTTATTTTCTTGTACTTTTTTTTGTAATTCTTTTGAATTTGAATAACTTATAAGTTTTTGAAACAATCTCATAGTATCGTCCGCAAACTCTGGACCGTAATTATGGGTTTCAGCTTTTGCAACTTTTAAAAATTTCATACTCAAAGTAGGTCTCAACAAACCATTTTTTCTAAGCTTCTTAATTAAATCAGTTTCTCTAGAATCACTTATTTTAGGAATATTAATAAGTTGTTGAGAATCAAGTTTCGAATTAGCTTCTTTTATTAATCTATTCTTGAGTGTCACAATGTCGGCAACTTTCGCGTAATATTCTCTTATTTTAAAATCTACAAATGAGTAGTTTAATATTGCTTTCAATGATATTCTTGCAGATGTTGTTGATAGTTTGATGCTCGATGGTGAAGTGTCTGCTATATCTTCTGATCCTGTTAGATATTCACCCATGTTGCTATCATCTCTTAGTTTATTTTTAATATTTAATATATATTTAATTATAAAATAAAAAGCGACATAAATATTTTATTTTGAATTTATGTATTTATTTATAAAGATCTAGTTTTATCGATTTAGATATCAGAACACTAAGCAGTCAGATATTTTTTTTAAAAAATAAGCTTTGAAAAAATAAATAATTTTAGTAAAAATTCTCACGAAGTATTATTAACAAACAATATTAGTGGCCATAATCTTAAAAATATAATTAAAAAATATAAACAATTGCACACGAGTGTTATTTAAAAGTTTAAAAAGTATTTTGTTATAGAATCAAAATTTATAATAAAAATATCTAAGAAGTTTTAGAATTAATTAAAATTTCTTTTATTTTGATATCATTTGTTCTTATGAAATAAATTTATTTTGATGGTGGATAAAATATTTGATTTAGTTGATTTTATAAGTGAAGAAAATTTAGAAAAAGATATAAAAACAAAAGTCGAACCGTATTTAGAATCAAATAAAGAAAGCGGATTTTTTACAGGACAAGATGATATAAGTATTTTTTATAAAAAGTTTGAAGTCAAAAATTCTATCGCAAGTTTAGTGATAGTTCACGGTCTTTCTCAAGAAACATCTAAATATAATGAGTTTATTTATTACTTTTTGAAATCCGGAATAAGCGTTTATATATATGATCAACGTTGTCACGGAAAGTCTGATCGTTTGACCGATAATCCTCAAATGATTCATGTAAACAGTTTTCAAGATTATATTTTAGATTTAAAAAAGTTTTTAAACGATATTGTTCTTGATAACAGCAAAAACATTTTTATTTATGGGCATTCTATGGGCGGGTCTGTTGTTGCAAAATTTATAGAAAAATTTAATAATATTGATAAAATTAAACTGGCAATATTATCTCAACCGATGTTAGGAATGAAAAGTAATAAATGCGGACAAAAACAATTTGACAGATACATTGAAAATCCAGAAATCATAAATAATAGTAAAAATAAATATTGCGATGGCCAAGGAAATTTTAATTATTTGGCTTGCAAAAATAACAGTGAATATAAAAAATATCCAAGATATAGATTTTATTTAGATAATCGCTTAAAAAATCCAGAAATTATAACCGGTGGTTCAAGCATCGGATGGTTTGATGAAGCATTTAAAGCAGTTAATTATGTAATGAAAGATAAAAATTTATACAAAATAAAGATTCCGGTTTTTATATTTCAATCCGAAAACGATCGTCTTGTTTCTAACGAAGCACAAGACGAATTTGCTAAGAAAGTTAAATCTTGCGAAATTATAAAATTAAAAAATTCTGAGCACACGACAATATCATCAGATGATGAGACTTTTAAAAATTATCTAAAACACTTATTAAAAATTTTTGAAAATTATTTTTTAAAAACAAAAGAAAATAAAATAATTTAAGTATTAAAATTAACGATATAAGACTCAATGATTATATTTATTTTTGTTAAATATCCTAAGAAAATTTTTGTTTAGTTATGATAATTATTTTAGACAAATACGTGACTTTGTCTCTCAAAATCTATCTAGAAAAATTATTGATATATTGATTTTTCATCTTGCAGTTATGTTTCTAATTGTTCTTTCGCAAACTCCAAATTTTTTAGCTAATTCCCGATAATTGCCTCCGTTAAATTCTTTTAAAATTTGTTTTGATATGCAATTATTAAACATTCTTTTTTTTGTTGGTATGTATATCGAACTTCCTCCAAATTGGTCTGAGAATTCACACAAATTTTTAAAACCAATTGTATTTAACATAGAGTCAAACGGAGGTAAAATATATTCGCCAAAATTTTTTACTGCTGTCATTAATACTTTATCTTCTAACACAAAAACCCTCCTAATAACAAATAAAAAAGTTAATTCTTATGAATCAACTTATCTAAAATTATATAGACGATATTTAGCTAAAGTCAACAAGTTACGTAAATTTTGAATCATTCTAAGATACTTTCAAAAATTAAAATCTAAAATAAAAAATAAAATCTAAAATTAAATTATAATAAATATTATAATTATTGTTTCGCTATTTATTAACTTGATTTATATAAGTAAAGCTTATATATTTTAGTTAGTTGATTATAAATGATCAGAATTTCGATACAAACAAATAGTAAATAGACAAGTGATGGATATATATTGACAAAAAAGATAATAGCTATTTTTGGTACACGTCCCGAGGCTATAAAATTTTTTTCAGTGATAAAAAAATTTAAAGAAAAAAAAAAATTATTTGATTTTAAAATTTGTGTCACTGCACAGCATCGCGAAATGTTAGACATGTTTTTAGATATTTTTGATGTAATTCCTGATTATGATCTTGATATTATGCGAGATTTACAAACATTATCTCAAATTACAACGTTAGCTATAAAAAAAATAGACGATGTTCTAAAAAAAGAAAAACCTGATCTAGTATTTGTTCAAGGAGATACGACAACTGCCTTTTGTGGGGCGTTGTCTGCATTTTATAATAAAATTAAAGTTGCTCATATAGAAGCAGGTTTAAGATCGTTTGATAAATTTCAGCCATTTCCAGAAGAAATTAACAGAAAGTTAATTTCTTGTATTTCTGATTTTAATTTTGCTCCGACTAAAATTTCTAAAAAAAATTTAATAAACGAAGGAATAAACAAAAGCACTATTTATATTACCGGCAACACTTCTATTGATGCTGCAAAATTTGCCTATAAAAAAGATTATATTTTTAAAAATAAAATTTTAAATAAAATCAATTTTTTTAAGAATAAAATAATTTTAATAACAGTACACAGAAGAGAAAACTTTGGCGAACCGATTAAAAATGTTTTTAATTCTATTTTAAAACTTGCGCAAGAAAATAAAAATTTGATATTTATTTATCCAGTTCATAGAAATCCAAATGTTTTATTAGTTGCTAACAGTATGCTTTCGGATAGAAAAAACATAATACTTATACCGCCGTTAGATTTTTTTGACATGCAAAATTTGTTATCAAGATGCTTTTTTATTATGACGGACTCAGGCGGTCTTCAAGAAGAAGCCACAGTATTTAATAAACCAGTTTTAGTTCTTCGAGAAAAGACAGAACGAATAGATGGTTTGTTAAACAATTCATTAAAATTAGTAGGAACTGAGACGAATAAAATAATAAATTCATTTAATAACTTACTAAAAAACAAAAAAATATATAATTCAATGTTGAATTCTAAAAATATTTTTGGTGATGGTCGTTCTGGTGAAAAGATATACAAAATCATCTCAAAAAAATTGTAGCGAAGACAATAAACACAACAAAAAAATTATTGACGACCTGTTTGATTTATTTTTGTCTCTTTAGTTTTATTTAATTTTCTTTCTTTCAAATAAATAATCATTTAAACAAGTAGTGTTGATCGTTCTGGTGAAAAGATATACAAAATCATCTCAAAAAAATTGTAGTGAATACAATAAACATAACAAAAAAATTATTGGCGATCTGTTTGATTTATTTCTGTCTCTTTAGTTTTTATAGTCCTCTTTTTTTCGGATAAATAATCGTTTAAACGAGTTGCAATTATCATAATAATAAAGGGAAGTAAGCAAGCTGAACCAATGCCGAATAATTTTCCAAAATCTGGCCACGAATCACATATGTATGCTAGGCTCTTTCCAATTAAGCATAAACCAGTAAACGCTGAGGCAATTGTTAACAACCCGACTCCGATTGAAATATAGAAAGTTTTATCTTCGCTAGTATCGTTTTTTTCACACATAATTTTCCTACCACGCTTTTCTCTAAAATTATATCAGCTATACTAATAAGATATCACAAATTACACTAAAATTCAAAAATTTTTCAGATCTTAAAAATTTCTATGACTAATCTATTTTCGTATATATAACTATTTATTTTTATAGCATAATCTTTGTTATTCTTAAATCTAAAATCAAAACTCCCGCGACTCACAGCCGCATCTCTATTTTTAATAACATAATTAACAAGTTTGGAATGAGAATGACGTTCAACAATTTCCATATTAGCTCGTAAAACAGAATTATATAAAGTGCTGGAAACTTGACAAATTCCACCGCCATAACTTTTATGTTTTTTTCCTTTTATAATTATGTCTGAAATTTTATAACCTCTATCTTTAGAAGTTTTTCCAACAATATTATTAAAAGAAAAAGTTTCGCCCGGTTCAATGATTAGTTCATCTATGGCTTTCGTGGCCAATCTGATATTTTCTTTGCGATTTAAATTATATTTATTAAATTTAGTTATGAATTGAGAGATTAAGACTTTATCATTATTTTTTTTATTGGCATGAATTGCGAGATAATTATTAGTTTTGTTGCTAACAACAAAAAAAATAGAAGCAGATATTATAATAAAAGCAGCGAGAAGTATTTTATTTTTATATTTAAAAATATTTGTCAAAAAATCACCTATAAATTTTGATATACATCAATATATTTATCGATAGATTTTTGCCATGAAAAATTATTACTAATCGCGTTAAAAATAATTTTTCCCCACATAGTTTTATTTTTATAAATTTCTATGACTTTTTTTATAGTATTAATCATTTCTGAGTTATCATAATTTTTAAACAAAAAACCATCAAAATTATCTTTTATAGTGTCAGATAAACCACCAGTATCACGTGCAATTGGTATAGTTCCGTAATTCATAGCGATAATTTGTGCAAGACCACATGGTTCAAAGCGAGATGGCATTAGAAGAACATCGCTAGAAATATAAATTTTGTTTGCGAAATCCTCATCAAAAGTCAAAATAACGCGAAAATTATTTTTTTTTTGATTAAATTTATCTCTAGCGTCAAGAAAAATATTTTCTATATTTTTATCGCCTTTGCCACAAATGACTAAATTAATATCTAAATTTAAAATACTTTCAAGAGAATTATAAACTAAATCAAAACCCTTTTGATCTGCAAAGCGCGACACAATCGATATTAATAAATTATCTTTAAAATTTTTTAAATTTAATTTTTCTAATAATTCTTTTTTATAATTATATTTTACATAAATATTACTTGTATCAAAGTTTCTTTGATACTTTTTATAATTTAGACCGTTTAGTATTCCAATTAAATCATTTTTTCGTCTTCTCAATAGTCCATCTAAACCAAATCCATATTCAGACGTTTGGATTTCGGTCGCATATTTTTCACTTACTGTCGTTATAAAATCAGAGTAAATTATTCCGGATTTTAAAAAATTTATATTTCCATAAAATTCTAAATTACTAAAAAAATTTTCTAGATTTAATTTATAAATAAAACTCTTACTAAAAATTCCCTGATATTGAAGATTATGTATCGTTAAAACAGTTTTTATGTTTTTATAAAAATCTTTTAATTTATATTTTTCTTTTAAATAAGCCGAGACAAGAGAAGTTTGCCAATCATTTACGTGAATTACATCTGGTTTAAATTTAATTTTTTCCAGCATTTCTAAAATAGCCATACAAAAATAATTAAATCTTTCTGCATCGTCGTCGTATCCATATATATAATCGCGTTCAAAAAAATAATTATTTTTTATAAAATAAACATCTAAATTAAAATGTCTTAAAAAATAAACATTTACTTCGTAATCTATATCATTCAAATAGAAACTAGAAATTAATTTTTGTTCTCGATTATTTAAAATATTTTTATAAAAAGGCATCACTACGCTAATAGTAAAATCGTTTTTGTTAGACAGTTCATGGGGCAAAGAACCAATTACATCTGCTAAACCGCCTGTTTTTATGAACGGGGTCATTTCTGTTGCTGCAAACAAAATTTTTTTCTGCATATCAATCCTTAAGCATATTTATACTTCTTAAAAAAAATATAATTTTTTTATTAAACGAAATTGATTTTAAATCGCTTTCTTTTATAACAGACAAAATTATTAATAATAAAAAATATAAAATAATACTAAAAACTATAGAAAATAAAACGGATATAAAATTATTATTGCTTAAATTATTTAGAATTAGATAATTCAATTTCGCTAGCAAACCCATTATTAACGTACATAATAACGGTTTTAAAAAAATATCTTTTAAATTTAATTTTATTTTAGTAAATCTAATGACAAAAAATATATCTATTAGAGTGGTTACTGTGTAGCATAATGTTGTACTTATTACTGCACCTATGATATTTATTTTTGGATTTGATATTAAAAAATAATTCAAAGGAATTTTTATTATAGCGCCAATAAACGAAGAAATTACTGGTACTTTCATATGATTGATGCCTTGAAGAATTCCAGCTAAAACTTGTGTAATCGATAAAAATATTATACTTAACGAACCGTACTTTAAAATCTGAAATCCATCTGGATAACTCGGAAAAAGCATTAACAATATTTCTTTAGATAAAACTGCGAGACCAATTGCTGCTGGGAAAGACAATATAATCGAAAATTTTATTGATTTATTAATTTTATTTTCTATGTCGCTGTTTTTTTTTAAAACATAAGAACTTGCTATACTTGGAATTATTACAGTTGCTATCGAAGTTGCGATCGATACTGGAAAAGTTGTAATAGAAACGTATTTACCAGTGAGCTGGCCATATAAAATATCTGATTGTTTTTCGTTAAAACCTGCTTTTTCTAAACACAACATAACCATATGCATATCAATCAAATTAGTGATACTAAAGATAGCAGTGCCGATTATAATTGGCACTGCTGTTTTAAAAATTTCTGTTAATATTTTTTTTTTACTTTCGAAAACTTTATTTTTTTTATTTAAATTAATATTCTCTGTTATAAGTTTTCTTTTTTTAATATAAATAAATATTAATATAATTAATCCAAAAATAGCACCTATTCCAGTTCCAGCAGTTCCACCCGCTGCACCCAATGCAACACTTTTTTTTATTAATATATATGCTAAAATTATACTAAACATAGCATTAAAAACTTGTTCTACTATTTGTGAAATAGCAGTCGGCTTTGTGTCACACATACCCTGAAAATATCCACGAAAAACGGACATAATAGCAACTATAAAAATAGTCGGAGCAAGCGAAAGAATAGAATAGTAACTTCGTGGAGATTTTATTAATATAGAAAATTTTTTTGCAAAAACAAAAATTATTATCATAGAAATAAATCCGGTTATGCAGGAGACCATAAACGAAACGCGAAAAATCTTATGAGCATTGTAATTATCGTTACGAGCTAATCTTTCAGAAGTCATTTTTGAAATAGCAACAGGCAAACCAGATGACGACAATATCAAAAAAAAAATATATATATAATATCCGGCGCTGTATATTCCATTGCCCTCATCACCAATTAATTTTGTTAAAGGCAAACGATATAAAAATCCAATAAATCTTGTTAAAATTCCTGCAGAAGATAAAACAAGAGCTTGATTAAAAATAGATTTGTTTTTTTTATTTTCGATCATATTAAATCCTAGATATTTTTTTACTCTTCTCACGATATATTTTTCTGTAGAAAACTCCGTATCATAAAAAAATAATTAATTATTTTAATTTAACTTGATAAATAAATAGATTAAAGATATTTTAATTTATCGTAGAATTTTTTTATAATCGTTAGTAGTTTTATGTTGACAATTTTATAAATTTACTGAATACTGTTTATTGAGTCACTTGTAAATTTTGTATACAAGTCCATGAAAAGCTTCCATATAACAAAAAAAATTAAAACACGAGGTTAATTAGATGACAATTGAAAATCAAGGTATACCTCATTATACGGTCCGCAAATGTTCTTTAACGAATTGTAGAACTAGCAAAATATGTTTAGGACTTTATTATGCTGCTGCCGTTGTGTTTCTTGAGTCATATTATTTTGATGAACCCAAAATCGGAGTTATTGCAGCTATTCTTATAATCTTATATACACAAAAATTAAAACATGATCATGATTTCGATAGATTTCAACGAGCAGTACGTTATCAATCCGGCATTCATTTTGTTATGGAGTAAATGTTTTTTTGTTTTTTGTACTTAGAAGAATATCTATAAAAATCACATAAATTATTTTATTTTTTTGTTATGTTTTTGTTTTGTTTTATATCCATAGCGCAATATAATCAATAAAAGATCAGAGGATTCTTAAATAAAATCATAGGCGATTTGCTTTTAAAAATTTTCGCAGTAGTTTCTGATTTTGTTTTATGATTTATTGATACAAAATTTTTAAATATATTTTGATTTAAAATGCGGTATCAGATATTCTAACGAATTGTTTTATTTAATTAAAAGTATAATGATAATTCAATTTGTTTGTCACGTTACAGAAATAATAATTTATCTTTTGATTTAAAAAATGTATACCGAGTGATAAGTTTCACGTTGTATATTTGTTTGTTTGTTTCTTTATTAAAAAAAGGAGTATTAAAAGTACAGTTTTTCGATTGCAAAAGATATGTTAATTCTCATAAAACTTTTAGAAATCATAGATAAAAAAATTTTTGAGTTTGTTTGTGTCAAAACATTGGTTTTACAAAAAAATTTAGAGCAACTACAAAGATTTTTTATTTTTTTGTGAATATAATTTTCTTTAAAGAGAAAAGCGATACATTTTCTTATCATAAATTTACATAAGTTAATTTTAAATTTGACTTTAATTTTACTGTAACTAAAAAGTTTCCAAAAACTATTAAAAATTTCGATATCATTTTCAAAGAATTTAAAAATCTATCTAATCTCTCGTTTTTCAAAATTTGTAGATAATTTCTTTAGATTTTGTCTGTGCTAGTATTTATAACTTTTTTGATTTTTTTTTTTTTTGACGGAGAGAGAGGGATTCGAACCCTCGATACATTTTTAGATGTATAACAGTTTTCGAGACTGTCGCTTTTAACCACTCAGCCATCTCTCCAAAATTCAAAAACAAAATCAGCTTTCGATCGGATTTGAACCGACGACCTCATCCTTACCAAGGATGTGCTCTGCCAACTGAGCTACGAAAGCAAATAAAAAAATAAAAACTAAATTCAAAAACAAAACACCGTTTAAGATTCTATATGAAATTTTATTTTTTCGTAAAAAAAATTAAAATAAATTTTAGATAAAATTATTTTTTACGTAATTTAACATAAAGCATCTATCATTAAAAGAATTGTCTTTATGACACAAATCCAGTAACTTATTTAAAATAAAACCAATATTTTTGTCTTTTATATTTATTTTTTTTAAATCGTCTCCATTTAGTTTCATATCTTTTAGAAATACACACTCGTTTTTGATTTTGTTTTTTATAATACTTTTTATCTTGCTAATTGTTTTCATATATATAAAATCATCTATAAAAATATCTTTTTGAATATCTAATAATATAAATAGATTCTCAAAACCTAATTTAAATATTATTTTTTTTAATTCATAATAATTATCTTTTACAGCTAGCTTGATATTTATAAATTCAATTATATTTTTTATTAATCTAATACTTTTCGTATCTATCTTAAATAATTTTAAAATCTCAATTATTTTTTTTTTATCTAAATCTTTTAATAATACGATTAGCAAAAAAATATATTTTTTATCTTTTAAATTACTCAAATTTTTTTTTATATAATCTAAATTTTTAGAAATATAGTCATACAAGTCTTTAGATATGATTTTTAATATTTCACAATCACATATTAAGTATAATTTATCTAATTTTCTAGAAGAAATTAATTTTAAAAACTCGTCGCGTATTCTTTCATAGCTAATAAATTTTATTAACTCAATATTATTTTTTAGCGCTCTATAAGTTTTTTTTTCTATATCAAAATTTAAATTCATAGCAAATCTCAAAGATCTTAACATTCTCAATGCATCTTCTTTAAATCTTTCGTTTGCATTTCCAACGCATCTTATAATTTTTTTTTTAATATCATTTTTTCCGTCATATAAATCAATAATTTTTTTATTTTTAAAATCATAAGCCATCGCATTGATAGTAAAATCACGTCTTGCTAAATCTTGATTTAGTCTATCAATAAAAAAAACTTTGTCTGGTTTTCTAAAATTTTTATAATTGCCGTCGATTCTAAACGTTGTAATTTCTATATTTTTTTTGTTAACGATCACTATTATAGTTCCATGTTTTATGCCTATACTTACAGTTTTATAAAATATTTTTTTGATATCATTGGGCAAAGCACTCGTTGCAATATCGAAATCTTTTGGATTTTTATTTAGCAAAAAATCCCTTATGCAACCACCAACTAAATAGGCACTAAAATTATTTTTATAAAGTTTTTTTAAAACATACTTAGTTTCTATTGGAACATAGAAACTACGCTCGTCCAATGTATTCTCCTGTTCTGGTATCAATTTTTACAATATCATCTATATTTATAAACAATGGAACATTTATAATTGATCCTGTTTCAAGTTTCGCTTGTTTCATAACATTCGTAGCAGTATCTCCTTTTAATCCTGGTTCTGTTTCGATTATTTTTAATTCGACTGTTAGTGGAATTTCGATACCTACCAAATTTTCATTGTATGACATTATTTTTACTATTTCATTTTCTTTAATAAATTTTAAATTTTGCCCTATCGTTTTTACATTATAATAAACTTGTTCATAGGTTTTTTCATCCATAAAATAAACTAAATCGTTATCACGATATAAATAAATCATTTTTCTCTGATCTATATAAGCACGTAAAATTTTTTCTGTGGGCCTAAATGTTTTTTCTATAACACCTCCTGAAATTATGTTTTTTAATTTTGTTCTAACAAATGCTGCTCCTTTTCCTGGTTTAACGTGTTGAAATTCTATTACTGTATATAAATTACTATCTAGTTTGATAGTAATTCCGTTTCTAAAATCTCCAGCTGTCATCATAAAAATATATCCTCGATAAAATAAAAAATATTTTTATACAAAAAAATACTAAGAATAGCAAAACAATTTTTTTAATCTATCATAAATTTTACATAAGAATTTTAAGTATTAATAATCAAATTTTTGAAAAATATTTTAAAATAAATTTAGATTTTAAAAAATAATAAAATAATTTATTTAAGATCTAATTTTAATGGTGCATATATGAAATTAAAAATTTTATTAATATCAAAAAATAAAAAAATTCTATACGACAAATGCAATATAGCAACATTTAAAACAGAAAATGGAGAAATGGGAATAATGGCAAATCACGCACCTATCGTTGCGCGTATCATAAAAAGCAAGATAAAAATTAAACAAGAAAATAAAAATTATGATTTTAAAATAAATTCAGGATTAGCTTTTATGAATAATAATATTTTAAAAATAATTGTTTTTAGTTTTGATTAATTTTAATCAAATATTAGATTTGTAAGTTAAAAAATAAGTATAATTTAATTTGATTTAAAAAAATAAAGATAAATTATCTTTCTTCAGGTGGCTTTGCAGATCTCTCTGTTGTTGAATGTTGTGTTTCGTTTGGAAAAATATCTGGAAAATCTCTTTTTATGTCGTTTATCATAATTTGAAATTGTTCTGGAGTAGGTCTTTCTTCTGGATCAAAGCTTGTTGCTGATCTTGCTAATCCGATAATTCTATCATACAATTCTTCATTATTTCCACAAAATTGTAATCCTTTTGTATCAAATTTTTCTTCGATTTGACGAAACATTTTTTCTGATTGAGCTCTGCTAGACATAATTCGCCGAGCTTTCATAGAATCATTTAAACCAACTTCGCCACATAAATCTTTAATTGGAGTTCTAAAAATAGCTTCGTATAGCACCATTCCCGTAGAATACATATCGTTAAAACAATCTGGAGTTGTACAAAAAACTTGTTCCGGTGGCATATAAGCCGCAGAACCAGTATCATTTAAAAGTGTGAATTGTTCTCGTGCTTCGTTTTCTGTTCCAATTTTAACGTAAGAGTTTCCCCAATCAAGTATTGTAACTTTTCCATCTCTATCCACCATAAGATTTTCCGGTTTGATATCTCTATTTACTATTCCGATATTTTTTGCCTGTTTGAGTGCTTCCGCTAAACTCGAAAATGTTTTTAATGCTTCTCCAATATCTCTAGGTTCTACTATCCTTCCTGCTATACTTGTAATAAATGGTCTACCACTTACAAATGGTGAAATCGTCAAAACATGGGGATTTCTCGTACGGCTTTCATTGCCACGATTTAAAGAACCTATATTTAGTGCCATTGGCAATGCTAGTTGGTCTGTGACTATTCCTTGTTCACGTGCTTTGCGTCCACAAGCTAGCGCAGGAATTTCTCCAATATTTTCGCTTCTATATGGATTTTGATTCCCAAATTGTGGATCCATTGGAGCAGGTTTTGTTAACATTTCAAGTTCCGCGTCAACAGTGAGACGATCTACATCAGCAGTTTGATTTTCAGTAGCTGGTAAATTTCTCTTTAAATTTTTCTTTGCAACATATTCCTGCCCGTCAAGTACAAATTTAAAAACTTTTCCTTGACCTCCTTCGGCTAAATTTTGAAATTGAGTAGGGGCATTTTCTTTAGGAGCCACAGTTTTAGTTCGAAATCTATCAAAAAAACTTGTTTTTTTAGGAGGAGAAGAAGAACTAGATTCAGATTGAGATCTAGCTAAAGCTCTGACAAAATCTCTAGATGCGCGAAGTTCTTCATTAAAAAGATGCTCTAAATTTACAAGAGGTACATCGGGGAGTTCGCTATTTGGCGGTATTTCAAACATATCTTGTAACTGATCAGTCAATTTGTCAACAATTAAACGTGTTGGTTGATCAAAAGAGGAAGAAGTTAAATCAATAGAGAGATCCTGTTCAATATTATTATTAACATCTCGAACGACCAGTTGTCTTGTTTGCGAATCAGGCTTTTCGTCTACATATAAGTTGAATTCTCTATTACCTATACAGCAGCTAAATTGATGCCCAACATTACCGTTGTTTAATACGTCAACAAAGCGATCTAATTCTGCATGATCTCTGTGTAATATCCTCAGATCACCTATATCTCTTTGCAAAAAAAATCAGCCCCGAAAATTATTTTTATTCGGAGTAGTTTGAGATTATAAGTTCTAGTTTATTCATTAGATGTTATTAAATTATTTTCATCTCAACAAAGGATTTCATTTCGCTTAAGGAATACGTAAAAAAACAACTGAAGATATGAAAACTTAAATTAATTAAACTAAACACATAAGTAAAATAACTTAAATATTAATTTTGCGCGGTATCTCGCAATAGATATGCTATGATTAAGAACAAGATATTATATAAACAAAATAATGAGTGCTTGTAATGCAATTCCAAGTAAAAAATATCCTAGATTTTATTGTTAGTAGTAATTTTGACAGAAATAGTTTTGTTGCGGTTAAAGATCACATAGCTAAGTTACGTAAATTAAATGCTCCAAGCGAAAATTTTTCAGTTTGTTTTTTAAAAGAATTATTAATTAATTTGGATCCACACCTAAGTACATATTTAGAAGCAAACGATCAAGATATCGATATTTATGGTGTAATTTATACTCGATTTATGAGTTTGTTAGATCCTCTGTCAAATTTCGAAATTAGTTATTTGTTCACAGAATTATCCAGAGTAGAACACAGCTGCAGTTTCGGGATAATTAAAGGATATTTGATACGTCGTCTCATGAGAGATAGATATAATTTTAGATGCACTCCATTAGTGCTTTCAATATTAGAAAGTTTATCAATGAATGAAACTGTTGAGATATTTGTTAGCTTTTTGAGAATTGGGTATACTATGAATTCTATAAGATTGTCAGAAAACTCATCAGACTACTTGAAAATGTGTTTTATTTCAAGTGTTCTAGAGATAGTTTTATGTGATTATAATCCAGTAATAAACATCGCAGATATATTATCGTTTTTTAATATATTGCCAGGTGAATTTCAACAAAGATCATTATTATTTTTTTATTTAAGAGGAGGATCTTCATCACGTTGTTATCAAATAACTATACCACTTATAGAATCGTTATCTTTAGAATTTAGAGAGACAATAATACTTTCTGCATTAGAGCAAAATAATTTCGAAACTTTAAATTTTGAAGCTACATATCCAATAGTTCAATCTCCGTGCCTTTTGTCAATAAAATTCAGAGAAAGACTATTCAAAATTTATTTTAAAATTCAACTACGAAAACAAATTATAAATTTTTGTGATACAATTTATCAGGAAACTTTTAAATCTATTGAACCTTTTTTATTATCGCTTCCTGTTGAATCCAGAATAAGCAAAATACTTTATATTTTAAAAGACAAATTTGTACATGGAGACGTCGGTACCTTAGTTGTGTTTACACCATTTATAGAAATGATAGCAAATTTACCAGATGAGCCAAAAACAAAAATTATATTAATTATTTTTAATATATTATTCTACGATTTACAGTCTGCAACTAGATTTATATTAAAAACAATAGGAAATTCATCTAATGAATCTATAAAAAAAATATTTTTAAACATTGCGGAGATAGAATTAGAGCTAATTCACAGAGATCCTTATCGTAAAAGTTTACCATTTCTTTGGTTGTTTGATTTTCTAATAACCAAAGGTAGACAAGAATTAATAAAAGAATTAATGTTGAATAACCATGTGCAAAACTTATTGCAAAATATTTTTAGAGAGCATTCCGGCTATAGTTTTTTTGGTAAAATTTTAACATGTTTGAATTATTCACCACCACAATATAACTATAATTTAATATCATTATATTGTATTTCTGAATTAGTAAACAGAGGAACTCTTGATCCCGGTGTATGTTGTCATGTCGTAGAGCGTATAATATCATCAGTTAATATTTCACCGAAAATTCAAAGAGATATGATGCTCCTTCTTCTGACCATTCCAGAATTAAAAAATTTTTTGTTTCAGAATCAAAATATAGATTTCTATATTTCATTGACAGAAAAATTAATAGAAGAAAATAAAACGTACGTTAGATCTATGATAGCCGCAAAAATATCTAACGCTAATTCCAAAATACATTTAATGACACGCCGTATTTTTGTTCAAAATGGAGAAATCGTACCTTTTGAAAAGGTCATACCTCAAATGGATCTTCCGGATTTTCAAACAGCAACAAGAGATACGGAAGAAATAGCAGAAAAAATTGAAACAAAAGAAGAACAGGAAACTTCAACAAATTTAATTAGACAAAATTACAGACAAAAATATATTTTCTCTTTAGTCTTCTCATCTTTGTCCGTAATTGTCAGTGCTAGCGGAATTATATTACCCGAAACTTTTAATATTACTAAATCGATATGTGTAGCTATAAAATCTTCATCTTCTGTGACCATGATAATTTTTATTTTTTTGTTTGTTTTTAGTTGTCAACAGTTATGCAAACAAAGAAAAAACAGAATCAAAAGTTCTGTTCTTTAAAAAAATAAAAAATCGAAAATATTTTTTGTTATGAAATAAAATAATTTATTAAAACATTATTTATTCGTTGAATCCGCGACTTTTTGATTATTCTGAATCTCATCAAGTTCATTCTGTAGCATTTGTGTCTCAATACTAAGTTTAAAGGCTTCTACGTCTATAAAGTCAGCTAAATTTATTTCTGTAATTTCTCCAGCCATTAGCGATGCAAAATTTGCTTCTCTAATTTGCTGTGCTGTTTTGGGTACTTCTTTTCCTTCTTTTTCATATTTTTCTATTTTTCTCGTATCAGCATCTTTGATAATATATTTATTATCTTCATTATAATCAGATAATAATTTATATCTTTTGTGTTTTTCTATAACATACTTCGTAGATCTAAACGGTTTGACACCGCGGACAGATAATATACATTCTTCACCAGCTAATAAACCCACTTCATCGGGCATTATTAATTCACGACCAACTACTTGTCCACTATCAGAATAACTTCCTTGTCCGCCTTTACTGTGCGATTGTGTTCGTAAATCAACTGTAGTTTTTCCAATCATTTTAGATATATATTCTAGAGTTGATTGCTCTTTTCCTCCTAAAAATAATAAAGTATCGCAGTTACCCGTTATAGTTTCCCACGTATCTTTATACAAACCTTTTAATTGTGCTACGTTTTGTAGAATTACGTTAACTGACATTTCACGACTTCTCATCGTTGCTATATAAATTTCAAAATTTGGTATCAAACCTATATTTGCAAACTCATCTAATAAAAATCTTACATGAACTGGCAATCTTCCTCCGTATTTTTGTTCAGCACGCAAAAATAAAGAATCAAATAATTGTTGATACATCATAGCTGCTAAGAAATTAAAAGTTTTATCTGAGTCTGAGAGAACAATAAACAAAGCTGTTTTTTCATCGCCAACTTTATTTAATTCTATAGTATCTTCAGACAACATATCGCTGACAGCTTTAATATTAAAAGTAGCTAAACGCACACCAACAGAAACCAAAATACTTTTTGCCGTTTTACCAGCCGCTAATTTAAATAAGTCGTACTGTTTACTTGCAAAGTGATCAGGTTTCTCAGATTTTAAATCTTCAAACAAAATATCTAATGGCGATTTAAAATTTTCGTTTTCTTCTTTAACTTCCGCAAGTCTTAATAATTCCATAACAGTTGCAATATTTCTTTCTTCTTTTGGCGCTTCCATGTTTACAAATGCGAAAAGAGCTTCGAGTAATGCTGTTTCAGCTTTTTCCCAAAAGTCTCCACCCTTAGCGTCTTTACCGTTAGTATTAGTTATAAGATTGGTTATTAATTTTAAAATATCTTTTTCATCGTGTATATATTCAAAAAAGTTATATCTATCGCTTTTAGTAAAATCAACTAGGTTAAAGATTTTTACTTTATAGCCATTCTTTTCTAACATACTTCCTGTTTCATGAATTAGACTGCCTTTTGGATCAGTAATAACATAACTAGAATGACATTGCATTAAATTTGGTTTAACATAAAATCTAGTTTTACCAGAACCCGAACCACCAATTATAACTACGTTATTATTTCTAAAAGTCCTTCTAGTATCTGTCGACATTCCTTCTTTGCTAGTAAATAACATATTTTTTTCTGGATTTGGATCCAAAAAAGGTTTTATATTCCCGTGTTTACCCCACTCAGCCGATCCATGTTCTTTACCTACCATGAAGTTTGTTCTTCCAGTATTTGCGTACAGATAAATAGATACAGGTATAAAAAATCCAACCACGCCTATTATCAAATCAATTTTATTTGTAGAAATATAAAACGGTTTTTCTATAAAATTAGTTAAGAAATTATTTATAGCATAAAAATATTTTTCGAAAAACCCTCCGCTTTGTAAACCAGTTACTAAGCTAGAAAATCTATTAGCTAAGCAGAACATAAAAATAGCAAAAATTAAAAATATAAAAAAAACTGTTTTACTAAATTTCATCATACGATATAATTTTCACACCTTTTAAATTAATTAAATAAAAATATTGAGATATTTAAGGTTATGTGATTTCTAAAACCCTTGTTTTTTTGTTGATACGTTGCATTTTTGATTAATTAAATCTGCTAATCTGGATTTCTATTTAATTCTTTTTAAATTCTTATTTTTGTTAACAAAAAATATAAAAAATAAATACACACTGAACACTAACTATAACAACGATTGAGATTTTTTAAATTTTTTATGGATAAATTTAAATCCGGTGTTAGATACTGTAAAACTCGATTAACGTAAGTAACAACTCTGAGATCGTTCTTTACTTTTGGTAATTCTGTTTCTAGAGTTTGAATATTATGCAATTATCCAATTATCATACTTTATTCTGTAATATATTCTTCACTCACTGAATTTTCTCCATCAGATAAATAATTTTATAAAAACAATTCATATAATTTATTTAAATATTATAATTCCATTTAGTTTTTTTAACGATCTATATTAGTTATCTTTTTTATTTTATTTTTGATTTGTATTTTGT
>JAISCN010000024.1 GCA_031265515.1 Clostridiales bacterium | reverse complement strand
ATAGATCGCGTAAAATAGATACTAGATCAATTTATTAACAAAAATTTTTTAATTTTATTCTAAATTTTTTTTAGTGAATGAAAAATAAATTTATAAAAATAAGTTTTGTGTTGTTTTTTATAAGTTTTACTTAAGCTTGACCGTTATGTCGATTAAATTTGATAACACCTGGTGACACAGACGATTTTCTCATTTACAAAAAATTGATATGATGATACAAAAAGATATCTTCTAGAATATTTTAGAAACAATGATGTTAAAAGTTATTTATAAAATTATTAAGAAAACTTTTAAATTCATCAATAAAAGATAGTTGTCAATCAATCAATCAAAGAAAAATGACTAAATTTTAACTCTTTGAGAAGAGAAGTCGTCTATGATAACAATTTCTATTCTTTAACTGTATTCAGATTATTTTTTAGCAATGAAAAAAATAAAACTTAAAGAACTTGTATAGAACATGTTATTAAAATTCAAACGAAATATACCAAGGGAAGGGATATGCTGCAAAAATATCACATGTTTATTGAACAATATTTACTTTTTTAATTAAATTTGATATTATAAATTTATACTGAGTTTTTTAATTTGTATCGCAAACTGGCTTTATTTAAGAGGTGTTTAACTTGCAAAATCCAACAGCAGCGGAACAGCAAACAAATGATCTAGAACTGCAACAGGACAATTTAGAAAAAGAAATAAAACTAAGAAAAAAACAAAATGAATATGAATTTAAAGCAAAAAGTCTCAAAAAGTTAGAAAATATAACAGAATTTTTAGAGGCAATTTATATGAAACTGCCCATTTTAAGTTTTGCTATTTTAATTAGTTTATTTTTAAATGAAATTATCAATGATGATTTTTTTTCGTATTTTTCGATATTATCTTTTGAATTGGGATTTATGCTGTTTTTGGTTAAACAGATAACTCATTATTTTTGCGTAGAAATAAATTCTGAAATGAAAACTGAAAAAAATGAATCGAAAAGGGCTAAAAAAGAACTCGATACACAAGCGAGAGATGCATAAACATAATTATACAGTAAACTTTGATAATGGAGTAAAGTTTATAAAAGCAATAGAATAAAATATATTTTAAATTCTAATAACTTATAGGCATTAAAAAACGAGTATTATTAGTTTTATTTATAAAAATCACTTTTGATTTAAGTGGTCGTGTTTTTTATACTTTGACGTATTTTTTTCAGTTATTTTTTATTATTTTATCTAATTTTTCTTGTAACAAATATATATTGTTTTATAATATTATAAAAGTTTTTATTTTTCAATTTAATTTAAAGAACGAGGAATTGAATATGGAATACTCTTCTCCCGAACATAATCCTCTATATCAAAGATTGTTAAGGGCTTTTTTTATTTCAATCTGTGGATTTACAGAACAATTTATAATAGATGAAATCCATAATCATCATGTCCAAACATTACTAGAGTTTTATAAGTGTGAAAATGAAGATTTTAAACCAGAACATGAAGCTTTATTTTGTTGTTTATTTTGCAGTGAAATTTTAGCACATTGTTTTGAAACAAAAAATCTAGAAATAAAAAATAAAAGAGAATTTGGTAAAATTGTAACCAGTAAAGATTATAGAATTACATCCATCAAAAATTCTGGAATTACTGTTGAATTAGATGCCTATTCAATTCTACCAGGAATTATGCGGACTATACTTATTACGTATTCGCATGAATTTGCTATAATTTTCCGTTCATCTGATTTCCTTTTCACTGAAGAACATATTCTTCTACTTGCCAAAAAAGTTGAGGAAATTGAAAATATTCAAAAAGATATTCAAAATAAAAATCTTCAATTAGAAGATGAAGAAACAAGTGCTAGAGTGTTCAAAAAATATGATAACAGTTTGTTTTTTTGTTCATCAATTTCTGTTTTTCTCATTTCATCTACAGCAATAACTAGTGTATTTTTCAATTGGTATGGATTTATACCCGGAGCTATAACGATAATCTTTATTTTATGTTCGGTTATCATTCAAAAACAAAAACATAAAAGGATTAAAAGAACAATCCAATTCTCAGACCAATCCCCAGACCAAATGCCGCGATTTTATGATAGCATTTGGCATTAATCGGATTTGTTAGAGTAATTAAATTATACTTGCGTGAAAAACATTTACTATTTTAAATTTTTTGTTACTTTTATTTTTTTAATTTTTGGCGAATATGTTCGTATAAAAATATTCCAGTAGCAACTGACGCATTGAGAGAATTTATTTTTCCTATCATTGGTATTTTTAATTTAAAATCGCAAACATCACGTACTAGTCTAGATATACCGTTATCTTCTCCACCTATTACAACAACTATGGGAATATTAAAATCAAAATTAAATAAATTTTCTCCGCATGTATCCGCACATAATGCCCATATATTTTTATTTTTTAATTTTTTAATTATATCGACAATATTCGAAACTTGTACAATATTAACACGGCTGACAGTACCAACAGATGTTTTACCGATCACTGAACTAGATAAATTAACACTGCGTTTCTTGGGGATAATTATACCGTGAATACCACAAGCTTCAGAAGTTCTTACTATAGCGCCAAAATTTTGCGGGTCGATTATATTATTTAATATTAGAGCAAAAAAAGATTCTTTTTTATTTTTCGCAGTTGCAAAAATATCATCTATAGTAGAATACTTTTTGGGTTTACATATTGCTATCACTCCTTGATGATTTTTAACCTCGCTCATACCATTTAATTTTTTTCTCTCTGTTTTTACTAATTCAATTTTTTTAATCTCAGAATGTTTTTTGATTAAAGAAAAATATTTTACTTTTTCGTCTATAAATATCTTTTCTATTTCGATATCGTTTAGAAGTGCTTCTATGACTGCATTTTTTCCCTCTAGTTTTAACTTGTTCATAAAATTTATTTTATTATAATCACAAAAAAATAAAATAATTTAACAAAAAATATTTGATAACAAAAATTAATAAATATCTATTTATTTATTTTATTGATTTATTAAAGCCATCAAAATAAATATAAATAGACGAATTTCTTGTCTTTTTATTTATTGTGTTTAAAACTATTTTTTAATTTTTCAAAAAAACTAGTTTTTTTATCTAAAACTTCTTTTTCTAGTTCTCTGGAAAATTCTTTTAATAAGTTTTTCTGTTTATCGCTAAGAAATGTTGGAACAGAAATAACAATTTTTAAAACTAAATCTCCGATTTTATAATTATTTCCTAAACTTGGAACGCCTTTATTTTTTAAATTTATTATAGTACCAGACTGAGTTCCTGGTTTTATCTTAACTTTTTCTACACCATACAAAGTTTGAATTTCTACTTCATCTCCAAGTGCAGCTTGAGCATATTCAATTGGTAAATCAAGATATAGATTTAAATCACGTCGAGTAAAATACTTATGTGATTTTACGTAAACTGTTACTAATAGATTACCAGAATGCCCTCCGTTAATGCCCGATGATCCCTTGCCAGAGATTTTAATTGTTTGAGAGTTATCTATTCCCTTAGGTATATTTATTTTCATATTTTTTTGTTTTTTAATTCTCTTTGCACCATTGCATTTAGAACACTTTTCCCGAATAATTTTTCCTGATCCGTGACACAAATTACAAGTTTGAATCGATACCATAGAACCTAAAAAAGTTTTTTGTGTTATTCTTACTTGACCAGAACCTCCACATTTGCTGCAAGTTTCAGCGCGAGTACCCGGTTTAGCGCCGGTTCCGTTGCATGCACTACAAGTTTCGTTTGCATAAATAGAAATATCTTTTTCGCATCCAAATACAGCTTCTTCAAAATTAATCTGAACTTGTGCATGAATATCTTCCCCAATAAGTACATTATTTGTACGTTGAGAATGTCTACTATTGCCAAAAATATCTCCAAAACCGCCGAAACTATCTTCTCCAAAAATACTCTCAAAAATACTACTAAAATCAAAATCTGATGTATTATAACGACTACCGGCGCTTCCATCAAATGCGCTATGACCAATTTGATCATATAATTTTCTTTTTTCTGAATCACTCAAAACCGCATACGCTTCACTAACTTCTTTAAATTTTGCCTCGTTACTTTTATTACCAGGATCTACATCAGGATGATACTTTTTTGCCAATTTTCTATAAGCTTTTTTCATCTCATCCGTACTTGCATTTTTATCTAATCCTAGTATTTCATAATAATCTTTTTTAGCCAAAAAAAATACCTCACAAGAAATATTAAATTAATTTTATTAAAAAAATATTCAAAAGTCACTAAATAATATATTATCTAAAAGCAAGCAAATTAGACGGTCGCGTGTATTTTTTTTCACATGAGGAAAGTCCGAGCTTCGTAGAGTAGCGTGCCAGTTAACGACTGGTGGAGGTAACTTCAAGGCTAGTGCAACAGAAATAAACAGCTTTTTTATTTATCAAAAATTAGATTATATCTAACTATATTTAAAAAATATTTAAAAATAAAAAAGCAATGGTGGAAAGGCGAGGTAAGAGCTCACCGACAATATGGCAACATTTTGTGCTATGTAAACCCCACGCGAAGCAAGATAATAAAGCGCAAAAAGTTACTCGCTTTGCTTTTAAGAGATCGCATAAATAATTCGGCAACGATTTATTAAGATAGATGACCGTCCTTGACAGAACTCGGCTTACCGATTTGCTTGTTTTTTTATAAAAGTAAATTAAAAGACTTAAATTATTTATTGATTTTTATCTAAAAAAATAGAAGAATATCGAAAAAAGCAAAAAAAAAAAAAAAAAAAAAAAAAAAACTGTTTGTTGCATTCGGTTGTTTTGTTAAAAAAATACGAAATAAACAGGGGGGTAAAAAATTTAATGAT
>JAISCN010000008.1 GCA_031265515.1 Clostridiales bacterium | reverse complement strand
TTTTGTTACACATTTATTTTATCTGATTAATATTCAATCAAATAACAGTCATGTTTAACTGATTGTATTAATTAATCAAGGTTTTTAATTTAAAAAAATATAATTGCTGAATTTATTTTTATTGCTAAAATGTTTTTCACGACTTTTTTTAAATATTTTTTATATATAAATAATTTGATCTTCTAATATTTGAATTTATTTAATTATGGTGAACAAATTGAGCGAAAAATATAAAAAGTTAGTTGATAAAATCAGTCCTGACTCTAAGATTTATTTAAATTGTTTTAACGCATTTTGGACTGGTGGTTTGATTTGTACTCTAGGTCAGTTTATTACCAATTTTTTTTTGAATAAAAATATTGAACTAGAACAAGCTTGTACATGGACTTCTATAATTTTAATATTTATTGCAGTCGTCTTAACGGGCTTTGGATTTTTTGATAAAATTGCCAAATTTGCCGGAGCTGGAACTGCAATTCCGATAACTGGTTTTGCCAACTCCATAGCATCTCCAGCTATAGAATTTAAAAGCGAAGGTTATATTTTTGGCGTGGGTGCAAAAATATTTATAATTGCAGGTCCTGTAATTGCTTATAGCATTTTTTGTTCGATAATATATGGTCTAATTTATTATTTTTTTATTAAATAGTTAAAAAATCTTTATTTGATTAGATGTTTGTTTTTATACGATTTTTTAAATTTTATTCGAGATGATGACAATTCACACAAAAATTTTTAAAAATCCTATTAAAATAGTAGAGACATCTTCGATTGCTGGTAAATTAGAATCAAATGGTCCATTATCAAAATATTTTGATATAAAACTCGAAGATAATCTTTATGGAGAAAAAAGTTGGGAATCGGCCGAGATTAAAATTATAAATAATAATTTTAAAAATATTTTAAAAAAAGCCAAGTTAAAATCAAAAGACATAGATTATTTAATTGCCGGAGATTTATTAAATCAAAATATAGCAAGTAGTTTTGCCGTTAAAGATTTTAATATTCCATATTTTGGAATTTATGGTGCCTGTTCGACATTTGGCGAAGGATTAATCATAGCTAGCATGATAATTTCCGGCGGTTTTGCAAGAAAAATTTTAGTTGGAACATCAAGTCATTTTTGTTCAGCAGAAAAACAATTTAGATTTCCATTGGAATTTGGTTCACAAAGAACTCCAACATCTACTTGGACTGTAACGGGTCACGGTTGCGCAATTTTATCAAATAAATGCGAAAAAAAAGTTCCAGAGATAAAATCAATAACCACAGGAAAAATTATAGACATGGGTATTAATGATGCTAATAATATGGGCGCTGCTATGGCACCTGCGGCTTTAGATACTATAATTACACATTTAAGAGATTTAAATTTAAGCACTGATTATTACGACTTAATAATTACTGGTGATTTGGGTCACGTAGGCCAAGAAATATTAATTAAATTAGCTTTAGAAAAAAAAATTGAATTTAAAAATCTAAATGATTGCGGAATTTTAATATTTAACAGAAATAAACAAGATGTTCAAGCTGGCGGTAGCGGTTGTGCGTGCTCAGCCGTGACTTTTTGTAGTTATCTATATAAAAAAATTATAACTTCTAGATTCAAAAAAATTTTATTAGTTCCGACCGGAGCTCTTATGAATACAATTAGCATCCAACAAAATCAAACTATTCCTGCTATTGCACATGCAATTTCTGTAGAATTTAATTAATTTTTATTTTTTAATTTTATTAAATACTTTTTTTATATAATCTAACATACAAATTTTATTTACGTTAAAAGCAAAACAAAGATACAAAACAACTGTCAATAATCCCGACTTTAAGTTTTATTTACTATACTTTGTTTCTATCAATCAAAATAAATACAGTTATCAACAGTCTTAATTACTCCTAAATTTTGTTCCTGAACATTTTTTCTTTTTTTAATGATTGCAGTAGATACAGCTGCAACTAAAACTCCAGTTATTAAGAAAAGAGCGCATATTCCTGATAACGACATAAAAAATATTGATCGAATGTTTATTAATTTTTCCAATGCTAAAACAGCTATGGCGGCTCCTCCTAAGATTCCTAAAACAATTTCTGTAATTGCTAAATTTCTTACAATTGTTGGTGATTTGATTTTTTCTCTGTAGTAGTTAAGATATATTTCTTTTTCTTCTGTTTCTATCTGACGACGTAAATCACATATGTATCGATCTATACATGAATATACCACAAACATAAAAAAAGGATGGAAACATTCAGCTAGTTCCCTATTCGTAGTATCTTCGAGTATAGATAAGTCTGTGTGTAATTGTAACATTGCGAATGAATTAGTACCAATTGAATTGAAAACACCTTTGCAATACTTGTGATACAACCGAGTATATTTTTTCATTTCCGGAAGATTTTCAAGTTTTTTTCTGACGATATCTTCTTTTGGTATTGGTTTATCTTCTGGATCATCTAACGTACGCTGTGCATCTGAAGCAGGAGAATCATCTGGTGGAATTTCTGGTTCTGTCTCTACTTCTTCCTCTAGCATATTTTCTTGTGATTCATCTTCTAAAGGAGCATCTGAATCAGTAGAATCTTCTGGTGGAGCCGGTGGAGCTGCATCTTCTAGAGGAGCATCTGGTGCTGGAATTTCTTGGGAATCATCTGATGGTGCATCTTCTAGAGGAGCATCTGAAGCAGGAGAATCTTCTGGAGGAACTTTTGATTCATTTTCTATTTTTTCTTCTACCTGACGACGCATGCGATCCATGTGTTGGTGTATCTCATTCGAAACAAAGTCATTATTACCTGCTATCTTATCAACTATGGTTTCTTCAAGTGTAGTTAAATCTTCATGTAACCGCAACATTAAAGGTGAATTGGAATCAATTAATTTGTATTTATTTCTGTAATAATCGTAACATAGACGAGTATAATTTTTTATTTCTGGCAAATTTATAAGCTTTTCTTCGAAAAAAGCAGAAATACTCATTGGTAGAATTTCTGGACCTACCTCCACTTCTTCCTCATTAATTAATTTCAATATATTCATTAATTCTTCTTTATATTTTTGATAATCATCTGAGATTAGTCCTAATATTGTTTGTTTAGTAACTTCTAGAAGTCTCGAGTTTTGCATTATGTCATAACTATCCGAGCTGTCAAATATTTCAGTAATTCTAGTTAAGTTTTCGTTATATTCTACAATATTTGCTTCAATCAAATCCAGTGCGTTAGATAATTCTCGCAATATAATGCCTTCTCTATTTCCATCTGACATTGATATATCTTCTGCTATCTGATTAAAACGCAATTTTACATTATGCCAAATTCTCCGTTCTTTTTGTCTTTTTATAACTTTTATAGCAGTCAATATAAGTGATCTTTCATATTTTTGAAATTCATTTCCGCAACAAGCCGGAAATCTACCGTTCAGTTGAAAAAAAGTTTCTCGTACTTTACCTCGCAGATATTCAAGAAATTGTTCGCGTAACTCTGGTTCTAACTTAATAACTTTTTCTGAATATTTAATTATTGATGAAGAAAAATATATGAGAGAAAGTCTATCAGGCTCAATTAGTTTTCTAAGCAGGACCGGACTTTTAATTTTTTTCGCGCCTAGTAATCTCTCAAATCTTTTTTCTCGCTCTTTTATTTGTTCTATCTTTGCTTTTAATGCTGGAAAAGCTAACTCAGGATACGGAAAGAAACGTTTAGCTACCAAAAAGGTTTTTTCAGAAAAATCTACAGATATGTACGTTGCTTTTATTTCATTTTGAATTATATTGTAATTTGGTGCTCGAAGTCTACCGCTAACAAACGGCGCATTATCATAATCTCTCCACACAAGAGTTATTTTTGGACTTTGCATGTAAACCACTCGCTTCTACGTAATTTTACTTTAAAATATTTCTTAAAATTAATTATAAATTAAAAAACGACAAAAATAAAAATAATATTTTATTTATTAGAATCACATTCTATGATTGCGGATACTGTTAAAAAAATAAAAAAATAAATACTAAGAAAGATAGCTAAATAATTTTTAATTGAAAAAAATAATAACTGGTGAATAAAAAAATAAAATCCGTAGAAAATAATTCTCGAAATAAATATTTTTTTAGGAGTTATTATTGTGAGAGAATATAGTGAAATTTTATTAGATCCAGAAGATTGTCTGATTTTAATTATCGATCATCAACCGCAAATGTATTTTGGAGTTTCTAATTCGCCACGTCGCATGATTATGCAAAATGTTGTTGCACTCACAAAAGTTGCAAAAATCTTTAAAGTTCCGTGTGTTTTAACTACTGTCGAGGCGAAAGAATTTTCTGGCAAGTTATATTCTAAACTTCAAGAAATTCACCCAAATGTTGTTCCTATAGATAGAACATCTATAAATTGTTGGGAAGATGAAAATTTAAAAAACGAAGTTAAAAAACACTCAAGAAAAAAAATTTTAATATCTGGATTGTGGACTGAAGCATGTGTAACTTTCCCCGCATTAAGTATGTTATATGATGGTTATGAAACGTATGTAATTACAGATGCCTGTGGAGGGTCCAACGAAGAAGCTCATGATATGGCAATTCAAAGAATGTTAAAAGCCGGAGTGATACCGTTAACATGGCAGCAAACTATGCTTGAATTTCAACGTGATTGGAAAAATAAAGATACTTATGACCAAGTTATGGAAATAGTAAAAGAGTTCGGAGGAGCTTATGGAATAGGTGTTGAATATTCTGAAACTATGTTAACTAAAAAATTATTTAATTTTTAAAGTAGATATAAAAATTATACTTAACACAAAATTATTTTGCTTCTAATTTAATATAATAATTGATGAATCATACGACAAGAAATTTAATATAAAAAAACAAAAACAATAAGAATTTATAATATAAACTACAGACTTTTCAAATAAATAGTAATTATAGATAATAAATTATTAATTGATAAATTTTTAATCAAAAAAACATATTTTTAATTCTTGTGAGCAGAAATAAACAAATT
This sequence comes from Clostridiales bacterium, assembly GCA_031265515.1. Classification (GTDB taxonomy): domain Bacteria; phylum Bacillota; class Clostridia; order Lachnospirales; family CAMVHY01; genus JAISCN01. The sequence goes on along the minus strand of JAISCN010000008.1, from coordinate 5,049 downwards.
ATTTTTGCTTGCAAGAATTTTTTTATCTAAAGCAGTATCTTTGTTTTTGTCTTGTTTTTTTAAAAAATGTTTATTTTTTTAAAATGAATATTATTTAAAATCAAATTATGTAAAGCAAAAAAATAGATGTTTATCCTAAAAAAATATTATATTTAGCGATTTTTCATTTCTTGGCGACAAAAATAATAGTTATGATATTAATTATCTGAAGAGTGATAAAAACGTCCTAACAAATCGCTAATTTCAAAGTTTAATTATTTTCTTTAAAATATTTTTGAAAAACTGCTCATAAAAAAATAAATATCGTACTTTTATTTTAAATCAAAATAATTTTTTTAAAAAAAAATATAGCAAAAAATAAAAAGATTTATAGCGCTTGATTTATAAAAAACTTTATCGCGAAATTTATTTGAAAAAATTGGTTCCGAATAGTTAATACTTAGTTTTTTTACTAATACAGTTATCTTTTGTGAATACAATATTTTCTAAGCATAATTTTTTTGAATAAATATTTCTGTGCTATTTTCTTCTTCTTGCACGAGAAAGGCGAAATAAGTAATTCGGTTTTCAATCTAAAGATTTCTAATGTTAAAGATATCTAGTCGCGTTGAAATTGCTTTGATACAGCTAACATAATATAAATTTTTGTTGAAGGCAAAGATAAAATCATAAAAAACTTAATTGATTAGTTTCTGGTAAATTTTTTAAAATCTTATTTTCTTTTAGTAAATTTATCACATTTTTATTTGATTTAGTTCTCGTTTTAAAATCTTCTACAGTTGTAAATTTTTTTATATTACGTTCTACTATTATTTGTTCTGATACACTATCTCCCAACCCCTCTAAAGTACATAATGGAGGTAATAATCCTTCTTCGCAAATAATAAACTTTTTTGCATCTGATTTATATAAATCTATTTCCAGAAACTTTAAATTTCTATCAAAAAATTCTTCTATAATTTCTAGAAGCGAGATTATACTTCTTTCTCTAAAACTTAATTCTTTTTTTGAATTTAACTCTTTTAAAAAATTTTTAGAGTAGCTAGAATCGATAAATTTATAATCAAATTCTCCAACACGCATTGAAAAAATTGCAGCATAAAAAGCATATGGTTCATAAATTTTAAAATACCCAATTCTTACAGTCATAATTACATAAGCAACGGCATGAGCCTTCGGAAATAAATATTTTATTTTATTACAAGAATTTATATACCATTCAGGAATATTATTTTCTTTTAAAATTTTTGATTCTTCGCGAGATATTCCATGTCCTTTTCTAACTGACTCCATAATTCTAAATGCCATTTTTTTTTCTATTCCGTTGCTTATCAAAAATATCATAATGTCATCGCGACTCGGAATAATACTTTTTAAATCAGCTATGTTATTTTTAATGATTTCGTGTGCGTTATTAAACCAAACATCTGTTCCGTGAGATAAACCACAGATTCTAACTAATTCACTAAAAGTTCTAGGATTAGTATCAACAAGCATTTGTTGTACAAATTTAGTACCAAATTCTGGTAAACCAAGAGTCCCTAAGTTGTGACTTATTTTTCCTAAAATTTCTGAACTATAAAATAAAGATAAAATTTTTTTATCGGACAGAGATATTTTTCTAGAATCAATCCCAGTATTTTTTTCTAACATATAAATTATCGTTGGAACATCATGGCCTAATAGATCTAATTTTAAGAGTCGACCACTAAGCGAATGATAATCAAAATGAGTCGTCGTTATATTAGATTTAGTATCATTAGCGGGTCTCTGTATTGGTGTAAACTCAAAAATTTCTTTATTTTCCGGAACTATCATTAAACCACCGGGATGTTGTCCAGTAGTTTTTTTTATTCCTGTGCAACCAAGTTTTAATCTATTAGTTTCAGCACGATTTAAATTTATATTTTTTTCTTCATAATATTTTTTTACATAGCCATATGCCGTATTTTCTGCTAGAGTAGAAATAGTACCTGATTTAAAAACATGTTTGCTTCCAAATATTTCCTCTGCATGGGCATGAGCTCTTAATTGATATTCTCCAGAAAAATTTAAATCTATATCTGGTTCTTTATCTCCATCAAAACCTAAAAAAGTCTCAAATGGTATATCGTGTCCATCTTTATTTAATTTTTTTCCACAGCTAGGACAAATTTTATCAGGTAAATCATATCCTGATCCAATTTCTAATTTTTTGATTTCGAAAGAATCACATTCAAAATATTTACAAGAATCACAAATATAATATGGCGCCAGAGGATTTACTTCTGTTATTCCGATCATTGTTGCAACTAACGACGATCCTACTGAACCACGAGATCCAACTAAATAACCCGCGTCATTTGATCTTTTAACTAATTCTTGTGCAACTAGATACATTCCTGCAAAACCATTTTTTATTATAGAATTTAATTCTTTTTCTAGACGAGATCTTATAATTTCGGGTAATTTATATCCATAAATTTTATAAGCATTTTTATAAGTTAAATGTTTTATTTTCTCTTCAGCATCTTCTATTTTTGGTGAAAAAGTTCCATCAGGTACAGGTTTAATTTTTTTTATCTTGTTGCATATTAAATTGGTATTTTTTATAACGATTTCATGAGCTAATTCTTTATCTAAATAATTAAATTCATCAAGCATTTCTTGAGTAGTACGCAAATAAAGCGGTGGTTGATATTCAGCATCTTTAAACCCGTCACCAGACATTATTATCCTTCTATATATTTCATCTTCAGGATTTAAAAAATGAACATCTCCAGTAGCCACAACTAATTTATTATTATCTTTTGCTAAATTAATTATTTTTTTATTTATATCTATCAAATCGTCTTTTGAGTTTACGGTTTTATCTCTTATCATAAAAAAATTATTTTCTATCGGCTGAACTTCAAAGTAATCATAAAACTTTATTATTTCAGTTATTCTTGTTTGAGAATTATTTTCCACTATAGCCACAAAAAGCTCTCCCAAAGAACAACCAGAAGAGATAATTAATCCATCGCGATATTTTAAAAATTCACTCTTAGGTATTCTCGGCCTTTTATAAAAATAATCTAAATGCGATATAGAAATTAATTTATATAAATTTTTAAGACCTATCATATTTTTAACTAATAAACACGCATGAAAAAATTTAGTATTCTTATTAATTTTATTGCTGGCAATCGAATTTACATCACGAAGTAAAAAAATATTTCTTGACTTTAAGATCTCTCTAAATTTTAAAAATATTTCTGCAGTTGCAGTGGCATCATCTAAAGCTCTATGATGATTATTTAAATCTACTTTTAAAAAATCAGCAACATAATTTAATTTATATCTAGCAAGATCAGGCAATAAAATTCTAGCTAAATTCAAAGTATCTAAAATCGCATTATCTAACTTAATATTAAAATTTTTTGCTAATTTATAAATAAAACCAACATCAAAATCAGCATTATGCGCAACTAAAATACAATCATCTATAAAATTTAAAAACTCTGGAAAAATATTATCTATCTTAGGAGCATCTAAGAGCATTTCATCATTTATGCCAGTCAATTCAATAATTTTTTTTTCTAAATTGATTTCTGGATTAATTAAAGTACTGAATTTATCTTTAATTTTTCCATCTTTTATTTTTACAGCTCCTATTTCTATTATTTTATTCTCATCTTTTGATAGACCCGTTGTTTCTATGTCAATAACTACAAAATCATTATCTAAATTTTTATTTCCAGCGTCTCTTACGATCGATTCTAAATCATCTATTAAATAAATTTCGCATCCATATATAACTTTTATATTATTTTTTTTTGCTACAAGCATCGCTTCGGGAAATGCTTGAACTACACCATGGTCAGTTATTGTAATTGCATTATGACCAAAATTTTTAGCTTGTAATATCAATTTTTCAGGCGAAGAAATAGCATCCATTGAACTCAAGCGAGTGTGTGCGTGTAATTCTACACGTTTTTCTTTTAATAAATCTTCCCGATCGTTTTTTATCACAGGTTTTTTTATTTCAAAAGCAAATAAAATTTTATCTTTAGTATATCTATCTTCACGTATACTACCAAAAATTATTAATTCATTATCAATTTTTATTAACTCTTTTAAATCATCTATTTGTTTATTTTCTGAATTCAAAAAAAATTTCACACAAATAGAATTTCTTTTATGCGAGATATCGAAAACTTCAAAAGTAAATAATAATAAATCATTTTTTAATTGTCTTATATCAGATGAAAAAATCTTTCCTAGAATTAAAATTTTTTGATTGATCATTAACTCTTTCGACAAATCAAAAAAGTTAGATTCAGAGAGACTATTGTTTATTTTTATTTCATTGAAATTTCTTTTTTTATTATTAATATTATCTATTGTCTTTTTTTGTTTATAACTATTATTATCTGCGAAAATAGAATTCATATTCTCATCAAGATGTTTATCAGTCTCATCGTAATAGCTAATAATTACTTTCAAATCAAAATCAGTATTATCTTTTATAACTTTGTTTATAATCAAAATAATATTTTCTTTTTCAACAAGACTTTTATAACTTCTAACACATTTTATAACAAGAATTTTTTTATCATAATCAATCAAAAATTTATTTACATCGCAAAAACCAAGGGCTTTAGCGGCTATTAAGTCAACCTTTTCTAACTCATCTATAATTTTTGGCCAAACAATCTTAATAGCATTGTCATTTAAAATAATATGTTGCAAACAATATCACCTGATAGAACAACTATAAATAAATTACAAAAAAAATTACGTTGAAAGTCTGGTTCATATTAGTATCCAACTTTTAACAATCGTATCTCTTTTTAATTCAAAATCAAAATAAAAAAACTAAAACATCTCAATCGTTCGAGATGTTTTTTTAAATATAAAATCTAAAATTAAAAATTAAACGATTACACAACTCACAATAAATTTATACGCCCAATGATTTTTATTTAAATCTATAAAAATATTTTCTTTATCGTTTATATCTCTTTTAAAAACTTTCGTAATCATCACGATAGATTCGGATCTTGTAATATTACCTTGAGGCTTAAA
>JAISCN010000029.1 GCA_031265515.1 Clostridiales bacterium | reverse complement strand
TATCAAAATAATTTTTTATCTATCTTTATATCTTTTTTAAACAAAATATTTATTTATTTCTTCTGCTATTTGATAGTAATTTTGACTATATTATTTTTTATTTTTTGAAAATATTTTATTTTGATGACATTTAAAAAAGTGATTTTTTTTTTTATTTAGAAAATATTTTTAAAATTTTTCTTGATTATTTTTTTTGTGATAGTATACTCGGACGGTTTAAAATAACAAGGGTTTTTATATAAAAAATATTAAAAATCAAATAGTTTTCAAAGTAAAATCTATTACTTTTTTTAGAAATTAAAAATTTTTATTTATTTGATATTTATCTTATCTATTGCAATCTTGATTCTATTTATTGTCTCTGTTTTTTTTAAAATTTCTGCGATTTCAATAGCACCGCACGGGGAATTTTCTTGCCCAGACAACGCGACTCTTATAGGCCAAAAAACTTGTCTTGATTTAAGATTTAATTTATCAATTAGTTTTAAGATTTTTTCTTTCAGATTTTTTTCATTCCAGTCTTCTTTTTCAATAATACAAAAAATTTCAAGAGAATTTTTGAGAACTAAATTAGATATATATAAATCACATTTTATCTTTTCTCTTTTGAAAAGATCTATACTATAGTTTTTTATTTTATTTAAAAAATCAAATAACTCTCCAGCTTGATTAATAAAATTAATACGAGTTTGAGAGAATTTTGCCAATTTTTTAATGTCTATATTTTTGTCATCGATTTTTGATTCTAAATATTTTCTTGAAAAATTTAAAAAAATCTCTTCAGGAAGTTTTTTTATATGTTGTCCATTCATCCAAGTTATTTTTTTAATATCAAAAATTGCTGGCGAACGTGAAATTTTTTTTATATCGAATATTTTTTCTAATTCATTTAAATAAAATAATTCTTTAGTATTATCATCAGGACTCCAACCCAAAAATGCTATGTAATTTATTATTGCTTCAGGTAAAAATCCTTGATTGATCAAATCTTCAAAGGATACCGAACCGTGACGTTTTGATAGTTTTTCACCATTATTATTCAATATAAGAGGCAAATGAATATATTTTGGAATTTCCCAATTAAAAAAATTATATAACAAATTATATTTTGGAGTCGACGACAAATACTCGCATCCACGAACAACGTGAGTTATTTTCATCAAGTGGTCATCTATAACATTTGCAAAATTATAAGTAGCAAATCCATCAGATTTTATTAATATTTGTTTGTCAAGTTCAGTATTATTTATTGTGATTTCACCGTAAATTAAATCAACAAATTTAGTTGTGCCACAAAAAATTTTTTGTCTAATTACATAACTTTCTCTTGATAAAATTTTTTTATTTATCTCGTTGTCATCAAGTTCTTCGCATCTACAAATATTTTTATCTTTATTATTAGCCTTGCAAAAACAATAAAAAGCCTTTTTATCTTTTAATAGTTTGTCAGCAAAATAAAGATAAATTTCTTTTCTTTCGCTTTGAATATAAGGACCGAATTCTCCTCCAATATCGGGACCTTCATCGTATTTTAGTCCAGCTTGCTTTAAAGTCTTAAATATAAAATCTTTTGAATCGTTTAAAAATCTTTTTTGGTCTGTATCTTCTATTCTTAAAATAAATTTTCCGTTATTTTTTTTTGCTATTAAATAAGAAAAGAGAGCAGTTCTCAAGTTTCCAACATGCATATAACCTGTTGGACTAGGAGCAAATCTAGTTCTAATCATAAAATTTAATCTATCACATTTTGTTTTAATTAATAAACTAAAATACTTAAAGATATAATAAATTTAATAAAAAAAATTATTTTTAAAAAGGTGTTTATACATAAATATTGGTATTTTTACGGATACTTATTATCCCCATATAAATGGCGTTGTTACTTCTATAAGAATACTTGAGAAAGGTTTACGGTCTTGCGGACACAAAGTCTTTATTTTTACGACCACAAATCCAAAAATAAAAATATCAGAGCCGGAAATTTTTAGATTAAAAAGTTTTCCACTTGTTTTTATTCCAGGATATAGATTTGCTTTTTTTTACTCTCCAGTATTAATTATGAAAATTAAAAAACTTAAACTCGATGTTATACACACACAAACAGAATTTTCTATTGGTTGGTTAGGAAAACTTGTATCTAAAATTTTTAATATTCCCATGGTCCATACTTATCACACAATGTACGAAGATTATGTTCATTATATTGCAAATGGGAAGATAGTAACCTCAGAAATAGCAAAAAAATTTAGCAAAATGTTTTGTAATCGAGCTCAAGTGGTTATAGCACCTACTGAAAAAACTTTTAATTTATTAAAAAAATATGGTGTAAAAAAAGAAATTCAAGTTGTTCCTACTGGAATAGATATGTCAATTTTTTCTAAAGATTTAATAAAAAACGATATATCGAAATTAAAAAAAAATTTAGGAATAAATAAAAACGATTTTGTGATTTTATTTTTAGGTCGAGTTGCAAAAGAAAAAAGCATAGATTTCTTGATTAGTTCGATGCCGAATATATTAAAAATAATAAAAAATTGTAAACTTTTAATAGTCGGCGACGGACCAGAATTAAATAACTTAAAAAAATTGGCTTATGATCTAAAAATTGATCAAGAAGTTATTTTTGTTGGAGAAATACCGTGGAGCGAAACAAATTTATATTATAAAATATCAAATGTTTTTGCTACAGCTTCAGTTTCGGAAACACAAGGTTTAACTTATATAGAAGCTATCGCATCTGATTTAATAGTAATAGCAAAAAAAGACGACAGCATCTTAAAAATAATTGAAAATTTTAAAACCGGTTTTCTGTTTGAAAATAAAAAAGATCTTATAGATATAATAAATAAAATAAGCGATCAAAATTTTAAAAAAGAAGAAATGATTGAACATGCTAAGAAAAATATAAAAGATTTAACATCAAAAAAATTTGTTGTTAATATAGAAAGAATCTATAAAAATTTAATAAAAAAATAATTAGATCTGACTTAATCTAAAAAAATTGAACATGTAATTTAGATTTTTAGTTTATTTTTTCTTTTTATTAAACGATAAGAGTAAAAAAAGCAGGATACACAAATAAAAGATTTTAATTTCTTACTATTGCATAAAAAAAGAAAAAAAGATTGTATACGAATTTTTAAAAGATGAGTTTTCTTGATTTCTTTTTAACGAGGGCTATAGCGTTCCACATAATGATCTCTTAGACTACTTACTTCAATATCATTATATTTCTTATGTTTATCAACAGTAGAAGCAGCTATAAACAGGCAAAAATTATTGAAAACTTCTCTTCCGAAAAACTCGTGAGCACGATACATTTCTGAATATAATGATGAAGTAAAAACAAGTGAATTTTCCACTAAAAAACTCCAGCCAGCTTTTACACTCATGGACAAAGTTTCAGGTAGAAATGCTTTGAATCTATGATGTTGTTCGATTATTTCATTAAGTTTTATAATATTTTCTAATAAGAAAGGAAATATTTTGGCTAAGATGCCAGTTGCTAATTTTGCCTCTTCTAAACTTGCTTCTGTGTAATGTAACCAAAAGAAAATTCTACCATGAGATGGTATATATCCTTTCCTTAAGTTTTCAATACCGTGCTCTAATACTTGAGAAATCAGAAGAATACTATTTACCGCAAGAATTGATTTTGTATATGTCATAACTTCTTGCCTAATATACTTCTCTCGGTTCTGCTGTATAAAACCAATAACTACTAGCGAAGAAATCATTTGTCTAGGACCCACTAAAGTTCTTTCTACCATTTGTCTATGGCCCATTAAAGTTCTTCCTAAATTTTCTGTATCTAAAATAAATTGCTTTGTCATAAAATCGATAATGACTTCCGGATTTTCAATAGGCAAACCACTATGAGAATACTCTATGCAGCGAACAACACAATCAAAAACTTGAGATCTATCTTCTGAAGGAAGTGCATCAAAAAAATTTACTATAATTAAAATTAAAAATATGCCTCCCTGAGTAGCATCAAAAGCTCTTGTTTGTACAAATCTTCCAAACTCTCTTCTTATTAAATCTAATTTGACAATATCTAAAAACAAACAAAGATATTCTGGAGAATCATGTAAAAACAAAATAAATGCTTGTAGCTTATTTGGTATATTTTGTGAATAAATTATAAATTGCGAACATAATCTTTGAAAGTATCGACAGAATTTTTTGATTTCTAAATTTTCTAGAACTGAAATATCGCATTTAAAAAATTCACTGAAAAAAATAAGTAACTTTGTATCTAATTCAAATATTTTTTTTTCGTTAATATGTATTTCAATAAGTTGCATTACTTCTTCTAAACTTTGAGGATTTTTTTCTACTATTTTTAAAAAAAATGGACGCAAATCACTTAACAACGGTGTCATTTCACCAAACAAACTTTCGTTTTTATATTCTCGCGTTTCTAAAAATTCAATACCTGAATGTGTAAGAAATATTGATCTATATTTAAATAAAAATTCGTTTATGCATTTTTCGCCTTCTTTTGTTTTTAATGACACACCAAAGATCTGAAAGATTGTTATCATTCTTTCTAAGAGTTCACCTTTTGTTAATCCTGGAATAAGATGTAGGAGATTCACATTTTTAATTTTATCCATATAACTTTTTCCCTCTTAATTTAAAAAAATTCTTTAATAGGTAACTTATATCATCAAATATCATTTATTTTATTAAATTATGTTTTTTGTATTTTTATCATTATTAAAATAAAGATCGTGCGTCAATTTCCATAAGATAAATTTTCTTGATTTCTCTGTCAGCAAGAACGGAAGCCGTTTACCATATCAGCTCTCTTCTAATTTAATTTATCTTCACTATGATGACCAATTATATAAGTAGTTATAAGCAAACAAAATCTATTTTTAAAAACTTCTTCTTCAAGAATTACATAGATGTAATGAATTTCTAAAGCAATCAGTGAAAGCGAATAAAATCTCTCTTGTCGGAAGATTTTCGCCAGTTTCTACATATGTGGACAAAGTTTTAAGCAAAAATGTTCTTAACTTGGATATTGTTCGATTGTTTCATCGAAGAAGATACTGGTGTTATTGTTAGATGATTTAAGTCTTCATAAGTTTTAGCTTTTTCTTTTGACGTCTTTAGACGTAGTGAAATCTTTTATCTTAATGCGAAAGTAGTTAAGATATTTTTTTTCGTCAATATGTATTTCGATAAGTTGAATTACTCTTTCTGAACTTCGAGGGTTTTGTCTTGCTGCTTTCAAAAAAATGATGTAGTCTATCTGACAACGGCATAGCTTCATTAGATAAACTACCATCTGTTTGATTTTTTAAAAACAGAATATCGTATGTGTGAGATGTGGCATGTGATATTCATTTAAAATTGCGTTTGTAATGTCTTTGTTTTCTTGTGTTTCTGACAATACATCAAAGATTCGAAAGATCGATCTGTTCTATCTGAGAGTTCATTTTTTGACAATCCTCCTGTGACAGGACATAGTATTAATAATCCCTGTTTGTCCAAGAACTTTTTTCTCCTTTTGTTTAAAAGAACTCTCAGCAAACAAATTTATTTTATAATAATTTGTCAGAAAATAAAAATGGTAATAAGAGGACTTTCGGCAAATCATGTCCAGATTCCCTTCGTGTCTTGTATTTAACATAGAAAAGATAAAAAAATCAATTGACTATATTTTTTTTAGTTTTTTTAAATTTTTCTATAAATTTTTTAAAGTGAGAATTTAAATAACAAAATACTTTTAAACAATAAAAACAAATTAAGAGTTTTCTCTTATTGCTTTTTTTAGTAGCGTTATTATTTTTTTTGGATTATCGCTTTTTACTTGAGCCGCGGACGAATTTATGTGACCTCCGCCATTAAATTTTTGCATTATTTTTTGAGTATCTATCGATCCTAAACTTCGAGCACTTATAATTATTTTTTTTTTTAACAAACATATAACAAAAGAAGTTTCTATATTTTTTATGTTCAGTAACTCATCAGAAAGTATTGCAACTAATGACGAATCTTCAGTAGTCATAATTGCAATACTTTTTTTAATAATTTTTAATTTGTTCATCGAGTCTAATTTTTCTTTATATTTATTTAAATTCTGTTGAAAGAGTTTTTTTATAGTCAAAGGATTTGCTTTATTTAATATTAAAAACGATGCAATCTCATGAGTAATTGATGTTGTGTTCATGCTAAAATTTTTACTATCAACTGTTATACCTGCTAGCAATAAATTAGCGATTTTCTTTTTTATTTTTTTATTTCTAAAGCAGATCTCAGTTATGATTTCGCATGTCGATGAATTATCAACGTCTTGAAATCTAATAATAGCTTTCTTTATTGAATCAAAATATTCTTCGTGATGATCAAAAATTACTGTTGCTTTACTCTTTTTTAAAATTATTCTATTCTCAACAAGAGATTCTCTATTTGTATCAACTATTACTAACAAAAAATTATCTATTGACTTAATGTCTATATCTTTATTTTTAGTAATAAATTTTTCTTTTAAATTTATATATTTATAAATATTTTTTATATTTCTCGAAACGTGATTTAAAATAATCTTAGAATTATTATTATAAGAATTTATAAAATCAAGAATAGATACTGCGGCACCAAAACAATCAGCATCGGGGTTTTTGTGACCCATTATAAAAATTTCTTTATGATTTTTTATCAATCCTATGAATTCTTTAACTTTTGTTTCATCAATATTTTTGATTTCTATCGCCACCAAGAGCTACACATTAAACCTAAAAACAATGACATCACCATCTTTAACAATATATTCTTTTCCTTCTATCCTAACTAATCCTTTTGATTTTGCTTCTGTTATTGAGTGACATCTGATTAAATCGTCATAATCTATTACTTCTGCTTTTATAAAACCTCTTTCAAAATCCGAATGAATTTTTCCAGCAGCCTTAACTATTCTTGTATTTTTAAATATCGTCCAAGCTCTTGTCTCTTTAGGGCCTGCTGTTAAAAAACTTATCATTCCAAGTAAATTATAGCTTTCTCTAATCAATCTATCTAAACCAGATTTTTCTAATCCTAGTTCTTCTAAAAATATTTTTTTGTTTTTTAAATTTAATTCACTTATTTCTTGCTCAAGTTTTACACAAATTTTTATCACAAAAGAATTATCTTTATTGGCGATTTTTTCTATCTCGTTAACATAAATATTTTTTTTATTAAAATTACTTTCATCTAAGTTAGCGACATATAAAACTGGTTTTAAACTCAATAAGTTATTTTTTTTTGCTATCAAAAATTCTTCATCGTTTAATTTTAAATTTCTTGCACAAACATTATTTTCTAGACCAATTTTAATTTTATTTAATATATTTAATTCTTTTTCTATAGATTTATCTTTTTTTATGTCTTTTTTATATTTATTCATTTTTTTTTCAAGAAATTCTATATCAGACAAAATTAATTCTATATTTACGACTTCGACATCATTAAAAACATTTATATTGCCACTTACGTGAATTATATCATTATTTTCAAAACATCTCACTACATGCAATATTGCATCTACTTCTCTAATATGCGAGAGAAATTTATTTCCTAATCCTTCGCCATTACTTGCGCCTTTAATAAGACCCGCTATATCTACAAACTCTACTGTTGCGTGTACAATATTATTGCAATTATATAAATCAGCTAATTTAATTAATCTCTCATCAGGAACATTTACAATGCCTTTGTTTGGCTCTATCGTACAAAATGGATAATTTTCCGAAGCTATATTTAAATTAGTTAAAGAGTTAAATAAAGTGCTTTTACCAACATTTGGCAATCCAACTATTCCAAGTCTCACGAAAATTCTCCAATTTATAATTTATTCTGAAAAACTCTATCATTAAAATTAAGTTTTTAATAATTTGGGTTTAGTATTTTAATTTTATCTAGAATTTTTTACGTCTTAATAATAAAAATATTGAAAAAAACTAGTATTAAAACTGTCTAGCGTTACTCTTTTCTCTTCTTTAGGCTTATTTTTTACGTATAAATAATAAAAATACTCAAAAGATATTAACTAGTATTAATTAAATTATGATGAATATGGTTGAAAAAATTAGTATCCAAACTATCTAGCACGACTCTGTGTTTTTCGCGGGACAGAAGGTGCGGAATGTTCTCTTATATTTGGCAAACTTCGTGTCGGATTTAATTTTTGTTCAAGTTGTGATATTTCTGATAGATATCTTTCAATTCTTCTTTCGTGGATTTGTAATTTGTGTTCTGGAGTTTTTGAATCATTCAATTTTGATTTTTCAGCAGCAATTTTTTTAATTAAACTAGATATTTCTTGATTTATAGCTTTAAATCCTTTTTGAGTGCTTTTTGAAAACAAATGAGATCCTCTAGAGGTTTCATTAACTTGTTTGTTTTCTAAAAATCTAATAGCTTGTCGAAACGCTTGTATTTTTTCTTTCGCTGCATTAATAACTTGTTCTCGTTGCTGCGATGTGGATGATATAGAACCTTTCGAATTTCGTATAGATGTTTCCAATTTTCTAATTTGTTGTTTTATTTGTCTTACGTTTAATTCACCTTTAGAAATTTTTTGGAGACATTCTAAAGCAGCCAAAGGCATTTCAAATAACCGTTCCCATCTCCTGTGGGGCAAAATTTGGATCGTTTTATTCATACCAGGAAAAATCTTAGGATTTCTAGACAATTCTATAGCAACAAATAATTTACGAATGTCATTAGGATTAGGCTCTTGTTGTGGTTTTGGAAAAAGACTTAATGCTCTTTCGCACGTACGACTGTCCGAAGATCTTACAAATGCCAACAATTCAGTTCTTCCCAAATTACCCATAAGATTAGAATATTCTGAACACTTTTCTTCCAGTTCATGAGATCTACTATTATTCGCTATATCCCTGGGTGGAAAAACATCTGAATTTAAAATTGATGGCTGTAAAATCATCCTGTTGGTTTGATTTACATCATCTTCTATCAGCTTGATATTTCTATTTATTGTTTGTATAATCAATGGATCGTCAATTCCTATCTCTCGCAATCTATTTTTTAATTCAGAAATTGCGTTTCTTAATAATTTTATATTATTGCCTAATTCTGAAATTAATAAATGCGCTTTAGAACTATTTGGATCACCTATTTCTCTTAGTTCTTGAACGTTGTTCATATAAATATTAACAATTGTTTTCAAACCTTTAACCGCTGATTCTCCAGGCAATGAATTTGATATATTTTCTACACAAGTACTTATATCTCGATTGATTATAGTTCGATCTATTTGGTCACCAACATTTCTGTCCATTATAATACGATCATTTAACGATGTAACATTTTTCATGTAAATAGATGAAAGAAAAGTTTTAAGGATTTTTACTTGTGATTCATCAAAGCCTTGATTTCGTAAGGCATTTTTCATATCTTCGATATTTTCATTTATAGAACTTCTGAATTCTTCTGCTATAATATCAATTATATACTTTTTCATTATTATACGGGAGATAGTAATATCAGTTGACAAATCCACAAGTTTATTAATAATATTAGGTCTAGAAGACATTTCTCTTAATATTTTATCAAAAATATCTAAAAATTTTTTACCAAGGTAGCGTCTGTCAAAAGCTTGAAGATCTTTAGAAAAGTGTGTCGATTCCGATATTTTAAAAAGAGTGGCTATAATAAGACCAGAATCTGTTAATTTTTCACTTTGAGAATTAACCCTGCTCACGCGATATACCAACCCGTCTCGTCTGTTTTTTTAAATACGAAGACAAGTATGTTTAGAAATTGAAATATTATTCTATTTTTTATATTTGTTTTTTATATTAAATATTTTTTTACAAAGCAAAATCATAGTTTTTAGTTATAATCTTTTGTCACCGTAGCATCTTTATTTTATAAAAAATATTTATTTAGATTTAAAATTGATCTAATTCTATTAAAGATAATCTTAGATAAATCTTTTATAATAATAAAAAGATAAAATTCAAGTATCTAAAAATTAATAAACTATTTTTTTATATCCATTTTTTCTATATGTACACCGCTATAATAATGCTTTAATATATCAACATAATTAAAACCTTTTTTAGCCATGTAATGTGCACCGTATTGACTCATTCCTACGCCGTGACCATATCCTTTGGTTTTAAAAGTTATTTGACTATTATCTTTATCTAAATAAAATTCAAAATTAGTTGAACGTAAATCTAATAGCATTCTAAATTCCATTGCGCTAATATCTTTTTCGCATATTTTAAGTTTTTTTATGTATCCACTATTGGATTTTATACTTACTTTAAAATTGTTTTCAAAATTATTTTTGTTTATGTCAGTTTCAAATTTTTTATTTATTTTTTGGCAAATATCACTAATTTTAAAAGTCTTATACGAAACAAAATTTAAAGCATTTATATCGTCATAGCTATCAACACTTTTGAGATATGGCAATTCATTTTTCCAAACATCTTCAGAGTTTTGAGTAACACCTGCACTTGTCGAATGAAATACTGCCAAAGCAACATCGTTATTATATTTTATAATTTGTCCTTTTGTACTATCAACAGCAAAACAAATTTTTTTATAATACTTATCAAAATCGTTATTCCATTTTTCTTTTAATTTTTCTATATCGCTATAAGCTTGATATAATTCTTTAAGATCTTTGCCGTTATAATTTTTAACAGCATAACTTCTGGATGCTACTGCTTGTGCTTTTAAGGCTTCTATTTCAAAATATGCCGGCATTTCTTCTGCAACAACTAACTTTAAATAATCTTCTAATTGATTAATTTCGATTTTAGTATTATTTTTTTTGTTAACTTCTAAATTTTTGATTTTATTATTTATTATTTTTTTATTATGTATCTTTGTCTTATTTAGCTCAAACGCAAAACAAAAATTAACAGCACTCGGTATAACAAATGTCAATAAAACTACAAAAAAAAATATTCTAAGCAAAGTGTTGATTTTGTAAAAAAACTTTTGCATATAAATTTTTATTTAAAGAGTTTAGAAAATATAACTATGCTTAAAATATTAATTTTAGTTTTGTTTCTTAATTTTAAATATAAACGCACGACACACTGTTTGATGTCAAAACTACTTTTCAAATCAATAAATTATATTTGTTTTTAATAATAACAAAATAAAAAATATCTAGTCTATAAATTAAATATTATTTATAATTCTTTTCGGTGATTTAAATTTATCAAGCATTATACAGAAAATATAGACCTAAAAAATTTTGTGATGTCGTAAGCCAAAAGCACGTTGTTAAAACTTTGATTAATCAAATAAAATCAAAACAGATTTCACACGCTTATTTATTTTGTGGATCTCATGGTACTGGAAAAACTTCGATTGCAAAAATTTTTGCTATGGCTTTAAATTGTGAATCTAATAACGACGGAGAACCGTGTAACAAATGTCACCAGTGTTTAAATACAAAAAATAAAAGTAATATAAATATAATAGAAATAGATGCTGCTAGCAATAATAGTGTGGATAATATACGAGACCTTTGTGAAGAAATAAAATACCCTCCAGTAGATAACTCGCGATATAAAATTTATATAATAGACGAGATTCATATGTTATCGTCAGGTGCTTTTAATGCTTTATTAAAAACTTTAGAAGAACCTCCTAAGTATATAGTTTTTATCTTAGCAACTACTGAATATAAAAAAATACCAACTACGATAATATCGCGATGCCAAAGATATGATTTTAAAAAAATTTGTGATAAAGATATATTTGTTTCTCTAAAAAATATTTGCGAGCAAGAAGAAATTATTATTGATTACGATGCTTTAGAATATATATCAGAAATTAATAACGGTTCATTAAGAGATGCAATTAGTGTTTTAGATAGATGTTCTAATTTATATAGAAACAAGAGAATAAATTTAAAAGATATTTTAGATTTTTTAAGTGTGTTAGATTTTGAGACTTGTGATAGATTTATTAACGAGCTAGAAAATAAAAATTTATCATCCGCTCTTGAAATCATAGATAGTTTTATTGATTCGGGCAAAGATTCCGGAGATTTTATATATAGTTTAATTTTTTATTTATATAAATCTATAAAAAAAGATATTAATAACAAAAATGACATCGAATTTAAGAGTAATATATTAGAAAACTTTGTTAAGCTTGATTCTAAACTAAAATATTTAATAAATAAAAGATTGGCTCTTGACTTATTAATTATTGATTTGTGTGAATAAATTAAAATTAAAAAAATTTTTAATATAAAAATTAATTTTTATAGGATTGTGATCTTTTGTGTATGAATCTTTAAAAACACAAGATAAAGAAATATATGACGCTATAATAAACGAAGAAAATAGACAAGAAAAGAAAATAGAATTAATTGCTTCTGAGAATTTTGTATCTAAATCAATTTTAGAGGCTATGGGTTCTATTATGACAAATAAATATGCTGAAGGATATCCGGAAAAAAGATATTATGGCGGCTGTGAATATGTTGATATAGCAGAAAATTTAGCAATAGAAAGAGTAAAAAAATTATTTGGCGCTGAACACGCAAATGTCCAAGCGCATTCTGGTTCTCAGGCTAACGCTGCGGTATTTTTTTGTGTTTTAAATCCAGGAGATTTAATAATGGGAATGGATTTATCACATGGTGGGCATTTAACTCATGGTTCGCCTATCACATTTTCAGGAAGATATTTTAATGTTATTTCTTATGGAGTCGATAAAGAAACCGGATTAATTGATTTTAAACAAGTAAGAGAAATAGCTTTGAAAAACAAACCAAAATTAATAATTGCTGGAGCAAGTGCTTACTCTAGAGAAATAGATTTTAAAATTTTTGGTGACATCGCAAAAGAAATTAACGCTTATTTAATGGTCGATATGGCTCATATAGCAGGTTTGATAGCTTCAGGACTTCACAATAATCCTGTTGAATACGCTGATTTTGTAACTTCTACAACGCATAAAACTTTACGAGGTCCGCGTGGCGGATTAATCTTATGCAAAAAAAAATATGCAGAAAAATTAGACAAAGCAGTTTTTCCAGGAATACAAGGCGGTCCTTTAATGCACATAATAGCTGCAAAGGCTGTTGCATTTAAAGAAGCGCTAAGCCCGGAATTCAAAAATTATTGCAAAAGAGTAATAATAAATGCAAAAACTTTAGCAAACGAATTAATTTTGCGCGATTTTAAGATAGTTTCTAATGGAACAGATAATCATCTTATGCTAGTCGACTTGAGTAACTTTAATAAAACTGGAAAAGAAATCGAAGAAAAATTAGATGACATTGGTATCACATGTAATAAAAATTCCGTGCCATTTGATAAGCAATCTAAATTTATAACAAGTGGAATCAGATTAGGGACTCCAGCAATTACTACACGAGGTTTTAATGAAAATGACATGAAAGAAATTGCTGATATAATAGAATTCGTAGTCAAAGACTATGACAATAAAAAAAATATTTGCAAAGAGAAAACAAATAACTTAGTTAACAAATATTGTTGAAATTTAGGAATTATCTAATCGAGCTTTAAAACGCTCATAAATGCGCTCTGCGGTATCTCAATGTTGCCAATTTGACGCATTCTTTTTTTGCCCTCTTTTTGCTTTTCTAAAAGTTTTCTCTTGCGAGATATGTCCCCACCGTAGCATTTGGATAAAACATCTTTGCGAACAGCACTAACTGTTTCACGAGCAATAATTTTATTATTTATACTTGCTTGAATTGGAACTTCAAAAAGTTGTCTTGGTATAAGTGTCTTTAATTTTTCTACTATTTTTTTTCCGCGAGTATATGCATTTGATCTGTGAACTATAAATGATAAAGAATCAATAATTTCATGATTTATTAAAATATTTAATTTTACTAAATCAGAGGTCTCATAGTTTTTTAAATTATAATCAAGAGAAGCATAACCTCGAGAGCATGATTTTAAGGTGTCAAAAAAATCATAAATTATTTCGTTAAGTGGCATATCGTAAACTAATTTTACTCGCGATTTATCTAAATATATCATATCTAAATATTTTCCACGGCGTTCTTGACATAACTTTATAATTGATCCTATATATTCTTGCGGAGATATTATATTGGCATGAACAAAAGGTTCTTGTATATACAAAATATTATTTAAATTTGGCATTTCTCTCGGATTTGATAAATTAGTTATTGTTTTATCAGTTAAAAAGAATTTATAAATTACACCTGGAGCAGTTGTTATTAAATCTAAATTATATTCGCGTTCTAATCTTTCTTGAATTATTTCTAAATGCAATAATCCTAAAAAGCCACAACGAAAACCAAAACCTAAAGCTATAGAACTTTCTGGTTCAAAAGTTAAAGATGCATCATTAAGACTTAATTTCTCTAGTGCATCTTTTAATTCATTGTATTTAGAATTATCTGCCGTATATAATCCGCAATAAACCATGGGTATTACTTTTTTATATCCAGGCAAAATTTCTTTAGTCGAATTGTTAAAATCAGTAACTGTATCACCTATTTGCGTATCTCTAACATTTTTTATGCTAGCGGTAAAATATCCTACTTCTCCAGTTTTTAATAAATCTTTAGAAACAAATTTTCCTGGTTCAAGTATACCTACGTCATTTATTTCAAAATTTTTTTGTGTGGCTAAAAATTTTATAGTCATTTTTTTTTTAATTATACCATCAAAAACTCTAATAAAAACTATTACACCTTTATATGTGTCATACTTAGAATCGAATATTAAAGCTCTCAGAGGATTTTTTATTAAACCTTTTGGTGCTGGAACTAATTTAATTATGTTCTCAAAAACTTTATCTATATTTATATTATTTTTAGCAGATATAAGTGGAACTTCACTAGCATCTAAACAAATTATTTCTTCTATTTCTTTTTTTATTTTTTCTGGATTAGCACTGGGCAAGTCTATTTTATTTATTACACAAATAACCTCTAAATTATTTTCTAATGCTAAATATAAATTAGTTAAAGTTTGTGCTTCTATTCCTTGAGCCGCATCTATTAATAAAATAGCCCCTTCACACGCAGCTAAACTTCTTGAAACTTCATAGTTAAAATCGATATGTCCTGGAGTATCTATTAAATTTAAAACGTAATTTTTATTATTAAATTTATAATTTAATCTAATGGCCTGTGATTTTATCGTTATACCGCGTTCTCTTTCTAAATCCATGCTATCTAAAATTTGTTCTTGCATTTCACGTTCTTCTAGTAGACCTGAATTTTGTATCATTCTATCTGCAAGAGTTGATTTTCCATGATCGATATGAGCTATAATACAAAAATTTCTTATGTTGCTAATTTCATTATTATCTATTTTATTGTTATTATTATTCTTCAACAAAAGTTCTCGCTAAACAATATTTAAATTTTGTTCTTAATAAGTTTATATTTTAAGCAATTTTTATATTTTTTTATAATAAATTTTTTATAAGATCAAATTAATAGATAAATACAAAAGTTTTGCAACACAGAATATTTTATAAAAATATATTACTCATGTTGTGCGTTTATTTTGCGAATATTATTAATGTTTTTAATCTGGAAATAGTATTGATAGGTGGCGAAATTTCAGGTCGAGGCAAAGAAATAATATCTATAATAAAAAAAAGAATTCACAATATTGTATACAGAAAAAGATTAAATACAGAAATAAAACTCAATAAATATAAGAAATGATGATGATATTATCTGCGTTTTTTGTTACATAAGCGAACTGTAGAAATTTTTTATTTTCTGACAAGTTATTATAAAATAAACTTGTTTGTTGACGTTTTTCTCAAATTAAATAGAGGAAAAAAGTTAAATGTCAGAAATTGAAATTCCTAATGATGTAAATATTATTACATTTCTTTTAAAATTTTTGCAAGGATTATCAAGATACGAGATTCTTTTAAGAATAAGAGCACTTTTTCAAATTCTGAATACGTCATCAGAGATACAAAATAAGCTAGCAAAAATAATTTTATCCTCTCTTGGAATGAAATCTCTCATATCTAGAGAAGTTAGATTTTGTAAAATAGGTTTTCCTTTAGAAGAACTGACAGGCTATAGTTTAATTGATGAATCAATACGATTGTCAAATCATTTACTTCCAATTCTTTTAGCAACATCCAGAGAAAACTCTCAAACTAAAGAACACGTAGATTCTCTATTTAAAATCGCTTATTAAAAGAATACCCAATGATGAGGATCGTATAGCTTTATTTCAAGGTTGCATTTTGACATAGATAGCAAAATCGACTTAGTAGATTTTGATAAAAATCTAGATTTTTTATTCGATGCTTAATGAGATAGGCGAGATTATTCAAATTGGATAGAAATACAAAAATAAAAATTAAACATGAAATTTCAAGGATAAATATTGTTAGCAGATATAAAACATTTTTTAAATTCATGCAAAACAAATTTCCCTGATATTGTAGAAATTACGGCAGATGATCAAGTACTTCATTCATTTTATAACGGTGTAGAAAGTGCGTCTATATTATTTTTTAAAACCTGAATGAGAAAATCCCTAATAACTCTAAATGACGCAAAACGTTGTTTGAAGTGATGTTTGCTGATAACTTGAAAAATATAAGAATCATCAGAGACGAAATAAAAAAAATTAGAAAAGTATTTATTGTTTAGGCATTTTATAAGACATTCATACGGCTCGGAACTAGATTGGAGTTATATAAATACGTTGATAATACATTTGTAAGACAATTGGAAAATAATAAAAGATGATTTTGAATCGTTTATAAAAAATAGCTAAATATTATAATCATCTTATCAATTCCTCAATCTCTGTCACAAAAAGATAACTATAATATCTTTGTTAACACTTATAATTCTAGCATTTGTTATATCGTAAAATCTTCTTTTAAATAATTTCTAATGATTTCAATAAGAAAATAAATTTATAAAAATAAATTTTATGTTATTTTTTCTGTGAGTCTTATTATGTTCTGTCAATTAAATTTGACGACATGAGCGACTTCCTCACTCGCAAAAAGTGAGGTGATAATATGATCACAGACCCCTTGATGATCTTAGAAGTGATAAAATTACTATCTGAGATCATAAAATTAATCCTAGAGATTATTAAAAATAGTCGCTGATCCTACAAGAAATCAACTATTTTGAAATTCTTATCAGGAAGTCGTCTATGACGAACAACCATTATATCTCCATTTTACTCAAAATTATTTTTTTTAGTCAATAAAAAATAAAATTAAAAATAGATTTTTAAATCTAAATAAAATAATTTTTATTCTAATTTTATCAGTAAAAATATGATTTAGAAGAACGATTACATAGAAAAAATTTACAAAAAAAATGTAGACATTGTTTCTCTATTATCTGTCTGTTATATTCGAGTTGACGACTTTCTTTTTTCTTTTGAAGAAATCTGGAGTGCAATATACCGTTGTTAAAAGTGGATTAAACATAAATTCTGCTGTCATAGAGGCTGCTAATAAATATTTAGGTATAGTATAAACAGAGTTAGTGCGATCGTTAAATAACGGGTGTACAACGTAACTTTTTTTATTCATTTTTACACAGTCTTCATCAATTGTATATCTATTATTTTTACCTATTTCTATATCGTTAAAAATTATCGTTCCATTATCGTTAAATCTTACCATTATTTTGTTTTTTCCGCTCCGAAAGTTCGAAATAAAAACACAAACTATCGATTCTAACAAAGTTAAAACAAGTCCTAAAATTGCAATTGCAAATGTTACAGCGACAGCGGCGAGATATGCAATTAATCTAAATATTAAAGAAAAAAGATATAAGAAAATACTACAACAACTATTATCATTAGCCAAAAAAATATCCCCTCCTAAATCCAAAAGATAATAAAAAAATAAATTTATATTTTTTTTTACACATTACTTATTCCAATACTGGTGAATCATTTCGAAGACCGCGACGAATTCTATCTACTCTATTTGCCACATCACGTACTTCTAAACTTCCTCCGCCAAAAGCAAAATTAAAATAATTATTCATAAATCCAAAAAAACCAGAAAAAAACAGTAACACAAGATAATATAGACGGGCTTTCTCTCTAGACATAACTTTCTCGTCTCTAAATAGATTGAAAAACCATCCACCATAATCCGGAATTATTCCATCTCTTGTAATTTGTTTCTCACCCGTCATAATCGCTCCAAAATTAGTTCTTGGAAGTAATTCTCCGTTATCATTAACTTCATATATGGTTAAAAATATAGCCATTCCGTTACGATTTGCTAATATCATCAAATCGCTATTTCTAGAATAGTTACCCGTAAGAAGTGAAAATGAAGAATAAAAGATTACAGCAACAACACCAATTGTTATTGAGGGTAATGAAAAAGTAAACGCAACAACTGACACAACAGGAGTAAATATTCCACATACAATCATCTTAAACCAACTTCTTCTCAATCGATCTGCAATTTTTCCATTATCTAATTCTTCTCTTGCTGCCCTGACAATTCTCAGTTGAGTTGCCAACAACATAATTTCACGATCTCTACCGCAACTCAAATTTACAAGTAAATATTCTCTTATTGGTGCGGCAAAACCACAAATTGCATGATCCCAAAATCGTGTAGCAGTAAGTAAAGGTCCCCAAATTACACATCCATCTCCACTACTAGCAGGTGTCGAAGAAACAATGTCTAAACTCTTTTGTAAATTTCTTCCCTGTAATCGTTCCCCTTCATTATCGATAGCTGTGTAAGATACAGTGCCGTCTTCATGTTGTTTAATTATATTATTTGCTATATAAAGGATTCTTCCTGCAACAGAAGATACTCGAGTGTAACTGGTACTATTTGGATTTACAAATGAAGAAGACAATATTCCAGCGGCAAAACATATCGTTGTAGGAACAATAGATATAAGAAAATTAAATAGTCCTTGAATAAAAGTGATTGCTAAACTGGGTATAAAAAGAAATATGGATACTGCATAATCAACAGATGTATGTTGCATTTTCAAAAATTCCTGAGCCTCGCCAACATCACTAAATTCAGCTAATTCACGTAAATAATCTGATCCTTCTGATTCCAAGATGATCACTTTCCTTATATATTTAAAATTTAGTTTCATAAATAATTAAATCACAAAAAACAGAATAATACAATATTTTCATAAAAACGATCTAAAAGAATAATCGATAGATGATTTTTATAAAAATTATAAGAATCTATATATTAAAAAACAATTTTTAAAAAAATTATCAATTTAGTTATTTGTTTAGAATTAAATTTAAAAATTATATTAAATTTTTTTATCAAATGAATTTTTATTATTTTACTATTGCAAACACATTTGCTCCATGAATTTTTTCAATTTGTTTTTTATTGTGTCTTTTTATCATTAGCATCTATTTTAATACCTATTGATTCTCGAATATATCTAGATATAAAATTATTAGAAATATCTGATCCGTGTCTATCGGGCACAACAACAGTTAATATTTTATTTTGTGTTGACTTAATTTCTAATATTTTTTCGTTGAATTCGTTAGCGATTTTTTCAGTAAAAATTAAAATCAAATTATTTTTATTTTTTAAAGCTATATTGATTCCTTTGTAAAATTCCTTATCATTATGAACAATAATGCCATCTATTCCAACTAACCTTAGACCAGTATAAGTATCTATATTATCGCTTATAAAAAACATTCTCATTATTTAGATTCTGCCCAATATCGTAAAAGATATTAATAAACCATACACAGCAATACCTTCAGCAAGAGCAACAAATATTAATGCTTTTCCCATTATTTTTTCGTTTTCACTTATAGCGCCTAAAGCTGCTGATGCAGCTGAACCTGTTGCAATTCCAGCACCAATAGTCGACATACCAGTAACTAGACTAGCTGCCAAAAAACCTAAACCGCGCGAAAAAGATTCTCCTGCAGTTTCAATTTCACTCGTTGCACTAATAACGTTTTTAAATGCAAAAATATTTAAAAACAATAAAGTAAAAAAAAATAAAGAACTCAGTAACAAACTTTTTTTAAAACGAGACTTATTTTTATTTCCATTGAAAAAATATATCAACGGCACAAAAATACTCAATAGTATTAATATTAAAAGAAATTTCTCAATCATTTTTTTAAAGCTCCGATTATTTTATTTTTTATTTTAGCTATATTTTTTTATTGTTTATAAATTCGCGTCCAGTTCCTCTAAAAAATCTACCAAATAATTCATAAAATTCAAGTCTTAAAACTTGAATACCAACTATTAACCCCTCTAGCAGCATCACTAAAATATTGCCAAAAATTATTGTTATCCAATTTTTTTTACCAAATTCTTTTTCTGATAACAACATAACAACACTCATCATACCTGCATGACTTAGAGCGAATGCACCTACACGTACAAAAGATATAGTATTAGTAAAATAATTTAATAATATTTCTATAAGTTCTATAACTTTTTCAAAAAGATAAACCATTATATTTTGAGAATCAAATAAATTACTTTGCTTTTTAAATATTTTTTTTATCAATTCTTTAAAACTAATTAAAAATAAATTAATACAGGCAAATAATAAAATATATTTTACATATTTTAAATCAGATTTATAAAAAAATAATAAAAAACTAGATAAGATACTCAAATAAAAAAACAATCCTGTTAATCCATTTTGATTTATTATTAAATCAAAAATATTTTTGGTCTTTATGCAATTTACTAAATTAAAAGTCATCGAAACAAATATTAAAAAAATACCAGCAATGACAGAGAAAAATAAAATAAAAACTATATTGTCACTGGGTCTTATCCACAAAGGTTTTATTAAGTTTTCAAAACCAAAAATTGATCCGTATAAATACCCAAAAATCATCGATGATATCCCGAGGATAGACAAAACTTTTAGTAAATTATTATTTTTAAATTTTTTTATATTCGATAGAATTAATCCCGTCACAAAAAAAACTAATCCTTGGCCAATATCGCCAAACATCATACCAAATAAAATAGTATAAGTAATTGCTAAAAATGGCGTTGGATCGATTTCAAAATAGTCAGGTATACCATACAACTTAACCAAAGACTCAAAAGGTTTAAATAAAAAATGATTTTTTAATAAGACCGGCGGATTTTTTTTATTATTTTCATCAACTAAAAGTATTACTTTATTGTCATTTTTAATTTTTTTATCCAAATCTTTAAATATATTTTTAGGAATCCAACCCATAAAAATAAAAAAGTCTTTTACAACTACCGCTCCAAATTTTTTCGAATCAGATATACTATAAATATCAAAAATTTTTTCTGATAGCGCTGCTTTTTCTATTAGTTCAATGTTTCTTATCGAAATTTTTAAAACATTTATTTTTTTATCTATATCTATGATAGTGTCATCAATTTTAGATAAATTATTTTGGATATTACTAGAAAACTTTGAGTTATCGTTTCCCAGATTTATTTCGATGCGTTCAAAATTTAAATTATTAAATATATTTTTGACACGTTTTTTAGAATTAACATCAGTAAAATAAATCAGCCAAACAAATTTTCTATCTACTTCACCTTTGATAACAATTATATTTCTGTCATCTAATAAAAAAGATTTATATTGTTTATAATTATGTATAGGCATTCGACCAAATTCATAATAAAAAAATACTAAATCATCAAGCTTATTCAGACGCAATTCTAAATTTTTAAAATGATTTATATTTTTTTTAAAACCTATTAATTTATCTTTAAACATTTTTAATTCTTCTATTTCTTTTGTTTCTTTTTCTTTTTGCTTAGTTTGTTTACTCAATTTATCGTTAACATAATCTTTTGATATTTCGATTTTATAACTAAAATCAGAATCATTATTTTTATTAACGAATTTAAAAGCTAACTCAGATGCAAAATCGTTATTATTTAAGATATTTTGATTATTTCGATCTTCATCTTTAATTTTTGTGCTATAAATATCTTTATTATTATTCTTAATTTCTTCTACAGCATTATTAAGTTCTATATTATTTTTATAAATATATTTTTCTACGACATAGTCAATATCTTTTAACTGCCCCACTATATTAACAAAGAACATTTTCGTTATCACGCAAAAATTCCTCACATGAAATAAAGATAATTTAATATCGATTCCGGATTTAATCTATATCTTATGCCTTCTATGAGCGAAGTTATATTATTTATTTCTATTTTTTTTAAAAATATATAATATAAAATTCTAACAACAGAATTTTTTTGAAATTTTGCATATTTCTTATAAAAATAATTTAGATTATAATAATAAAATTTCTCTATGCTAAATTCTTTATTTTTAAATACTTTGTTATTTTTATAACTTATTATTAAATCTTCAAGTTCGATTTTATTATCAACAGCTATTAATTTATTTATATCACTTGAACTTAACTTATATTTTCTTGGTGCCAAATAAGCATAAATTTTATCTTTATCAAACGCAAAAAAAACTTTAAGTCTATATATATAAATTATATTGAGCATTTCTAATTCAATCTTGTTTATTTCATCGAGAATTTTTTTCTCTCCGCCTGATAGTAATTTATTAAATTTAAAAACTTTTTCATAATAGTAAAAATCTAATTTTGTGTCTAATTCAAATAAATTATGTTTATCGATATATGGTTGATTTATTACATCAAAAAATTCAGTATCCCGTATAACATTAAAAAAATCCTCAATATTATTAATGTCATCAGAAAATAATCTAGACGTATCTAAACCTAATTTATCAGATTCGTAATACTCCAAAGACAAATCCCTTTTATCTTTAACAGCACTCAATCCTAGTTTAATTAAGTCAATTTTTAACTTTAGATAAAATAATTTTATATAACGTTTTATATTTACATTGTTTATAAATTTAAAAATATTTTCATAACAATTTATCAAACATAACATCAATCTATTTTCTATATTTTGCCTTTTTATCATATTACCATCCGTAAACTCTTCAAATATTTTTCTATATCCATCGTTAATAATTTTTAACTCATTTATAACTAAAGCAAGCGAGTTTAATTTTGTTAGTTTTTTATAATCATTTTCATTAAGTAATTTGCTAATCATAACATTAATTTTTGTATTCAATGCATAATTAATCAATTTATTCACCAATTATTTTTTCTAAAATTTCTTTTATCCAAGCATCTTTATTTTCAATGAATTTTCTTTCTAAATCATCCATTTTTTCGCTATATCTAGAATCGAGTTCGATCTGCATTTTATTAATTTTTTCGATTTCTTTTTTATTTATTAAAAATATTCCTCTTTCTTTTATTTTTTTTAATTTATCACCAAGATCGTTTTTAACTATTTCTAAAATTTCTCCGTAAATAATTTTATTTTTTTCAATTTCGTCTAAGATTTTTTTTGCTTCTTCTTCTATATTCAGCAATTCTTGAATAATATTAATCAACATAGTCACCAAAATATTTTTTAAAAAATAATAAATAAAAAAATCAGGAAAGTAATTAAAATAATGATACAAAGAACAGAAAACAAAAAACTTAAATTTATATTGTTTTTATTATAGTTTTTATCCTTATCTATATAGTCATCGATTTTGTCATTGTTTTTGTTATTATTATTATTTATTTTTTTAAAGTTAATTTTTTGCGCATTATCTAGATTTTTTTGAACAAATAACTTTATATTTAAATTAGCTGAGATATTAAAATCTTTTAACTTTTTTAATATAAAATCATTATTATTAAAAACATAATTATTTTCATTAATATCAACTTTAGAAGAAAAGTCATATATTTGTCCTTCGCATGGAATTTTTAAATCTTCAGCATTAAGTTTAAAAACCAAATAAATATTTTTATCAAAAATTAAAAATTTTTTTTCTAACTCTACACAATAAAATCCTGGATATTTTATTTTTTTTTCTAAAATCAAGTCGCTTATCTCAATAATTTTATTATTATCAATTTTAGCAAACCATATTTTTATTTTAGTATTTGGACTAGCAATAAAAAAAGCAATATCACTTGCAGCAATATGATTATCTTTTAGACCATATTTAACACAAAAAAAATTATTATTTTTTAAAATATTTAAATCAAAAGAATCCAACATACCGAAATAATCATATTGATAAATATTTTTAAAATAAAATTTATCGCTAGAATCAATTATATTATCAAACAAACAAGATTCATAACCTGCGAAATAGTCTTGATAAGACATATAAAAAAATCCTGAATCTAAAATTTTATCTCCCCAAGAATTTTTTAAAATAAAAGCACCGTCATAATCAGGACAGTATTTAAAATTTTTTCGCGAGTAATTATCATCCCAACCTATTATACTTGCACTATGATTCGTAGTTTCGTGAGCCCCATTATAAAAATAATTTTTTTGAGTTTTATCTAAATAATTTAAATCCCAATAAAAATTACTAGCTACAGCGCCATAAGTATGAACAAAGTATTTTATTAATTCTCTGTGATTTTTTATATTTTCTTCATCAAAAATTTTTACATCAGGCAAATAAATTATATTTCTAATAAATTTATCAGCAGATTTAAAAATATCGTCATTATTATCATAACTTTTGATAACTGGTCCGCGACCACTAGAAAAATATGCCGATGCCATTTCATGATTTCCACTAGTTTTTAAATCAAAAGAAATTATTTTATCATTTAAATTCATGTTGTCTATTAAATGCTTTTCAGAGAAATTTATTTTTTTTTTAGAATTTGTTTGTGACAAATAATTTGTTTCTAAAGTAGAGATAACGCTAAATGCCCAACATGAACCACGCGTAAACTGTTTTTTTACTGAAGTTACTATATCTTTATCTCTTGAATCATATTTGCTTGGCAAATTAAAATTATATTTTTCTTGCGAAAAATCGTATTTAAATTTACTTTCAAAGCAAAAAATATTTTTTTGTGCAGAAAAAAAAGCTAATATTAAAAGTATTGATAATGAGATTATTTTGTTAAAATATCCATTTATATTAAAACTTTTTTCTGCCATTTTTATAATGTACAAAGTGTCTCTTTAATATGATTTAAAAAAATGATTTACAAAGTAGAAAATATTTTTTTATTTTAATAACTAAAATTAAACTAAAAATTAAATTTTTATATTCTTATTATATACTTTTCATCGTAGTACTTCTCCAAACGACTCGTTAGTCAAGAGGTTAAGACGCGGCCCTCTCAAGGCTGAGGCAGGAGTTCGATTCTCCTACGAGTCATAAAATATACAGAAAAAAATAAATTAATAATTATATTTAAGAATTTTAAAAACAGAAAAAAATAAATACGATCTAGTAATTATATTTAAGAATTTCAAAATAAGATTTTGGATGTTGACAAACAGAACAAATTTCTGGCGCTTTATTTGATTCGTGTAAATTTCCACAATTTCTGCATCTCCAAACCACTTTTTCTTCTCTAACAAAAGTTTGGTTATTCTTAATGTTGTCTAAAAGTTTTCTATATCTTTCTTCATGCGTTTTCTCAATTTTTGCAACTTCTCTAAATATATACGCAATATCATCATAACCTTCTTCTTCAGCAGTTTGTGCAAATTTCTTATAAAGCTCATCATGTTCGAATTTTTCTCCATCTGCAGCATCCAATAGATTTTCTTGTGTAGAATTTATTTTTCCATCATATAAAATTTTAAAATAAATTTTTGCATGTTCTTTTTCGTTATCAGCAGTGTCTTTAAAAAAACCTGCTATTTGCTCAAAACCATCTTTTTTGGCTTGAGAAGAAAAAAAACAGTATTTCGTATAAGCTTGAGATTCGTTTAAAAAAGCTTCTAACAAATTCTTTTTCGTTTCGCTATCATCTAGACTTTTTTTTGATTTAAAAAAATTTTCTTTCACCATGATCAAATCCTAAAATTATTTTAAAATTATATCAACTCTATCGCGATAATAAAACTTAATAAAATTTAAAAATATATTATCTAAAATAAAATCTTAAATAATTATTTTTTTAGTTTAGACAATAATTAAAAAACTATAATATATTATTGCGACAAAATTTAAATAAAATTCTAAAATTTATAAATCAAAATTTCGATATTATATTTAAGATAAAATTAAAAAAATAAAAAATAATAAAAATAGCCAAGCAAAAAATGCTTAGCTATATAAATAAAAAAATAACAAAAAATAAAAATATAAAAAATTACATCATGCCCATTCCGTTGCCCATTCCAGCACCAGATGAAGCTTCGTTATTGTTTTTTTCTTCTTTTAGATCAGTTATTATACATTCAGTAGTTAATAGTGTAGACGCTACGCTTACAGCATTTTGTAAAGCACTACGTGTAACTTTTGTTGGATCAATTATGCCAACACTCATCATATTTACGAATTTTTCGTTTGCAGCATCGAATCCCATATCTTTTTCAAGTTCTTTTACTTTGTTGACAATGATGGCACCTTCAGCTCCGGCGTTGCTGGCTATCTGTCTCAAAGGCGCTTCTAGAGCTCTTAATAATATTTGAGCACCAACTTTTTGATCGCCGCTTAAATTTTTGGTATCTTCGACAACACTATCGATAATATGAATATAAGCTGATCCACCACCACATATTACCCCTTCTTCGACAGCTGCTCGAGTTGCTGATAAAGCATCTTCCATACGTAATTTTTTCTCTTTTAGTTCAGTTTCTGTTGCTGCGCCTACTTTTATGACAGCGACTCCGCCTGATAATTTTGCTAGGCGTTCTTGTAATTTTTCTTTATCAAATTCAGAAGTTGTATCTTCGATTTGTAATCTTATTTGACTAACACGAGAACTTATATCGTTTTTATCTCCAGAACCGCCGACAATAATTGTATTGTCTTTTGTTACTTTTATGCTCTTAGCGCGACCTAACATATCTAAATTAGTATTTTTTAAATCTAAACCAAGCTTTTCAGAAATAAATTGTCCGCTAGTAAGCACTGCTATATCTTCTAACATTGCTTCACGACGATCTCCAAACCCTGGAGCTTTGACCGCGACACAATTAAAAGTTCCTCTAAGTTTGTTAAGTACTAAAGTTGTTAATGCTTCTCCTTCTATGTCTTCTGCTATTATCAATAATTTAGAACTAGTCTGAACAATTTGTTCTAACAGAGGAAGAATATCTTGTATAGTCGTAATTTTTTTATCAGTTATTAAAATATATGGATTTTCAAATTGTGCGATCATTTTTTCTTGATCAGTAACAAAATATGGTGATAAATAACCGCGGTCAAATTGCATTCCTTCTACAATCTCTAAGACAGTTTCTGCTGTTTTGGATTCTTCTATAGTTATAACACCATCTTTTCCAGCTTTTTCCATAGCATCTGCAATAATCGAGCCTATTCCTGAATCGCTAGCAGAGACAGATGCGATGTTTTCAATATGATTTTTTCCATCTACGGTCTTACTCAAGCTAAAAAGATTTTTCACAGCACATTCGCAAGCTATATTTATACCCTTGCGAATTTCCATTGGATTTGCTCCAGCAGCAATATTTTTAAAACCTTCACTTATTATAGACTGTGCAAGAACTGTTGCTGTGGTTGTTCCGTCACCTGCAACATCATTAGTTTTAGTTGCTACTTCTCTAACAACTTGTGCGCCGACATTTTCATACGGATCTAAGAGTTCGATTTCTTTTGCAATTGTGACTCCGTCGTTAGTTATCGATGGTATTCCATATTTTTTATCAAGAGCAACATTTCGACCACTGGGTCCTAAAGTTAATTTAACAGCATTTGCTAATCCATTGACACCATCAAGTATAGCTTGTCGAGCCTTTTGACCAAAAATTAATTGTTTCGCCATTTCTAAAAACCTCCATGTGATTTTATTTTTTTCTTTGTATGTAAATCTTTTTATTTTTTAACAAATGTTTTTCTATATCTTTTTTAAAAAATAATTTATCGCACTCTTTCTTTTTATCTTTATCTTTAAAAATTTGTTTTTTATTTTTTTATTACAGCTAATATATCGTCTTGTTTAACTATCACGTATTCTTCTTCATCAAGTTTAACTTCTGTACCTGAATATTTTGAATAAATTACGAAATCTCCTACTTTGACTTGCATCTCTACTTTTTTTCCATCAGCTAAACCACCTGGACCAACTGCTACAACTTCGGCATCTTGAGGTTTTTCCTTAGCATTACTTGGTAAAACTATTCCCGATTTTGTTTTTTCTTCGGGTTTGTTATGTTTTAAAACTACTCTGTCGCCAATTGGTGTGATATCAACCAAAAAAATTCCTCCTAAATTTTTATTTTTTTTAAGTCAAAACAAAAGGTCTCATGAATCATAAAATCCACAAGCAATGTCGATTATAATAAAAAAAATAAACGTGTCAATTATAAATTTTGACATTGTTTTAATACTATAAAGCAACTAATTAAATTCTAAAAATAAATTATTAAAACTTATACGTAAAAGAAAATTATTTATCGTTTCGATAAATCTATAAAATAAAATAAAATCTTCTTAAATTTAATTATGACAAAGTATCCATAATTTTTTAAAAAGTTCTCTCTAACAATCGAATATGTCTCTGGTAATTTCTATATTATTTAGGGCAGCATAATTATATTTTATAAAACAAAATTCGAGATTTTTTATAAATATGATAAATATTTATGTATATAAGTAATCTTATAAAAGCAATGTATTGGAGTTTATGTAATTGATAAACAAAAATTTTTTGAAACTAAAAGAAAATTATCTTTTTGTAGAGATGTCTTTTAGAATAAAGAAATTCAAAAATTTAATAAAAGATAATAATGCAAAATTAATTGACCTTGGGATTGGTGATGTTACTAGACCAATTGCCGAAGTTGTATCAAAAGCAATTAAAAATGCAGCGGATGAATTAAGAAATATTAATAAATTTCATGGATATGGACCCGAACTAGGCTATGATTTTTTAAAAGAAAAAATATTGTTTCACGAATATAAAAATTTTAATTTTGATTTAGAAGAAATTTTTATTTCTGATGGAATTGCAAGCGACATAGGGAATATTTTAGATCTATTCGATAATAAAAACACTGTTGCGATTTTCGATCCAGTATATCCTGAGTACTTAGATACTAACTTAATGAATGGAAGAAAAATTTATTTTCTTGATTGTAATTCAGATAATTATTTTTGCCCAGAAGTGCCTAATCATAAAATAGACTTGATTTATATTTGCAATCCGAATAATCCAACCGGAACGACACTAAATAAAAGACAGCTTGAAAAATGGATTAATTATGCTATTAATAACAACTCAATTATTTTTTACGATGCTGCGTATGAAAAATTTATCAATTCTGATGAAATTCCGAATAGCATTTATGAAATTAAAAATGCGGAAAAATGCGCTATAGAATTTAGAAGTTTTTCTAAATACGCAAGTTTTACAGGAATAAGATGCGGATACACTATTTTGCCTAAAAAAATAAAACACGATGGTTATATTTTAAATAATTTTTGGTCAAGAAGACAATCTACTAAAACAAATGGCGTTTCTTATATTTCACAAAAAGCAGCAGAAGCAATATTTACTTCTGAAGGACTGGATCATTGTTCTAAAAATATTAGTTATTATAAAAATAATGCTAATATTTTAAAAAAACATTTTAAGAATTGCGGTTACGATGTTTACGGTGGAGATCATTCTCCATATTTATGGACAAAAATACCTGACAAATTTAATAACGCCTGGGATTTTTTTGATTTCATGTTAGAAAAATTTAATATAATAATAACTCCAGGTATTGGCTTTGGTAAAAACGGAAAAAAATATTTTAGACTATCTGCTTTTTGTAATCACGAAGATATTTTAAAAACAACAGAAATAGTAAAATAAATAAAAATAGTAGACCGATGTTAAGAAAAACTTAGAAGAACTATGAAATATATTTTATTAAAATCTCTTTGTCGATTTTATATTTTCTAATTCAGAATAACCTGGACTGTTCGAATAGCAACACTCGCTTTCAAAATTATTAACAAATGAGAAAAATATAATACTCTAAATCGTCTATTAAACTTATAAATTTTTTTTAATTATATATCTTTTTAGAAATCAGTAAAATAATCAGATATAAAATTTTTTTTAAAAATCAATCAAACCTACACATTAATCTAATATGTCATTTATTATATCTGAAAAAAATATTGAGTAAAACATTTGAATCTCTAGCAACGACAATCAAAAACTTTATCCGACATAAAATAATATAAAATATAAAAATATATGCGAAAATTTTAGCTGATCTCTATAGGAGTTATTTCAGTGCAACAAATTTTGATTAATAAGATTAATAAAAAAAAATACTCTAATCTTTTAAAAAAACTTTTTTTATTTTTGATTTTTGCTTCGACGGCTTTTTTGATATCTAAAGCAATAATTATTAATTGCTTATGCCCGTTGATATTAGCTTACATAACTTTATTTTTATTTAAAATATATTTTTTACCCGTTACTATTGTCAGTTTAGTTGGTCTATTTACATCGTTACAAAAAGTATTTTATTTAAAATATTTGATTTCGATAGTCATAATAATTTTTTTAAACTACATGTTTATCAAAACAGATGACAAAAACTCAAAAAAAATAAAATTAAAAATACTCTTATTTTCAAGTCTTATATCAAATGCTTTTTTGATGATGAGAAATCTAGAAAATTTTACTTTATGGATCAGTATCTCAGAAACTATTTTTAGTATTTTATTTTTTTATTTAATGTCGCCCATAATCTACATAATAAATAAAAACAGAAAAACGATAGATACGAAGAATATTTTTTCTATCACAATAATTTTATCAGCATGTCTTTATGGAACTTACAATCTTAACTTTTTGAATTCATATCTTTTTAATTTTTTATTTTTCTTTTTGATTTTAGTTATGACAAATTATTTTTCTTGTGTTTGGTCATGTATTTGTGTTTTATTAACTGGTTTTATTTTAAATCAACTTAAAATTATGGAATTTAATAGTTTATTATTTTTCTCACTTACTGCTTTTTTTACGGGTTTTATTGATTCAAAAAATAAAATAATTATAATAGCTAGTTTTCTCACTTCTGCGAGTTCCATAGCTTTTATACTAGATAAAAATTTATTAAATATAAATTTTTTTGTTTCTAGTTTTTTTTCAGTAATTTTATTTATTTTAGTTCCGAGAAATAAATATAAAATTCTAGAAAACAAAGAAGATAATGCGGATCATATAAAAAAAATATTAGATAATAAGCTAAAAAAATTTTCTCTAGGATATAAAAAAATATCAAAAGAATTTGAAAATTTTTTCGATACTTCGTTAAATAAAATCACAGACAAACAATATAAAAACATTTCTATTGAATTACAAGTTAGACAATGTAAAACATGTAAAAAAATTGATGAGTGTTGGGCTTGGAAAGTTGGTACAGCAAGAGATGATGTTGATAAAATTTTAAGATCGCGAGAAAATGGCAAAAATATAGAATATGAAAATATACCTGAAAATTTTATTAACAATTGTATAGATTTAGATTCTTTTATAAAATGTGTTAATAAAATCTTTGAACTTAACGATGTAAGTATGCGATGGTATCGAGAAATAAATTCGACACGAAATTTTTTGTCACAACAATTAATGAGTGTCTCTAATTCTATAAAAAAATTAAATCAAGAATTTAATAATGAGCTATTTATAGTAAAAGAGATAGAAGACAAAATTCTATTAGAACTAACTAATAACGCAATTGATGTATTTAATTTAAGTGTTATTAATAAAAATTACGATAGATTAGATATAATTATAAAAATAAAAAACGCGAAAAACATAACAGATAAAATATTAAAGATAATAAATACTTCTTTAAATAAAAAATTTATTTGCGAAAGAAGTTTTTTTGATAGTCGTAATAAAAATTTAGTAGTACTAGAACTTTTTGAACAGGAAAAATTTGAAGCGGAAACAGGTATATCAAAATGTGTAAAACAAAATAGTGAAAAATCAGGAGATAGCTATTCTATAATTAATTTAGGTTGTGGAAAAATAGCTTTACTCGTTTCGGACGGAATGGGATCAGGTAATATCGCAAAGATTCAAAGTGAATCAACCATAAATATTATAGAAAACCTTTTAATTTCTGGTTTTGATAAAGAAACTATAATTAATACTGTGAATTCTATATTGTTATTAAAAAATACTACAGAAACTTCTACAACACTTGATGCTTGCATAGTTGATCTTTTTAATGGTAACGGAAATATAATAAAAATTTCTGCCCCGACATCATATTTATTTAGAAATAACAAATTAGAATTTTTTATTTCTTCTAGCCATGCTCTAGGCATTTTGAATGATGTCTATTATAATTTTATAGATAAAAAATTTTGTGACAATGATTTATTGATATTAATGAGCGACGGAGTATTTGATACTTTAAGATTTAAATTAACTAGCGAGGATTCAAAAGAAGAATGGCTGAAAAAAATAATAATAGAAATGAAAAGTAAAAGTGCTCAAGAAATAGCCGATGAAATAGTCGATGCGTCCAGAAAAATGAACGAAGGAGAAGCGTTAGACGACATTACGGTTTTAGTTTTAAAGCTAAAACAAAAAACAAAAATTATTTAGTTATTAAAAATATTGCAAATTATAAAAAAGTGTTATAGAATACCAAATCGGTAAGAGAAATAACTATTTTTCTTATAATAAAAAACAAAAACTCAAGTCTATTCTAATTTTTTTGTTTCTCTAGAGGAAAAAAAATTTCTAAAGCGATTTGGTAATTAAAAATGACTTTTTAAAAAGTTACGTTGTTTTTTATTTTTTTGCACTAGCAAAATTTTTCTAAATAAAAAAATAATCAACGAGGATACTATGAATGTACTAAAGAGGACATTATTTATTTTTGTTTTTTTGTTCTTAATTTTGATTTTTAAAAAAAACATTTGGTGCCAAGAATTTATCACTACTGCAAATTTAAATCTTCGAGAAAAACCAACTACTAAATCTAAAATATTAGTTACGATTTCTAAAGACGTAATCATAAAATCATGCGGCAATGAAAAATTAAACTGGGTGAAGATAAAATATAATAAAAAAACTGGGTATGTTTATAGAAATTACATAAAACTAAAAAATAAAAATAAAAACATATTTTCGCAAGTTCAGGTTTATGCCTGTGAAAATAACGATATTAATAACAACAAATCAAACGAAATAATAGATTACGCAAAAAAATATATCGGAACATGCTATAAATACGGAGGTACGAG
The DNA here is from genome assembly GCA_031265515.1 of Clostridiales bacterium. Classification (GTDB taxonomy): domain Bacteria; phylum Bacillota; class Clostridia; order Lachnospirales; family CAMVHY01; genus JAISCN01. Next base: position 4,782 of record JAISCN010000029.1, on the reverse strand, counting down.
TCTAACGAATGGTTGTGATTGTTCTGGATTTGTATATAGTGTTATGAAAAATTTTAATATAAATTTAAACAGAACTAGCTCGTTGCAATCACTAAACGGAACTTTAATAGACAGAAGTCAGTTGCAAGCTGGTGATTTAGTTTTCTTTTCTTATTGTGGTTCTAAAAATATTCATCACGTTGGAATATACATCGGAGAAAATAATTTTATTCATTCGTCTAGTGTTAATAAAAAAGGTGTTACAATAAGCAGTCTCTCAGAAAAATATTATTCAAATAATTATATAACTGCTAGAAGAATTATTTAGTATTAAATTTTTTTTAATAAATTATGTTTAAAAAAATTAATTCAAAAAACCGATGCCTTTTATTATGAGCCTTAATAAAATACCCGATGAAACAACTAGGGTACCACCGACTATCTGCCATATACCACTTTCTAACTCTGGCGAATTAAAATTTTTAAATGCGTTTGCTACTGCTAACACACCAAATATAGCCCAAAAAGCTCCTCCTAATTGAATATATTTGCAAGCTAAAAGCAAAATTTCATGAACTAGATAAAGTGTTTCAAGAAAAGATCTATTTAATACACTTCCAAAGAGTTGCATAACCAGTATTACTGCAATACCGCCGGCCATTTGCCATATTGAACTTTGAATTCCCGAACCGCTTCTCTCTTTAAAACTACTTGCCAGTCTTATTGTTCCTAATACTAACCACAATCCACCACCAATTTGTATCATAAGAGTGACGAAATAAAATACTAATCCATACGTCTCATGGCCTTCTATAATTCGATCATTATCTTGATACCAAAAAATATTTAACAAATAAGTTAAAAAATTATTTCCAGTAGTTGTTTGATCCCATAGCACTTATTCTTCACCTAACACAACTTCATAAAATAGATACTAAACAACTATTAAATTTTTCTTATGTCTAATTTAATTTTAAATTATAAAACAAAAAAATTAAGCTGTATAAGCAATTCTTACAAAAAGAGTTGAGGCCATCATTATCATTACGCCTCCAACAATTTGCCATATGGCGCTTTGCAATGCCGGACCAGTTTTATCTTTTAAAGCACTTGCTAAAATTATAACTCCCCACACTGCCCAAAACGCCCCTCCCATCATTGCAAAATATCCGCCATATTTAAAAGTATTATTCAAAACTTGATTGTCGCCGTTCCTAGCCATGTTTTTAAACATATAAGTACAAAATACAATCATCAAACCACCAACAATTTGCCATATACCAGACTGAAGAGCTGGGCCTGCTTTTTCTTTTAAAGCACCAGCTAAAACTATTGTTCCCCACACACAAAGAACGCAACCAGCAATTAAATCAAACGACGACACAAGTTCGATTATAGGATTTATAGTCGTAATTGACCCTGCACCAGCAAAAATATTAATTTTTAAAAACAAAAAAAAGCAACAGAGCAAAATTAAAAAAACAGAATAACACAGATTATTTTTTTTTAAGCTAAAAAATTTTTTATCCGATAGGATTTGCAAAAAAAATCACCAAAATCAAATAAGAGAATTATTTTAATTTTATCTAAAATCTAACCTAAAAGACTTTTAAAATACTTCAAGACTCGAAATCTCAAAATTTATCTGAATCAATAATTAAAATTAAAAATTAAAATTTAACAACCATTTTTAACAACGCTGCTGCTATTATGATTAAAATTCCACCCACAATTTGCCATATACCCGATTGAAGCGCAGGACCATTTTTATCTTTTAAGCCTCCGGCTAAAACTACAACACCCCAAACTGCCCAAAACGCTCCGCCAATTATCACGACTTGTGTAATCATATTCATTATGTCGCCAATCAATGTTGATGTTTCAATAACAGAAATAGATGGAACAGCTGGTGACGCAAAAATTTTCTTAAAAGAAAAGAAATTAGCAAAAGCTAAAAAAACACTTAAAATTAAATTTCTCAGCAATCTATTATTTTTTTTCATTAGATAATTTTATCTCCTTTAAAAATATCATGACTTATTATTTCCATAGCGCGACAAAAAAATCAATATTTTAATCAAATATTATATTTTTAAATTCATCTATATTTTTTGTCCAAAAAAAATAAAAAATTTTGTTAACAATTTTTTTAAATTTTAATTTTATATTTATATTTTAATAAGACAATGTTTAAATTCTCGTAATGCTGAAAAACCTCGTGCAAAAACTTTTCCAGTGTAATTCTACGATTCCAGTAGATCCGTTTCTGTGTTTTGCAATTATCAGCTCCGCGCTATCTTTATTATTATTTTCTGGATTGTAATAGCTATCTCGATATAAAAAAGCAACTATGTCAGCATCTTGTTCTATTGCTCCTGATTCTCTTAAATCAGATAACATCGGTCTATGATCAGCCCGTGTTTCACATGCTCTACTAAGTTGAGAAAGTGCGATAATAGGCAAATCAAACTCGCGCGCTATTTCTTTTAAAGATCTAGATATATCAGATATTTCTTGTTGTCTAGAATTTTTGGAATCTCTTGATTTTATCAATTGTAAATAATCTACTATCACCAATCCAATATTTTTTTCTATCTTTAATTTTCTGACTTTATGTCTTATCTCGGAACAACTTATAGCCGGTGTATCGTCTATGATTATAGTTGATTTTTCAAACTTAATAATTGCGTCTAGTATTCTTTCCCATTCATGATTATCCATTTTATTTATTTTAAAACCGTGATTATTAACTTGAGCTTCAGAACATAAAATTCTAGTTCCTACTTGAAGCGAAGGCATTTCCAGACTAAATATTGCTATCGATGTATTTGCTCTTAGAGAAGCATTAGTTGCTATGTTTAATGCAAAAGCAGTTTTGCCCATTGCAGGCCTTGCTGCAATTAAAATTAAATCGGAATTTTGTAAACCTCCTGTTATATCGTCTAAAACATTAAATCCAGTTGGAATGCCGCTATATTTATTATTTTCGTCAGAAAAGCTTTTAGCTTTTTTAACACATTCTGATAGAATTTCACTTATACTAAGCATTCTATTTGAATTTATATTTTGTGATAGATCAAATAGTTTTTTTTCGATCTCGTCAAAAATAATTTCAAACGATTTGTTAGAACTATAACAATCTCGAGAAATATCATTTGAAATTTTTATTAAATTTCTTAGATTTGATTTTTCTTTTATAATTTTCTTATATTCTTGTACATTTGCAGAAGTATAGAAGTTATAACAAAGTGACTGTAAATATTCGTCGCCACCAATCTTGTTTAATAACTGATTTTTATCTAAATAATCTCGTAAAGTAATTAAATCAATTTTGCCAAATGACTCAGAAATTTCGAGCATGGATTTATATATTATTTTATTATTATTACTATAAAAATCTTCTGGAACTAGCAAAAAATTTTCTGAGTCTAATTGTTCGCTTTGAATATTATCGTAATCATATAAAAGACAACTTAAAAAAGCTTGTTCTGCTTCCAAATCATTAGGTAAACTGCTTATCATAATATTATCTGTTCTTTTCTCAAATTTAATTAATGTTACTATTAGATTTTATAGTCGTTGCATGATCAAGTATTTTAATATATTTTATTTTATTTTAAAAATTGTTTTAAAAGAAATAAGTATGCATACTTTAAGTCTTTAACTTTTAGATATTTTAAATAAGATTTTTTGATTTTAAAAATCTATTGAAAAATTTTGCACTAACTGTTTTGCTAAATAAACGGCAATAAAAAGCTTATTGTAAGATAGTTAAAAATTCACTCTAACAATTTTTGTTGCGTGTATTTTTGTTTTTTATAAATTTTCACATTTTATAGAAAAATGTGATTTTTTTAATTTTAATTTTAAAATTACAGACAAAATGATTGTAGTCAACAGATAATGAATTATGTAATTTTTTAAAAACAATTGTCTTTTAAATAAAAGATGATAATTTTATTCTAAAACAAAATTATTAATCTGGAGAGGAAGCTTTTGTTACAATTACAAAATGATATGACTTCGCAAAGAAGATTTGTTCCTTTAGCATTAGAAACAAGACCTAATGATTTAGATATTCTTTTTAACTTTATAGAGCAATTTGTTTTTCCTGGTCTGCCAAATGAACTTCAAGAAACACTTACTCAAACAGCTAGAACTATTTTAGAAACAAGACCTAATGATTTAGATGCTCTTTTTAACTTCATAGGACGATTTATTTTTCCTAATATATTACCTGAGCGCCGAGAAGTATTTGCTAATGAAACAGTTAGAATCATTTCACCACAGATATTAGGTAATTTAAAATCATGTTTTAGTCTATTAAACTCTCGTGTCTTTGATAGTCTGCCAGTTGAAAGTAAAGAAATAATTGCTATTCAGATGACTGAGAGTATTTTACAAAGAGGATCTTATGTTTTACATGCATCTCTTGGTTTTGCACATCTTGCTCTTCCTCGCTTGCCATCTGGATATCAAAAAGCATTTGTTATCCGAATAATTGAATTTTTATCAACAACAATATCAGAGAATTTGAGTGAATTTATTTATTTTATGACACATATTAATGTTGCTGATTTATCTCAAACACAGAGAGAGAGATTTGCTGCTCAAATGTTAGAAACAAGATCGAATAATTTAGGTATGATTTTTAGTTTTGAAGGATCTCCTCTTTTCAATCAGTTAGCTCCTCTGAATAAGGAAATATTTGCTGTTCGAGCTATTGAGATTATTGAGCCAGAAATATCAAAAAATTTAGAACTATGTAGTAATTTAGAGAAATCTTTTTTATTTAGTATATTA
>JAISCN010000016.1 GCA_031265515.1 Clostridiales bacterium | reverse complement strand
TTTATATCTTTATAGTTTATCATCGTTATGTTGATTTTATTTTGATTTTTCTCTTTTTTAATTATAAAATTTCACGTCTATATTCTTATAAATCATTTTCGTATTCACTTTTTCTTTTTCTAAAAATTTAAATTAAACTAAATTTGTAAAATCAATTTGTTAACAAAAATTTATATCTTTTAAAAAACTTAAAAATTAAACAAAAGACAAATGAAAAACAAAGCCATCGATGATAATTTAAAATATTTAGATTTAATAAGCGAATCTTTTTTAAAAAATTTAAAGAAGTGTGTTTTTTGTGAAGATACTTTAATTGTAGCTGTTTCAGGCGGAGCAGACTCTGTTGCGTTGTTATTTAACTTACTAAAGATAAAAAAATTTTTTAAAATAAAAATTATAGTGGCTCATGTAAATCACAGTTTACGAGGTGATGAATCTCTAAGAGATGAAGTTTTTGTAAAAAAAATTTGTGATGAAAAAAAAATTAGTTTTGTGTGCCAAAAAGTTGATACTAAAAAATTTGCTTTTGAAAATGGAATTTCTATTGAAGAGGCAGCGAGAATTTTAAGATATGATTTTTTAGAAAAAATCAGAATAAAAAATAAAGCAAAAAAGATAGCAGTTGCCCACAACAAAAATGATTGCGTTGAGACTATTTTTTTAAAATTAATTCGTGGTTCTGGAATTAAAGCATTAGCTGGAATCAAACTTATTAATAAAAATATTATTAGGCCTTTTATAAATATTTCGCGTGAAGAAATTATTAATTACTGTATTGAAAATAATATTAATTATGTAAATGATAGCTCTAATGACGAGTTGAGATATGACAGAAACAAAATTAGACACAAAGTTATAAAGGTTTTTCGCGAGATAAATAATAATTTTGTAAATAATATGATGAGAAATTGTGAAATTATTAACGATGAAGATATTTTTCTAGATAATTTAGCTTTTGATTTTATTAAAAAAAACGTGATAGACGAAAATAAGATAAGAATATTTGATTTTAAAAAACTGAGTATTGTTTTAAAAAGACGAGTAATAAAAATTCTGTTAGAAAAAAAACTAAAAATAGATAGCAAAAAAATTAATTTTTGTAAAATAAAAAATATTATTGACTTATTGGATAAAAACAATAATAAATTTATTTTTATAGATAAAAAAAATAGAGCTTATAGAACTAAAGATGAGATTGTTTTTAATTCTAACTACGAAAAAAAAGATTTTTATTATAATATAATGATTGATAAGAAAATTTTTATTAGAGAAATAAAAAAAAATATTGTTGTTAGCAGAAACGAAAATCTAAATCTCGATAATAATTTTTATTTTAAAAAAAATTTTTTTTGTAAAGATATAAAAAGATTATTAATTAGAAATTTTAGAGTTGGCGACAAAATTTTTTTTGGTCAATTGAACGGCCACAAAAAAATTAAAAAAATATTATCTGAAAAAAAAGTGTCTATTTTAGATAGAAACAACATTACAGTTTTGGCTTATAGTGACCAAAACGTAATTGGAATTTTAAATTTTAATATTTTTTCTAACTTAGAATACGGAGATAAATTTTTTATCTATATTTACTAAAAAAAATCGGCTTAGATACACTAAAATTTTTTAAAAAATAATAATAAAAACAAATAAATAAATTAATAAATCGATTATATTTTTGACTATTTCAAAATCAATATCGTCTCGTTTATTTTATAGTTTTTTTATTTTTTCTGATATAGATTTAATAATACTTATTATCTTTTCAGACAGAAACCTCGTCATCTTGATTAATCTCTCAATCCAGTTATTGAAAAATTATTTTATTAATTTTCGATAAATTTCGGAGCTTTTTTAGAATCTTTGATCGCTTAAATTACATATATTAAAATCAATTTCGAGTAACAATTATTTTTTATTATATTTTCTTTCTTTAATCTTTTTCTTAAGATTGTGTTTTAAATTAAAATTAGCGAATATGTTTTTTATATTTTTATCGTCTAAGTTTTTTATCAACTTTCCGTTTCGTGCGAGAGATATTTCTCCGCTTTCTTCTGAAACAATAAATACGTAAGAATCAGATACTTCACTTAAACCAATTGCAGCACGGTGTCTAGTTCCTAGTTCATGTTTGAAAATATTTTGACTCAACGGCAAAATACATGAAGCAGATTTAATTTTATTATTATTTATTATAACTGCTCCATCATGCAACGGTGTTTTATCTTCGAAAATGTTTATTAAAAGTTCGTGAGATATAACAGAATCTAAAATAATTCCAGTTTGTTCAAAATCTCCCAATGGAATTTCTCTAGTTAAAACTATTAGCGAACCAGTTTTTCTTTCTGACATATGTTTTAGAGCTTTAATTATTTCAAGAATTGATTTATGAGATATATTTTTGTTTTTATTATCACTATTAAAAGCATTTATAAATTTTTGCTTCCCAATTTGTTCCAGAGCTTTTCTTATTTCTGGCTGAAATAGAACTATTATTGCTATTACACCAACACTAAAAGTTTTAGAAATCAAAAAATACAGCGTACTCAGATTAAAATAACTAGATAATAAAAAAATTATTAATATAGTAATTAAACCTTTAAATAAAATCCATGCACGAGTGTCTTTTATCCATAACATAATTTTATAAATTAAAAACGATACGACTAGTATATCTAAAAAATCACTTACTCTTATCAATAATAAATTATAATTTATAAAATTTTGCAAATAATCGCCATCGGTATTTTTGTGTCGTCGATATAAATCACATAAATTATACGAGAACACTTTTAATTTTAATAAATTTTATTTACTTTATTTTTTTCTTTAGAAATGATTTGTTTGAATTAAATTAAAAAATAATTAATCATAATAAATATAAATCAGTTTTCAATAATTTTTAGCAAACATATGAACTTGTGTTAGATAAAAAACTATAATCAAAAACTAATATGAGTTATTTTTATAGATAAATCCGGAAAAAATAATCCTTACACGATTTGTAGTTAATATGCCGTGTAAGGAGAAAATTTGTGAGATTAAAATATATCAAAACAATAACGATTATTGCTATTGTTTATTTAATTATTTTCGGGTATTTAAAATTTAAGAAAAAAAATATTAATTTTTTTATATCGACAGATTATTCTAAAAAAATCAATTGGTTAAATTTATCATCTGGCGAAAAAGATGTTGATGTATTTTTTTTGTATCCCACATGTTATTTCGATAAGAATCAAAAATTTTGTTCTATAGATGATAAAAATATGAGATCTGAAGCCATAAAAATTAAAAAAGCTCATTCAAAAATATTTGATTCGGCAAATTTCTATGCACCGTTTTATCGACAACTATCTCTTGATTTTATTCTTAAATTAAATTCATCTAGCGAAATTTTTCGAGAAATAGAAAAAATATCTTTGATTGATGCTGAAAACGCTTTTGAATATTATTTAAAAAACTATAATAATAAAAAATCCATAATTTTTGTATCTCACTCGCAAGGATCGATTGTTATGAGTCGTCTTTTGCTTAAAATTAAAAAAAAATACCCGAAATTATTAAAACATGTTATTGCCATATACTTAATAGGTTACCCGGTAACACAAGAATACTGTAATCAATTAGGACTATTGTATGCGTCTAAGAAAAACGATATCGGTGTAATAGTTTCTTGGAATACAGAATCTCCAGAAGCAAGTATAAAAAATTCTACCAATCCTTTTATTTTTCAAAACGACAGCGCAATTGTTATTAATCCAATAAACTGGAAAAGAGATGAAACATATTCGAGTGAAAAAGAAAATCTTGGAAGTTACGTTCGTTTTGGTAACAAACCACCAGTTTTTAAATCACAATTCGCTGATGCAAAATTAAATCTCGAACGAAATGTTGTTGTTACAAATGCAAATGTTAAAGTAGAATCGCCTTGGCCCGCCGGTGTATTGCATAGATATGATTTTGATCTCTTTTATTATAATTTTAAACAAAATATTCGTGATCGAATTGAAGCTTATAAAAACAATAAAGATGCAAATTATTAATTTATTTATTTTTATTATCAATTTTTTTTAGATAGAAATTAATTTATATAAAAATAATAAAAAAAACTATCAACATAAAACATTTAATCTTATCTATTAAAGAAATAAAAACCCAAAAAAATATAAATAAAAATTTATAATCAACATCTAAATAAAAAATATTTTTTCGAATAAAAAATAATCTTTTGTAAAAAAATATCTCTGAATTGTTTTCAACAAAAGGAGATAAACATGAAATGGTCTACAAACAACGTAGTTTTGAGAGAGAGAGAGAGAGATTTACTTTTCGTAATATTTTTTCTTTTGTCTTCTTAACTTTGCTTTTTATTTTTTTATTTAATTTTAATTTTAGTGGAAAAAATATTTTTGCGGTGGAAGGATCGTCGCCAGATCACGATCCTTATGTTTTTAAGTTTGAGGTTAGAATAACTGGAGAAATCGAAGATGATAGAACTTATTATATTCCAACACAAGGATACGTTGGAGGAAAATATAATGATTATAACTGGAATGTTGATTGGGGAGACGAAGATAGAGGAAATTTTTCAAACGAAATAAGAGATAATCCCGAAAATTCTGGAATAGAACACATTTATAATAAAATGGGAAAATATATTATCACTTTAACACCGCATAGCTCAGAAGAAAATGGTTGGTTAAGAGCATTTGGTTATTGTGAAAATTTTGATAGTAAAAATATTAATGGTCCAAATTCACAAAACATGAGAGGTAAAGTAAAAAAAGTTATTTCTAAAATTTATCCGCAAATGACAAGAGAAGATGAAGAGGATGCGCCGGACAACGAGTGGAGTTACACGTTTTATAGTTGCAGAAACATGACTATGGACGAAGATTTTACTTTTGACGAAGAAACTTGGAAAAACGTTACTTTAATTGGAAATAATTTTGCAGATCATATGTTTTCCTATTGTAGTGGTGATAACTTTAAAATGAATAATGCTTTCAATCTTCCTCAATCAGAAGTACTAGAATCTATCGGCAATAATTTTGTAAGTAATATGTTTTACAGTTGTGGCATTAACTTTGAAATGAATGATGTCTTTAATCTTCCTCAATCAAAAGTGCTGGAATTTATTGGAGACAATTTTGCAAGTTATATGTTTCACGATTGCAATAGTAATGACTTTAAAATGAATAATGTTTTTAATCTTCCTCAATCAGAAGCGCTAGAATCCATCGGAAATGAATTTGCAAGGGATATGTTTTACCAATGCGAAGGCAACGACTTTAAAATGAACAAAGATTTTAATCTTCCTCAGTCAAAAAAATTAAAATCTATCGGAGATGGTTTTGCATATGGTATGTTTTACAAATGTTATGGTTCTAGTTTCACAATGAATAATGCTTTCAATCTTCCTCAATCAGAATTACTAGAATCTATTGGCGATAATTTTGCAAGTAATATGTTTTACAGTTGCAATAAAGACAACTTTAAAATGAATGATGTTTTCAATCTCCCTCAATCAAAAGTATTGAAGTCCATCGGAAATAGTTTTGCAAGTAATATGTTCGAAGGTTGTTACGGCGAAAATTTCACAATGAATGATGTTTTCAATCTCCCTCAATCAAAAGTACTAGAATCTGTTAGAGACAACTTCACAAGCCGTATGTTTTATAATTGCCGCAGTAATAACTTTGAAATGAATAGCGTATTCAATTTTCCTCAAATAGAAAAATTAGAATCTATCGGAAATGGTTTTGCAAGTTATATGTTTACGCTTTGCAGCGGCAATACTTTCACGATGAATGATGTTTTCAATCTTCCTCAATCAAAAGTATTGAAGTCCGTCGGAAATAGTTTTGCAAGTTGTATGTTTAATAGTTGTAGTGGTGATACCTTTAAAATGAATAATATTTTCAACCTTCCTCAATCAAAAGTATTGAAGTCCGTCGGAAATAGTTTTGCAAGTTGTATGTTTTATGACTGTAAAGGCGAAAACTTTAAAATGAATGATGTTTTCAATTTCCCTCAATCGAAAAAATTAGAACCTATTGAAAATGATTTTGGATTCGCTATGTTTGCCAACTCAGGAAATAAAAATTTTCAAATCAATGAAATATTTAAATTTCCTAAGTTAAAAAAGGATGATTTAGATGAATCTGCATCATTCACTACATCTCTACAATTAAATAAAAGTTGCCCGCTACAAAATCGCACAGCATTAACGATTTTAAACGGTAACGAAATTCCTATTAAAAAAAGAGATACTTTTAATGATCGTTTCAGAGACTTAGTTTCAATTCCAATAGAATATGGAGGCAAATACACTTCAAGAGAAGTAGTTTTTGTTAAGAATAATTCAAAAATAAATGGTATAGAAGAAATTCAAAATTTTTGGCCCAATGATGCAGATAAAGATGAACAGCAGCGAGCAGAAAGATTAGTAAATCAGGCGGTGAAACCACAGACTTTTAATCTCCAAGAAAATAAATTCAAACTTCCAGGTTATAAATTCAAAAACTGGAACAAAAAACCAGATGGAACTGGTGAAAAATATAAAAACAAACAAGAAATAATTCTAAACGATAATCTAATTTTATACGCACAATGGTCAAAAAATTTTATTTCTTCTGATGATGAAGATAAAAACTCAGAATCAATCGAAGAAGAAAATAATAATAACCAATCAGAAGAACAAAACGAAATAATCCAACCAGAAATTCCCACACCACTTCCAAT
>JAISCN010000015.1 GCA_031265515.1 Clostridiales bacterium | reverse complement strand
TTTATATCTTTATAGTTTATCATCGTTATGTTGATTTTATTTTGATTTTTCTCTTTTTTAATTATAAAATTTCACGTCTATATTCTTATAAATCATTTTCGTATTCACTTTTTCTTTTTTGGATTTCATCGCGTCTTATTATTAAATATTGTGTGATAATTGAAATGACTGCTATTAATAATATTCCTGCGGCCACGAAAGACAAATATGAAGCTAAAAAATAATCAATTTTGCTAGATTTATAAATTTTCCACCAAACTTCTGCATAATCAGGAGTGGATTTAGGTAAATTATTTAAAATTTTAAAAAGATTTTTTTCTAAAATCTTAAAATAAAACCCAAGACCAAGAGAAGTAACCAACGCACTACCTAGAGAAAACATTATTATTCCGTACTTTCGCTCATTATACCGAAGTTTATCCAATTCCTCTCTCTGAATACGGTAAAAGTATTGCATTTCTTCTTCTTGTTTTTCGTTTTCTAAGTCAATTAATTGTATTTCCGAATTTTCTTCTGTCATAAAAATTGTCCTTTATGTAAATATTAACAGTTAAATGCTAATTCTGAAATTTATTTGTCTCGCTTTTGTAAGTCAACATTACTAGCAAAGCAGCTATTATAGAAGCCAATATACAAGAACTAAAAACAGATTTCCAACCAAAGTTTTCAGTTAACCATGCAACACCTAAGTTAGATAAAATAGAGCCAAGATATCCAAAAAGACCGGCTAAACCTGTTGCTGCAGATACTGCTTCTTGAGGAACTATTCTGCTTATTTGCACACCGCCGACTAAATTCTGTGGTCCATCAATAGAAAAGCCTATAAGAGCAGCAAAAACTGTAGTTAAAAATATTCCGTGTGCTTGATGAACTCCGGATGCATGTATATAAAATTGCCAACAACTTAAAGCAGAAATTAATAAAGATATCAAAACAACTGGAGTACATTTTCCTTTGAAAATTTTGTCAACCAAATATCCTGATAAAATTCCCCCAACAGCGCCTATCAATGGCATCCATTTTAATACTGAGGCAGCATCTGCTTGTGTAAAACTGCAATGATCAACTAAAAACATAGTCCCCCAATCTAGAGTTGCAAATCTCACGTAATAGATAAATATATAAGCAAGACTTAAAGACCAAAACATAGGATTCGTAAATAAATATTTTTTTATAGCAAACCCGTATGACATTCCGGTCTCTTTTTTTACTGGTAGAGTATCATTTGAGTATTCTTCTATTGGCGGTAAACCAACAGTTTGTGGTTTATCAGTCAGACTAGTTAAAATAATAAAACTATAAATTATTCCTATTAGACCAGGAATCACAAATGTTAATCTCCAAGCATTCAGCCCTAATATATTTATTTGATGACCTAGTAAAAAAGCTGCAATAACCCCAATTAAAAACGCACCAAGAACGTGAGAAGTTGACCATAAAGTCCATTTTCTTGCTCTTTCTTTTGGAGCAAACCAATAAACTAAACCTTTTGCAACGGGCGGAAAACCCATTGATTGAAAAATTCCATTTATCCCCCAAAATATAGAAGCTATTAATGCGAGAGATATTCCTAAAGTTTTACTTAAAGCTGGTAAAAATGGAAAAATTATATTAACAATCGAAGAAAGAAATAATCCTAGAGCCATAAATGCTCTAATATTACATCTGTCAGAAAGCATACCACTCAAGAATTTTCCTACTCCGTAACAAATATCAATTGATATGCCTAATAAAGCTAAATCTTGCATAGAAAAATTCCATTCTATTGCTAGAGCGGGTTTAATAAAAGAAATATTTTTACGTGTAAAATAATAAAACAAATATCCAAAATACATTCCTGAAAACATTTTAAGACGCCAAAAAGAATAACTTTTTTTTATCTTTTCTTTATCCTTAATTTTTTCTTTAGCGTCAGGTAACGCTTTCATGAATTTAGATAAGCCACCAAACATCTTAAACCCCTATTTTTATTTTTTTAAGCGTCAAATTAAAAACATCAAAGATAAGAGAATTTTAAAAAAATTCTCTATGCTTTAGATTATATTTATAAAACAATATTTTTATTTAAAAAAATTTTTAAAATTTTTTTTGAATATAAAAAATATATAAAGACTTAAACATAAAATTTTTTTTAACACATAATTAAAAACGTGGTTGGCCGCCGTGTTCATCTGGATTTATGATACTACGATTTCTAAATCCTGTATTTAATCTACCAGCAATTTGCAACATATCTAACAAATTTTCTAAAAGATAACCTTGTTCTGGGACCCCGCGTTGCACGATTTCTCCAATTCTTCTCACCCTTGTTTGTAGTTCCGTGGCATCATCTGGATTTACATTTAAATTCTTTGTTTGATTAAGATTGACATTTAGTGTTTCAAACTCTTCTCTCGTTCGCTGTAAAGTTTCTGCAACATCGCCTCCGAGATTTGCAACCCCTTCTACAATTTGCCTAAACATATCGAAGGCATCATTTAACACCGTAGCTAGATTGCCAAAAGTTTCTCTGTTAGTTTCAAAATAAACAGTATCTAAGATACTAGGATTCGACGAAGCTTCTTTTTCTTCTTCTTGTTTTTTCTTAGATAAAAAAAATTCAATTTTGCTTGTTTGATCTTTATTATCTTTTAATCTTTGTTCTTCTATATTTTTCGTTAATTCCGTATATACTATATTTTCTTTGGATTTTTTTAAATTATCAACACGTTGTACATCATAATAACTTTCTAAATTATCAGAACTATTTAATGGAGAAATATCTTCACTCATAATTTTTATCCTTTATATTTATTTTATTAAAACAAATTATATTATATCAAAATACTCTAATAAAAAACAAAAAATAAAAATTAAAAATCTGATAATTAAATATATTTTTATATTAATTTTATAGATTAATAAATTAAAAACTCTGTGCAGCAGTAATTTTTATAACGCCAACTATATCTTTTATATCGCAACCACGAGAAAGATCATTTACTGGAGAGAAAATGCCTTGAGTTATAGGACCATAGGCATTTGCTTCACCTAATCTCTGAACTAATTTATAACCAATATTTCCCGCATCCAAATCAGGAAAAATTAAAACGTTTGAATGACCAGCAACATTAATATTATCAGTTTTTAATTTAGCAACTGATTCTACAAGAGCTGCATCAACTTGTAACTCCCCATCAAAGTCGAAATTTACTTTTTTATTTTTTAATATCTCAACTGCTTTTATAATTTTATCTACATCACTATGTTTTGAAGATTTTTTTGTGGAATGTGACAAAAGTGCAACTTTTGGTTTTTGACCTATTAAATTTTCAAAAGAAGTAGCCGAACTTTCTGCTATATAAGCAAGCTCTTCAGAACTAGGATTTTGATTTATTGCGCAATCAGAAAAAAATAAAATTCCTTTATGTCCAAAATCTTTATTTTTAACTTCTATTACAAAAAAAGAAGAAACTAATTTAATTCCAGGTTTAGTTTTCAAAATTTGAAATGCTGGACGTAAAACATCAGCTGTAAAATTTGTTGCGCCAGCAACAATTCCATCCGCATATTTTTCTTTTACCAACATCACAGAAAAATATAAATTATTTTTTATTAAATCTTTAGCTTTTTCTAAAGTAAGACCCTTTTCTTTTCTTAATTCGTAAAGTTTTGTTGCGAGATCATTTTGAACTTTCCTATTGTTAGTATCGATAAACTCAGCATTATTTAAATCTAAATCACTATTATTCTTAACAATCTCATCTTTGTTTCCAACTAGTATCAAATCAATTTTTTTATCTTTTAAAATTATTTCTGCCGCTTTTAAAATACGTCTGTCATTACTTTCTGGCAATATTATTTTTTTATTTGATTTTAGCTCGCAAATTTTTTTATCTATTAATTCTAAAAAACTCATTATTTCCTCTAGTTATTTTAATATTTTTTTATAGATAAAAATTATCTTTATATATCATTAGTTTTTGGCTTATATAATTAATTCAATCACAATATTTTTTAGTTTTGATTATCACAAAAAAAAATCATCTACGTAAAATGTTTTATAACACTTTGCTAAATGAATTTTAAGAAGGTGATTTTTTTTGAAAGCTCTACTAGTTAACGATGATGAAAGATATTTTTATGCACAAAAATACTTAGAATCACATGGCGTAAATTTCGTAAACGATTTTACAAATAAAAATCCAATTGATTTTATTTTATTTAATTTTAGAAATAAACTCGATGAAAATATTTTTGACGACAATTTTTTTTTAAAATTAACAAATCAAAATAAACAAGTAAAAGTTTTCTCTGGAATAGAACACGAATATTTAAATATTCAAAGTAAAAAAAACAATTTTTCTTACGTACCATTAATAAATATAAAGTCAATCGCAATATTAAATTCTGTACCTACTAGCGAAGGTGTAATTGGTTATTTAATAAATAATTTAAACAAAACTATATGGTCATCAAAAATTTTAGTAATAGGATACGGAAATTGTGGAAAAACAATATCCAAAAAATTACTAGCTCTTGGATCAAAAACTTATATATATACTAAATCTAAATCTAATTATGCAAAAGCCGAAACTGATAATATTAAGTGTATTTATAATAAAAACGATATATTTAAAAAAAATTTCGATGTAATAATAAACACGGCACCAACAAAAATTTTTGAAGATAATGAAATAGAATTATTAAATTCAGACGTATCGCTAATAGATATAACTTACGTTGGTTTTAATTTAGATATTGCTAAGAAAAAAAACAAGATTTCAAATAGATTACTAGGTATTCCAGCTAAAGTTGCACCAAAAACTTCTGGTGAATTGCTAGCCAAACATATACTAGATTTAGTTGGTGAACGTAATGAATGATTTTATAGACGATATGAATCTCAACGAAAAAAAAATAGGATTTGGAATCACAGGTTCGTTTTGCACATCTAATTTGATTTTAAATTCTCTTGAAGAATTAAAAAATACTGGAGCAGATATCTTTTGTTTTGTAACTAAGAATGTTTTAGTATTAGATAACAGATTTTTTAAAGCATCAGATTTTATTAATAAGATAGAAAAAATAATAGAAAGAAAAATTATAAGCAGCATTGTAGAAGCTGAAAAATTTGGACCTTTTACTCCGTTAGATTGCATGATAATATCTCCCATAACTGGAAATACATTGGCAAAACTTTCAGTTGGTATAACTGATAATGCTGTATTAATGTCGAGTAAAACTACGTTACGAAATAGACGTCCCGTTGTTTTAGCACCATTCACAAACGATGCATTAGGTTTGAATGGCGTTAACATAATGAGATTGTTAAACGCTAAAAAAATTTTTTTTGTTCCGTTTGGCCAAGACGATCCAGTTAATAAACCCACTAGTATGATATCTGATTTATCAAAGTTGTTAGATACAGTAAAATATGCACTTAAAGATACGCAAATTCAACCAGTAATTATAGAAAATTTTAAAAATAAAAGTAAAATAAATATAAAAAACGTTAAATAAAAAAACGATACAAAGATTAGCTAAAAATTTGTAGTGCGAGATAAAATTTAGGATATTGATATCAGAACAATTTTTTTACTTGCAATACATTGTTATATGTTTTTACATGTTTGATAATTTATAGATTTGTTTTCTAATTATAAAAACAAAAATAAAAAATTAAACATCTCGAATATTTGAGATGTTTTTTAATTAAAAATTAAACTATTACACAACTTACAATAAATTTATACGCCCAATGATTTTTATCTAAATCTGTAAAAATATTTTTTTTAATATCATCTATGTCTCTTTTAAAAACTTTCGTAATCATAACGATAGATTCGGCTCTTGTGATATTATCCTGAGGTTTAAAGTTTTTAAAGTCATAGCCATTAACAAAATTATTCGATGCGAGTTGTTTTAT
>JAISCN010000054.1 GCA_031265515.1 Clostridiales bacterium | reverse complement strand
TCATTCCTAAAGAATTCGTAGATCGACAGGAGGAAATTTTAAAGTATGAATTAGATCGCGCTCTTTATTGCTGCTATCTCAGTACACAAAGAAAAATAAGCATTTCATATTTCTTTATTTAATTGGGAGCTTTGGGAATCGCAGCAGCAATTACTTTAGTAATTTTGTCATCACAAAAAGTGACGGAATTAAGCTTAAAATCTGCAGCTTTTTTGGCCCCAGCAATAATATCTGTAGCTGTTTTGCTAATCGCAGCAGTAATTGTATTTGTTTTACAAAGATCTCAACCGCGATTGTCTGGACCAACTGTAATGACTTTCGGGATCGGATAGATGGAACGAAAAGTTACCTCATAGACACGATAATCTCTAGATTATAGTTTTTTATTTATTGCGATAATTTATTTTAGTATTTTTCTCGCAAGACATCAAAATACTTCTTGAGTTATTTTTTATTTTTTAAATTAAATATTTATTTATTTTGTCTATTATCTAATAATAATTTTGATCATATTATTTTCGCTTGTTAAGTTTTTTCGATTTCAGAGGTATCTTGTCTTGTAACATTGTGAATCCATTTTTTGCTTTTGAATCTTAAAATGCATAAAATTGCTTTTGCTATAATATCTAATCTTGCACATAAATAAATTACTTCTATAGAAGCAGAGAAAAAAAATGCTAAAAATGCTGCCGGTATAGCTATTATCCATAGAGTTAAAACATCTATTAACATAGCAAACATCGTATCTCCCGCACCACGAAATATTCCAACAATTGTGATAATGCAAATATGATCAATCAAAGTTATAAACGACAAAATTGCCATAAGATTTCGAGTTGATAAAATTGTTTTTGGATCTAAACTATAAAAATTGATTATTATATCTCTAAAGAAAAATAATATTGAGCTAAAAAATAATCCTACAATGATGGATAATATAAGAGTTGTATAAGCGCACTTAATCACATATTTATAATTATTGACTCCTGTTTCGTTGCCAATTATTATTCCTACTGCACTAGCAAATGAAATAACAACTATTATAATTATACTTTCGGCTATATTAACAATACCAGATGCAGCAACAGCGTTCGATCCCATACGTGCAAATATAATAGGCAAGACAACAATACCTAAACCCCATATAAATTCGTTAATGGTGATCGGAAGACTATATTTAAAAAAATCTTTTAATAATATCTTGTCTTGATAAAAAAAATTTTTTAATCTAATTTTTATTTTTTTATCACAAAAATTTAGATATAAAGTAAAAACTATGGCTTCAAAAATTCTGCAACCGAGAGTTGCATATGCTGCTCCGGATATTTTTAACTCTGGAAATCCCCATTTGCCAAATATTAATGCTATATCCAGAAAAAAATTTAAGATAAAAGAAACTGAGTTAATAATCGTAGTGACTTTTAATTTTTTTATACTGCGTAAAATCAAGCCAGTCGATGAAGAATAACCGTATAATAAAATAGAATAGCCAGCTATTTTTAAATATTCTGCGCCTTTTTTTACCATAACTAAGTCTTTTGTATAAATTTTCATGATTTGTTCCGGCATAAGAACAACAAAGGCTGCTGTAATTAAGCTAAATAATAAAGAAATTCCTAAAATCGTATGAATTATTTTATTAATGGCTTTAAAATCATTTTTGCCGTGATATTGCGCTATTAAAACAGTTCCTCCTGAAGCCAAACCAAATATTAATATGCCAAATAAAAAAAATGGTTGCGTAGCTAAATTAACTGACGCAAGATCAATTTCAGAAATTTTTCCGACTAATATATTATCAACAAAATTTAATCCGTTTCTTAGTAAATCTTGGATTAATATTGGCAAGACAAGTGATAATAATTTTATATAAAATTTTTTATCAATTATAATTTTCGAACTAATTTTCATGAATACTCCAAAAGAATTAAAAACGACACGTTAAATAAAAAAAATATCAAAATGTGTTTTTATTATTTAAAAATAAAAATATCGGTGCTGTTTGAATTATTGCCACTAAAAAATATAATGGATTTAGTTTTATAGAAATTATTATTTCTATGAGTTTGTTGATGATTTTTAGCATTAATTTATTTTTTTGCTGTAAAATTTTGGTTTTAAAAAAGCAAAACTCTATCCAAAATTTCTATGCGGATGTTGCGTTAGATAATTTATTAAATGTCTGCGAGTCTAGATTATATTGTATAAAAGATATCGGTAACTATAATTTTGATAATAGATTTTATTGTAATTTATTTGAGTTTAAAATAAAAAAATATTTTTTAAACATAAAAGATAATGATTTAGTTATAAGTTTGGATGAACAAGATAGTTTTAACTTAGACGAAAACGAAGCTATTGATGTTGAAATTAATTGTTTTAACAACGAAATTTTAAAGAACACGATTATCAAACAAAATTTAAATTTATTAGAAGTTTTTTTATTGGATAAAAAAAATAAAAAAATTATTAAAC
Source organism: Clostridiales bacterium (assembly GCA_031265515.1). Classification (GTDB taxonomy): domain Bacteria; phylum Bacillota; class Clostridia; order Lachnospirales; family CAMVHY01; genus JAISCN01. Next base: position 22,912 of record JAISCN010000054.1, on the reverse strand, counting down.
ACGAGTTTTTTATTTTATAGCAAAATGTTTTAATTTTATTTATTTTAATTTTGAATTTTAAAAAAGGTGAATTAATCTTGAAAAAAAATATCAATAGACATATTAAAACTATTGCAATAACTAATTCTAAAAAAAACTTAGTAGGCAAAAGATGCGGAGAGTGTCAAACATCATGTCAATCAGCTTGTAAAACGTCTTGTACGGTAGCAAATCAGATTTGCGAAAATAAAGTTAAGAAAGAATTGTCATAATCAAAATAGAAATATATTTTAGATAATATTTTTCTAAATAGTATTAAACAATATTTTTGTGTTTTTAATTATGTTTTTAATTATATTTTTAGAGTTCAGACTTAGGAGTGATTTGAATTTTTGAATCTGATGATTTATCTAGAAAAATATTTTTTTTAAAAAAAGAATTTATGAAAATAGGGCGATTTCTTTGAATTAGATAAAATAACAGACAGAATAAAAAATATAGATAATGAATTGTGCAATAAAGAAAACTGGGACAATTTTAAAAAAAATAAAAATTTAGCATTAGAAAAAAAAGAACTAGAATTCAAAATAAAAAGATATGAAAAAATTTATAACGATTTCGCAGATACTGAATTTTTTTTGGAATTTTTAGAAAAAGAAAATGATATTAATTATATTGATGAAATAAAAAAAAATATGATTAATATCGAAAACGATTTAAATAATTTTAGAACGGAAAGTCTATTAGGCGGAGAATATGATAATTCTAATGTTATTATGAGTTTACATTCAGGTGCTGGCGGTACTGAGTCTTGTGACTGGGTTAGCATTCTCTTTAGAATGTATAATAAATTTTGTGAACGAAAAAAATTTAATTTATTAATTCATGATGTACTCGCAGGAGAAACTGTTGGCATTAAGTCTATTACTTTTGAAATCCACGGTAAAAATGCATATGGAAATTTAAAAAGCGAATGCGGTATTCACAGATTAATTAGATTATCGCCGTTCGATTCTGCTAATAAACGTCACACTAGTTTTGCATCAGTAGATGTTTTACCTGAGATAGAAATCGATGATAATTTAAAAGTAAATGATGAAGAACTGAGAGTAGATACTTTTAGATCTAGTGGCGCAGGCGGACAACATGTTAATACTACAGATTCCGCAGTTAGAATTACTCATTTACCAACTGGAATAGTCGTATCGTGTCAAAATGAAAGATCACAAAAACAAAATCGTGATTTTGCATTAAAAGTATTGCATGCAAAATTACTAGCGCAAAAAATCGAAAACCAAAAAAATAAAATAAAAAATATAGGTGAAAAGCATAAAAATATAGAATTTGGTTCTCAAATCAGAACATATGTTTTTCATCCGTATAAACTAATAAAAGATCACAGAACAAGATTAGAAAAATCAAACGTTGATTTTATTATGGATGGAAATATAGATGAGTTTATCATTAATTTTCTTATTTTAAAAAGCAAACAAGATTAGAAAATAAAATAAAATAGAATCAAATATAAAATTGAAATTTCATGAAAATTATGTTTGGTTTAGTGATTTATTTTAGATTTTTTAGAATTCTATCTTGCAACAAAAACATTTTTTCTTTTTCTTTTTCATTTGTGTGATTATATCCTAGGATATGAAGTGATCCATGGACTAATAAAAATTTTAATTCGTCCTCAAAGTTAGTATTAAAATTTGATCTATATTCTTTTATTTTATCTAAAGAAATTAAGATATCTCCTAATAAAATCTTATTTTCGGTGTTTGATATTATATTTTTATATTTTTTTTTTAAATCAAACATAACAAACGATAAAACATCTGTTGAAGAATCAATGTTTCTATAAATTTTGTTTAATTCTTTTATTTTTTTGTTGCTTATTAGACTTACACAAATCTCTAGTTTTTTGTTTATTTTGTTTTTTTTTATTTTGATAGTATTTTTTACTGTGTCGCGCACAATTTTTTTTAGTCTATCATTAATTTTTATACAAGTCATATTCTTAATCAAAACATTAGTTTTTTTTCTCATAAATCAAACTTTAAATTAATTTATATATTTTTATTTTTTTATATATTAGATTTTTTAATTTGGTTTAATAAATCTTAAATTGTGTTAAAATAAGTCGATGGTTTTTAAGTAAATAAAAACGGAGACTCTAGATGCTAAATACTATAGCTGAAATAAATCAAAAAATATGGATTCCTGTTTATATATTATTATTTGTTTCTGGATTCTATTTTTCTGTGTTAACAAATTTTTTGCAGATAAGAAAATTTTTTTATGTTTTGAAAAATACATTGGGCAAAATTTTCGAAAATAATAAAAAAATTGAAAAGAATTCGTTAAGTCAATGGCAAGCTCTCGCAACTGCATTAGGAAGTACAATAGGAACAGGTAACGTAATCGGAACAACTGCTGCAATAATCACTGGTGGACCCGGGAGCATTTTGTGGTTGTGGATCTTTGCAATACTAGGCATGATAACGAAATATGCCGAAATATTATTAGCGTTAAAATATCGTGAAAAAGACGAAAAACATGGCTATTCTGGTGGTCCCATGTACTACATAAGAAATGGTATGAAAAAAAATAAATTAGCTTTTATTTTCGCTTTAATACTGATTTTGTCTTCGCTAAATATCGTTAATTTACAGATAAATTCTATTGCTTTGTCAATAAAGGATTTAACAGGAATAGAAAATTACATAAGTGGTTTGTTTTTTGCTTTTTTAGTAGGTTTAGTTATAGTTGGTGGTGTAAAAAGAATAGGATCGTTTTCGGACAAAGCAGTTCCTTTTATGGTGATTATATATTTTCTAGGCGCAATATTTACTATTTTTACTAACATAGATAAAATTATTCCTGCTTTTGCTTTAATTTTTAGTGATGCGTTTAAATTTAAAACAGCTGGATCAGGACTTTTGGGTTATACGATCTCCAGTGCAATTCATTATGGTGTAGCGCGCGGTGGACAATCTTGTGAAGCAGGCTTAGGGACGGCTCCAATTGTTCACGCTACTGCTGAAGTTGATCATCCTGTTAAACAAGGTATCTACGGAATTCTAGAAGTTTTTGTGTCAAGTTTTATAATATGCACTATGACAGCACTTGTTATTTTAACAACTGGAATCTATAATCGCAATGTTTATGACATTGTTTTATCTAAATCTGGAATAGCTGGTTTAAATAATTTAGATAATGCAGTGACACTAGTATCAAAATCTTTTGAGAGTGCAATGGGGCTTAAGCTAGGCGGATTGTTTCTTTCGATAACGATTATCTTTTTTTCTATAACTACGATTATAGGATGGGCACTTTACGGGGAAAAGGCTGTTTTGTTTATTTTTAATAAAAAAAAATATGTTTTTATTTATAAGATAATATTTTTAACAACAATAATAATAGGATCTATATCAAATATAAATTTTCTTTGGGAGATAAATGATATATCGAATGCGTTGATGTTTATTTTGAATCTAATAGCGCTAATCAGTCTTCGCAAGATAGTAATAGATATAACAAAAAGCTTTTTTAATAAAAAAATAAAATCTTGATTATAAAATTTTTTTATCTCTTTAAATCCAAAAACCGTGAGTTTTAATTTTGTTATTTTTTATGATGCTTTTATTATAATATCGTCGCAATTTTATTTTGACGTAATTTTGAGGTATTTGACATTACAGAAAAAAATAATAAAAAGACCAGCAAAAAAAAGTTTAATATTTTTGATTTTATAATCATGTGCTTAATATTAATTTTTTTATTTTTGTTTTCGTTTTTTTTTCTAAAACGAAATTCTCTTATTAACAAAAATAATAGAACAATATTTTTTAAGATCGAAGCTCAGCAATTAGAAAGTGATTTAGTAAATAAAATTAAAATCGGCGACAGAATTTTTGATAACGTTAAAAATTTTTATTACGGTGAAATACATGATCTAGAAATCAAACCAGCAACTAAAATATTAGAAAACATAATCGATGGAAATTTTGTTTTGAGCGACATAAAAAATAAAAATAATGTCTATTTGAAAATAAAATGCGACGTAAACGAAACATTAGATGGCTTTTATATTGGAGAAAATTCTATTAGACTTGGAAAATTATATAATTTAAAATCAAAGAATTTCTGTATCTCAGGTTATATTATAGATATAGAAATTAGTGATTAATTTTTTTGTTTTTATAACTAGTTGATTTTTAAACACTTTAAAACTATTTTTTTAATTTCGGAGACTTGATGTGATAATAAGCAAAATATTTGATACTAAAACTGGGAAAATTTTTAACAAAATTAATATTATTGATTTGTTGTTTTTGTTAGTAATTTTAACTATGATTATTGGCTTATCTTATAAAATATTTTTTTTTCGAACTAAAATTGCTGTTGACAATAAAGATATAATATATAGTATAAAAATTCGTGATATCAAAAAAAACTCAGAAAAATATTTTAAATTAGGCACGGAATTGAAAGATCAAAACTCCGGGATAACTTTGGGATATATAAAAGAAAAAAATATAAACGATTTTTTTGATTATGTAACTAAAAATGATGGAAGTGTAAAATTTTCTCAGAAACCAGATAAAATAGAATTGATTTTAAAAATTAAAGCAAATGCAATAGAAAACAAAAATAGCTATTTGATTAATGGAGTTTATGAGATTAAAAATGGATCTAATATTTATTTTTCAACCAAATATTTTGAAACATTTGGTGTTGTTAGTGATATAGAATGAAAATTTTAATGGTTTGCATGGGACTAAATATCGGTGGTGCTGAAACTCATGTTATTCAACTTTGCAGTTCGTTACTAAAAAATAATAAAAAAAATAATATAAAAATTTTAGTGGCATCATCTGGCGGAATTTACGAGAAAGAGTTAGAAAAAATAAGTATAAAACATTTTAAAGTTCCTGCGGATAATAAAAATTTCTTTAATGTGATCAAATCGTTTTTTATTATAAAAAATATTATTGTTAACGAAAAGATAGATATCGTTCACGCACATGCAAGAATTCCCGCTTTTATTTGTGGAGTTATAAAAAGGTTTAGTAATATTAATTTTAGATTTGTTACTACTGCTCATTGGATATTTGAAACCAAATCTATTTATTCGCGCTTTGCGAATTGGGGAGAAAAAACTTTCGTCGTAAGCGAAGATATAAAAAAATATTTAATTAAAAAATATTTTGTGAAATCAGAAAATATAAAAGTTATTTTAAACGCGATCGATACTCAAAAATTTAAAAAAGAAAGAAATATAAATAATTTTAATTTTGTTGACGTTAAAGATAAATTTATTTTTAACAATAAAAAAAAATATATAGTTCACGTTAGTAGACTAGATAAAGATAGAAGTTTTGCTGCTCATGAAATAATTAATCTAGCAAAAAAAGTATATAACATAGATAAAAATTTCGAGATTTTGATAATTGGCGACGGAAATGATTTTGATAACTTAAATATAAAAGCGCAAGTTATTAATAAAGATTTAGGTTTTAAGTTTATTTATATGATAGGTGCACAAACTGATATAAAAAGATTTTTGTCTATCGCATTTATTTTTATTGGCGTTAGCAGATCAGCACTTGAAGCAATGTCGTGTCGTAAGATTGTTATTTTATTTGGTAACGAAGGATATTTAGGAATCTTTGATAAAAATATTTTTGAAAAAGCTTATAACACTAATTTTTGCTGTAGAGATTTTGAGTATAATAAAAAAAAATTTTTTAAAGATATTAAATTTATATTTGATTTAGAAGAAGATAAAAAAAAAGATATTGAGGATTATAACAGAAGAATAATAAATAAATATTATTCTGGTAAATTGATGTCAGAAAATACTTTAGAAATTTATGAAAATATTTTAGAAAAATATAAAGAAAAAGAATTTGACATTATGATATCAGGATACTACGGATTTGATAACGTCGGCGATGATTGTATGCTTGAAGCGATGATAAAAAATTTTAAAAATAAAAACAAAGATATTAAAATTCTGGTTTTATCAAATAATCCAAAAGAGACTGAAAAAAAATATAACGTAATTTCTATAAATCGATTTAATTTTTTTTTAATAAATAAATTTTTAAGTAAAACTAAAATGCTTATCAGTGGCGGCGGAAGTCTAATACAAGATATAACTAGCACTCATTCTTTAAATTATTATTTATATATAATAAAATTAGCAATCAAAAAAAATATCAAGGTCATGTTATTAGCTAATGGAATCGGTCCTATTAAGAAATCAAAAAACAAAATTAAAGTTTTTGATGTTATTAACAAAGTTAATTTAATTACTTTGCGTGATGAAGAATCTATAGATGAATTAAAAAGACTCAATATTTTTAAGCCAAAAATCTTTTTAACGAGTGATGTGACATTTAGCTGTAATGACGATTATCATTTCAAGTCAAACACTGAATTGAATTATAAAAGTATTATAAAAAAAAAATATTTTATTATTTCTATAAGAAACTGGAAATTAGAAAATTATAATTTATTTAAAAAAAACATAGTTGATTTTTGTGAATATATTCTAAAAAATTATAACTTTACTCCAGTTTTTGTTATCATGCACGTTAAAAAAGATCTTATTATCACTAGGCAAATAATTAATAATTTAAAAATAAAAAGTGTTTTGTTAAAAACAAATAATTCAAAAAAAATATTAAATTTAATTTCTCACGCTGAATTTGTTTTATCAATGCGCTTTCATACTATTGTTTATGCAATTAAAACTTTGACTCCTATCATTGCTCTTTCTTGCGATCCAAAAATATGTTCGATATTGAAAGAAATAAATATGAGTGAATTTTGTCTTGATTTAAATAATTTAGATCTAGAAATTTTGAAAAAAATTTTTGAGATAATAAATAAAAATAAAATAAAAATTAAAGAAGAAATTAAAAAAAAATTAGAATTTTTAAAATCAAAATCTATAATCAACATAGAGCTTGCTATGAAATTACTTGAACAATGTATTTGAAATTTTTAAACCTCAAAATAATATTACTAGAGCTGAATTTGTCGTGATGATTACAAAAACTTTTAAACGAGATATTAATAAAATAAATAAAACGTTTTTATAGATTTAGATTAAATCATTTGACTTATAAATTTATTGTGAATTGTGTTTTTGTCTGGTTTTTTTAATTTTTGTTTTTATGGTTTTTATAGTTAAAGAAGAGGATTTTTAGATAAAATTATTGAACTTATAAATTTGCTATGAATTGTGTTGTTGTTTAGTTTTTTTTGAGATATTTTTTGATTTTTGTTTTTTATTTTTAAGATTAAATAAGAAAATTTATAAGTAAATTTATTAAGAACATGAGTTTATTGCTAATTATATTATTATTTAAAACAGAAAACATAATATCGTAAAACGATTTTTTCGATTCTTTGAAGATCATTACTTCGTTCTCATAGATAATATTTTTTATCAAAATCTCTAGTTTGACATTATTTTTTTATATGATAGTCTTAAGTTTTACGATTGTTATAAAATTTCAACGAGGTGGAAAAGTTGCGTGATCAAGTTACACTTGAATGTGTTGTCTGTAGAAATCGTAATTATACTGTGACTAAAAATAAAAAAATACATCCATCGAGATTGGAATTTAAAAAGTATTGTCGTTTTTGTAAGGTTCGTACTCTCCACAAAGAAACAAAGTAAATTGATTGATTAGGTGATTTTTAATTTATGCCTGACAAAAAAAAAATTAAAATTAACATAAATTTGTTTGATTTTTTCTTGAAAAAGCTAAAAGAATTTATAATAGAATATAAGAAAATAGTTTGGCCAAGTTTTAAAATGTTGTATAATATGACGTTGTCTGTTATTTTTTTGTGTTTGATATTTGGTTTAATTATTTTCGTTCTTGATTTATTTTTTGGTTTTTGTTCAATTGAGTTTGTAAAATTTTTTACTAACAAAATAAAATAAAAATTTGACATAATAAAATAATTAAAGATAAATTTTAATGAGTCATTACAGGGGTATAATTTATGACATCGATCAATAATAATGATAACATCTCAAATTCAGAAGATAGTGTTAAAGTCGTAAGTGGTATTATCGACGAAAATAATACATCGAGTAACAGTGATTTGACGTACGAGTGGTATGTTTTGCAAACGTACTCTGGTCACGAAGATAAAGTGAGATCTACTATTGAACAAGTGATAAAAAAAAAAGATCTCGGTAAATATGTGCCTAGGATAGAAATACCGACACAAACAGTAACTGAAATAAAAAATAGTAAAAAAAAAACATCTGTAAAAAAAACTTATCCTGGTTATATATTTATCAAAATGAAGATGAATAGTGAATTGTGGTCGATTATAAGACGTGCTCGTGGTGTTACTAATTTTGTTGGATCAGGTTCTAAACCAAATCCACTTTCTAAACGAGAAATTGATAGCATGTCCTTGGAAGATAAGAGTGATAAAATAGAGGTAAAAAAAAATGTTATCGATATAGAACTAAATGATTCTGTTAATATAATATCGGGTCCATTTGATGGTTCCATTGGTGAAGTATCAAGCATAAATTATCACAAACAAAGTATAACTGTTAAATTATTGGTTTTTGGTCGAGAAACACCAGTTGAATTGGATTTTTCGCAGGTTAGAAAAATTTAATAAATTTATAAAAATATAGGAGTTAAATTTTAATTGGCAAAAAAAATTATAGCACTTGTTAAACTCCAAATTATGGCTGGAAAAGCCACTCCTGCACCACCAGTAGGTCCTGCTCTAGGACAACACGGAATAAACATAAAAGCATTTTGTGATGAATTTAATAAAAAAACACAATCACAAAACGGTATGATCATTCCGGTTGTTGTGAATATATACTTTGATAAAAGTTTTAATTTTATTACTAAAGTTCCGCCAGTTTCATGTTTGTTAAAAAAGATGTGTAATATAGATTCTGGTTCTAAAATTCCTAATCGAGAGATAGTGGCTGAAATAAATCAAGAACAAATTAGAGAAATTGCTATTAAAAAAATTGAGGATCTTAATGCTAACTCAATAGAATCAGCAATTAAGATGATTTGCGGCACAGCGCGCAGCATAGGAATTAAAGTGATAATATAAGAAAATAATTTTTTATTTTTAATAATATAGTTTGAAAAAAATTAGTGATTTGTTGAAAAAGAAATTGAGTTTTTGTTTGGTTTTATTTAATATTAGAGAGTTGATTATTTTATTGTGAAAAAAAAAAGTAAAAGATATAATAACTTGCTCAAAAAAATTGATTTAAATTCAAATTTTGAAATAGAAAGTGCTGTAGATATTTTAAAAGATTTATCCGGTATTAATTTTATCGAAAGTGTGGAGGTACATGCTAAACTTGGAGTAGATAGTAAACAAGCAGATCAACAAGTTAGAGGAACTGTGGTTTTGCCAAACGGTACTGGAAAAAATATCAGAGTTTTAGTAATAACTAAAGACGATAGATTTGAGGAGGCTAAAACGGCTGGGGCAGATTATGTTGGCAATGAAGATATTTTACAGAAAATTAAAAGCGAAAATTGGTTTGATTTTGACTGTATAGTAACAACGCCTGAAATGATGGTTAAAGTTAGTAGTTTGGGAAAGATATTAGGTCCAAAGGGTTTGATGCCTAATCCAAAGTCGGGAACGATAACAAATGACATTGCAAAAACTATTAAAGAAATTAAATTAGGAAAAATAGAATATAAACTTGATAAATCTAACATTGTTCACGCAGTAATAGGAAAAGTCTCGTTTGGCGCAGAAAAGCTTGTAGAGAATTTTAATGCTTTGCTAAATGCAATAGTTAAATCTAGACCAAGTGCATCTAAGGGAAAATATATTAAAAGTTTGTTTATTTCTAGTACAATGGGTCCAGGAATTAAATTAAATATTTCTAAATTAATTTAGTTATTTTATTTTTAGATAATTTTTTTATATTGTTTTATCCGTAGAAAGTAGGTATCAAAAAGTAAATCCTACTGAGGAGTTTGAGGGAAAAACTTCTCATTTTTATATTTAGAGAAGTTTTATTTTTTTGTTAATAATTTTTATTTTTTTGAGGAGGTGTTAAAGATAATAAATATCGATAAAAAAAAAGAAATTGTCTTGAATATCAAGAAAAACATTGAAAATGCAAAATCTATTATTTTATTAAATGCTTGCGGTATGAATGTCGTTGATGATACAGAACTTAGAAAAAAATTGCGTGCAGAAAATGTTATCTATAAAGTATATAAAAATAATATATTGCGTTTTGCATTTAGAGAAACTCGATTTTCGGAACTAGAAAAATATTTAGTTGGTCCAACATCTATTGCTATTAGCAATAATGATTCTACTTTAGTTACACGAATAATAAACAATGAAATTAAAAATGGCATAAAAATTATATTTAAAGCAGGCATAATAGATAATAATTTTTATGATTCTGAAAGCATTATAGTAATTGCAAATATCGAATCGAGAGAAAAACTCTTAGCAAAATTGTTAAACTCTTTTAAATCGCCTATGGCAAGTTTTGCTAGAATTATAAACAAGATTTCTGAAAAAAAGAATCATGATATTTAAAATAATATCTGAGTTTTTTAAAAAAAATAAAAAATAATATGAAGGTGTTAGTTATGTCTTTATCAACAGATGAAATCATTGAAGCTATAAAAAACTTAAGTGTTTTAGAATTAAACGATTTAGTTAAAAAAAGTGAAGAAATTTTTGGTGTATCGGCATCAGCCGGTGTTATTATGACATCTTCTGGAAATGTTGAAACTGTTGAGGAAAAAACTGAATTTGACGTTGAACTTGCAGAAATGGGAAAAGAAAAAATAAAAGTAATTAAAATTGTTAGAGAGTTAACAGGTCTGGGATTAAAAGAAGCCAAAGATGCTGTTGAGAGTGCACCAAAAATTTTAAAAACTGCAGTAACCAAAGAAGAAGCAGAAAACGCAAAAACAAAGCTAGAAGAAGTCGGTGCAAAAGTTAATATTAAATAAAAAAATAGAAGTAAGTTGTATCTCTTTTATCGTAAAAAGCGAGAAATTTTATAATATGTTTAAAAATTAATACTAAATTAAAGTTAGATTGTTTAGATATTTTTATTGAAAAAGCAGGTAATGATCTGTCAAAAAATAATTTTGATATTAATCCGTCTGAGATAACAAAAATAATTAAAGATGAATTAAAGAGTTTTGATGATAAATTAAAGATTTCAGATGTTGGAATTGTAGTAAAAGTAAACGACGGAATTGCTAGTATATATGGTCTATCTGATGCCATGAATGGAGAACTTGTTGAGTTTGAAAATGGTATACTTGGAATGGTTATGAATCTAGAAATTAACAACACAGGAATAATTTTACTCAGCAATGATTTTGAAAATATTAGCGAAGGAGATCAAGTAAAATTAACAGGAAAATTTATCGAAGTTCCAGTTGGGTATGGGTTGTTAGGCAGAGTCGTTGATTCTTTAGGAAATCCGATGGATAAAAGAGGAAAATTAAGTAAAATCAAGTTTGCACCTATCGAAAAACAAGCACCAAATATAATAGAAAGAGAAGAAGTGAATAAATCTCTTCAAACCGGGATTAAAGCAATAGACGCAATGGTGCCAATTGGTAGAGGTCAAAGAGAGTTAATTATTGGAGATAGACAAACTGGAAAGACTTCTGTATGTATCGATACAATAATTAATCAAAAATATCAGAATGTTATTTGCATTTATGTGGCTATTGGACAAAAAATGTCAACTGTATCTAGAATTGTAAAAATACTGAAAGAAAATAATTCTCTTGATTATACGTGCATCGTTGTATCTAGTGCAAGCGACTCGGCTCCATTGCAGTATATTGCTCCATACACAGGATGCACGATTGCTGAAGAATTTATGTCTTATAATAAAGATGTTTTAATAATATATGATGACTTATCTAAACACGCTGTAGCATATAGAACTATATCATTATTATTACGCAGACCTCCTGGGCGTGAAGCTTATCCAGGAGACATTTTTTATTTACATTCTCGATTACTAGAACGTTCTGCTAATTTATTAAATGGTGGTTCGATTACTGCACTGCCAATAGTCGAAACTCAAACCGGCGATATATCGTCTTATATACCAACTAATGTGATATCTATAACGGATGGACAAATATATCTTGAAAATGAATTATTTAACTCTGGAATTAGACCTGCAATAAACCCTGGTTTATCAGTTTCTAGAGTTGGAGGAAATGCGCAAACTAAATTTATGAAAAAAATTTCTGGACCAATTAGAACAGAGTTGGCTCAATACCGCGAAATAGAATCATTTTCGCAATTTAGTTCTGATTTAGATTCTGATACGAATGCTAAACTAAAAAAAGGAAGAATACTAACAGAGATACTAAAGCAAGAACAGTACAAACCGATGAGAATTAATAATCAAATAGTTATTTTACACGCAGCATTAAATAATTTATTAAATGATCTTGAATTAAATTCGATTAAAAGATTCGAATACGAGATGTTAGACTTTTTAAATAAAAACAGAAAAGATTTATTAGATAGTATTTTAAAAGAAAAGGATGTATTTCAAGAGTTAGAAGAGGTTATTTTAGAAATCAAAGAAAAATTTAAATTAAGCTAGAATATACCAGATTATTTTTTTATAAGTCTTTAATTCTAACAAAAATTTTTTAGCAAATTAAATTAATTAATTAACTACATGACAATTATATAGTTAATTTATAATATTCGCATATTTGTTTTTTTAGTAAGCTGAACAATTCAAGATCGTTTTTTATAAAATTTTTAGCATTGTCTCTTCCTTGACCTAGTTTTGTATCGTTATAAGAATACCAGGATCCACTTTTTTCAATCAAATTAAGCTCGACGGAAAGATCTAAAACGTCTCCTATTTGTGAAATTCCTTCTCCGTATATTATATCAAATTCACAGGTTTTAAATGGTGGCGCAACTTTATTTTTTACGATTTTTACTTTTGTCTTATTTCCATAAATTTCATCACCGTTTTTTAATGCATCGCTTTTTCTTATTTCTAATCTAATAGAAGCGTAAAATTTTAATGCACGTCCGCCAGTTGTTGTTTCGGGATTTCCGTATGATATTCCTATTTTTTGTCTTAACTGATTTATAAAAATTACTATTGCATTTGCTTTGTTTGTAACAGCTGCTAGTTTGCGTAATGCCTGTGACATTAAACGTGCATGCAATCCCATATGTGCATCACCCATATTTCCATCTATTTCGGCTTTCGGTACAAGAGCTGCAACTGAGTCTATAACAATAAGATCAACTACATTTGATCTAAGCATAGATTCGGCAATTTCAAGAGCTTGTTCGCCGTTGTCAGGTTGTGATACATAGAGAGAATTTATGTCAACGCCTAAATTTTTGGCATAAACGGGGTCTAGTGCATGTTCGGCATCTATATAACTTACTATTCCACAATTTTTTTGGATTTCTGCGGCAACATGAAGCGCAACAGTTGTTTTTCCAGATGATTCTGGACCAAAAATTTCTACTATCCTTCCTCGCGGAAGTCCACCTACTCCAAGCGCAACATCCAAACTCATCACCCCAGTAGAAATTACTGGAATTTTTTCTCCGAATTTTTGTCCAAGTTGCATTACAGAGCCTTTGCCGTATTGCTTTTCGATAACATTTATAGCTTGTTTTAAAATTTTTTCTTTATCTGATTCCATAAAAAATTCCTAAATAAAATTAATAAAATTTGAAAACACTAAAAAATAATTATAGCAAATTTTTATATAAAATTATTTTATTTATCGAAAAAGAATTTATCTATAATATTAGTGAACATCTAAAAATATATATTTATTCGTTATTTTTAAAAAAATTAGACGAATGTTTGAGGGGTTTTTATTAAAATCGTCAGAAAAATCAATTAGTAATCTATTAGAATAGCTTATATCTTCTTATTTTTTATTTTAAGGAATTTATACGACAAGCGATTATTATAATTATATGACATTTAAAAAATAATTATATAATCATTAAATATCTTTGTGTAAATATGTTTATACATAAAATTTTTGAAACCGATCCTATTAATCTCGATCAAAGAATATTTTAATTAAAGATGTATAAATTGAGAAAAATAAACACACTGCATCATATCATAGAAAAATCATTGGCAAAATTCACAATTAAGATTAAATCGAATTACGATATAAAATTTTTCTCACTCGTTTTTTCTTAATATAAAAACATTTTTCGAATATAAAGATAGAAATAAATCAATCGATATGTGTGTAACAAAAACTGATATAAGATGAAAATATTTAAATAAAAAATAGTTGCTAAAAGCATTTAAAAATATAATAAAATCATAACCTTTATCTTATTTTAAACAAGAAAAAAGATCATGATAATAAAAAAATATTTTTGAGTTACTATTTCTAAAATTCTTTTTATGTATCATCATCTGTATCATCATCGATCTCTATCGACGTGAAATGATATAAATACCAGCGCTTCTAGATCATTGTTATGTACTCTTTTGTATTGGTTTTTAATTTTTCTAAAAGTGTTGAATCTTAAGAAATATATTTTTGTTAAATTACTTAACTTTATTTTATACTTTTCATTATAAAAATTAAAATAATATTTATAATTATCAAATTCTTTGATTATTATGTGATCTGTTGATATAACGATTGCTACTACTTTTTCTAAGTCAGAGCATTTACTTCCTTGATTTTATTCGTTAGACCAATATTATCCTGGAGTATTTTTACTTTATTGGTATTTCAAATATTTAATCTAATTTTAGATACAGAACATTTTTATTAGGTTTAAGTAATATATTTTTAAGTTATTCAAGTATTATTTTCTATAAATTAATCGTCTCTAGTTATAAAATAATTATAAAATAACTTTTGAAAGTAGGATTGATTTTGACGTTTTGGAAAGAAAAAATATAAATTTGTTTTAGTTTTGTTCTTTTAAGCTATTTATTTCTTTAATAGATAAACCGGTTATTTCAGAAATTATATCTATACTTAATCTTTTTCTTAAAGAACTTCTAGCTATCTCAATCTTTTCTTCTATCTTACCTTCTATCTTAGCATCATACATCATAGATTTAACTCTTATTCTTGCTTCTTCACGTTTTCAAACTTCTTCTCTAAATCCATCATTTCCTATTAATTCTTCATATAAAGAAACAGCTTCTTTTAGTTCTGGACTTTTTGTACCTAACATTTCAATTTCCTCCTCAGATTCGGATCCAATAAATCTTAGCCAATTAAGTTTTTTATTTCTTCGATGGCGAGACCGGTTCCTTGCGATATTTGTTCTAAAGTCAATCCTAACTTTAGAAAATTTCTAGCAATTTCAATCTCTCTTTCTTTCTTAGCATCATATATTCTAGATCTCTCTCTTCTTATTGCTTCTTCGCACTTCCAAGCTTCTTCTCTAAAAGCCTCGTCTGCTGTTAATTCTTTATAAACACAAACAGCCTCGTTTAATTCTGGATTTTTTGTACCTAACATTTCAATTTCCTCCTCAGATTTTGATCCGATAAATCTTAGCCAATTTATTAGATCTTCGTCTTGTTTCATTTCTCTTAACTCCTCGGGAATTCTTTGAAACTCCAGAAAATATATTCTAACTAAATCACTTAACTTTATTTTATGCTTTTCATCATAAAAATTAAAACAATATTTATAATCGTCATATTCTTCGATTATTATATGATCTATTGATATAATTATTGTTATTACTTCTTTTAGTTTTGAATATAGATCTTTCTTATTTAATTGTTGAACTAAAGTTTTAGCATTCGAATATATTACACGTGATTTCATGGTGGTATCTTTAGCAATCTGAAGTTCGATACCAATTATTTTTCCGCTCTTAGTTGTGCATTTTATATCCAAAATAGTTCTTCTATCTATCTTTTCTTTATTTTCTGCCATATCAATTTTCGAAGATGATTCTATAATTTCTATTTTAGATAGATCATCGTCGCTTAATTTCAAAGTACTTTTTAAAAAGCTTTTTAGAATATTACCGTTTCTATTATCTCCAAAAATTCTTTTAAAAACTAGATCATTTCTGGGGTAAATCTTTTTTGTTTTGTCAAACAATTTGTTAACTTCTGAATTTATTTCACCTCAGATTACAAAATAATTATAGAACAATTTTTGACAATATATTTTTGCCGTATATAAAATATTGCGTTTATCAAGTTACTAGTTTTTTGTACGTTTGAAAATATGTTTTATTTGTTTAAGTTTAAATACAAAATTAGTATGCTTTATATTATTTGAGTATTTATGAATAGTTAGTTTTCTTGAAATTAATTATTGTCAATATTGCTTTATGATGAAAAATACTTTTAGACATTTTAAATAGTATCAAGGAGATTAGGTGTTTGTGTGTAATTTGAATCGATCTTCAAAAAATCTCGAAAATTCATACCATCTCGATTGATCTCTTTTAGTATTTTGGTTTTTTTTATGAATTTTATAATAGTTATTACAAGAATTGATATAGCTACGATAGGAATTGTTGATAAGCAAAATCCTAGATTCGCTTCCAAGAATAAAATACCAAAAGCTGGTGCAGATAAACTCACAATACATAAAATAGCCAAAATTATTAATTTTGCTTTATATAATAAAACAGTCTTAAAAACTTCAGGTTTTAACCAAGTATCTATATCATTTAAAATTTCAGGATTATTAATGACGTTTTCTAAGAAATTTTTGTTTCTAAATAAAAATTGTATTTGAATTTCTAAAATATTTAGGTATCTCTTCTTGGAGTTCATTATGCGACATATTGTTTCTTGTAAAGAAACATCTAATGACTGTACGACCTTATCTTCTACTAAATCTCTAGTTGATTCTTTATTTAATATATATAATCCTGCAGCCTCTAAGTTATGATTTATAATAAACCAAAAATTAGTTATAAGATAATATCTTTCCAAAGAAAGTGAGGGCAGATCACGAATAGATATGTGATCGTAAAAATGAGCTATCGTATGTTTTATAATTTTTTCATCTATACGTTGACAAGTTGTTCTTTCTATTTCACTTCCACGTTCAATAATTTTTCTGAAAAGACCTATGCAGCGCGGATAATCTAAAATAGCTTGTTCGTAATTTGGATAGATTAAAAATGTGACGTCTGCTGGTTGGATAAACATAGCTTGATGAAATTTTTGGTTATAACTGTAGTCACTTTTTAAATAAGAATATAGACGTTTTAAAAGAAAATCTAATATTTTGTCCGCATACTTTTCTATGATAGAACTTGAATTTTCGGAAGTTACAAGACCTGCAAACAATGATTTTGCATCATCGAATATCTTACTAAGATCGAATAAAATTTTAATTAGAGTTCTAAATTTCTTGGCAAAAGATTTTTCTCCTGATGCAAGATCACAAGCCTTAGGATTGAGAACTAGCTTTAATAAATAAGTTTTCAAATTTTTTTTGGAGATTTGCTGATTGGTATCAAATATATGTGGGATTTTTTTGGTATATATCAAGAAAAAAAGTAATTGACGCAACCAAAAAATTGAATTAATCATTTGTGAAA
Source organism: Clostridiales bacterium (assembly GCA_031265515.1). Lineage (GTDB taxonomy): Bacteria > Bacillota > Clostridia > Lachnospirales > CAMVHY01 > JAISCN01. Next base: position 5,335 of record JAISCN010000054.1, on the reverse strand, counting down.
AAGCAGTATTGTTCGGTTTATGACATTCTTTTAAATTCCATGTAACGTCTGTTTTAATTCTTGTGCAAAACGAAATAATAGATATCACACAACGTTCGTATTTAATATCATCATCAATCGTTGTCATCATATTTAAGTCAGCTTCTTAATTTAAGATATATTTTTTTTAACATCGCCGGATTTTAGAATCTAAGTATTTTTGCTTTTATTTTCAAAAAAAGTTTTAGTTTTTAATAATTATATTCTGGAGTTTAGAAACTTTATAATAAAATAATATCATATGACTTTCGAAATTAAGTAAAACTTGGATTTTTGATTTTAGGATACAGTTTTTTTAATATTAAAATGACGTAGTTATTTATTTATTATCTTTATTAATTTTAATTCATGTTGTTAGATTTTTTCAAAAAAATATTTAAAGAATACAAGAAAAATTTTTATAGCTGCTAATGTCGTGTATTTTAAATTAATCAATTTTAAAATATTATTAGATGTATTTATGTTTTTTTAGTCTAGTTAATTAAAACAAAAACTGGAGAGAATTTGCTTTTATGAGTATATTTAATGCAATATTTAAATCTTATAGTGAACGTGAATTGAAGAAAATTGAAAAAATAGTTAAAAACATAAAATCTTTGAACGATAATTATAAAAATCTTTCTGACAATGATCTCAAAAACAAAACTATCGAATTTAAAAAAGAATTAAAAAATGGAAAAAAATTAGATGAATTGTTACCAGAAGCATTTGCAGCAGTTCGTGAAGCTAGCTACCGTGTTTTAAATATGAAACATTTTGATGTTCAATTGGCCGGAGGAATTATACTGCATCAGGGAAGAATCGCCGAAATGAAAACAGGAGAAGGAAAAACTCTTGTAGCAACGCTATCAGCTTATTTAAATGCGCTAGAAGAAAAAGGTGTTCACATAGTAACAGTAAATGATTATCTCGCCAAACGAGATGCAGAATGGATGGGCGGAATCTATAGCTTTTTAGGATTAAGTGTGGGCATTGTAACTAATGATTTAAACAGCAACGACAGAAAAAAAATGTATTTATGCGATGTGACTTATGTTACTAACAATGAACTTGGTTTTGATTATTTGCGAGATAATATGGCAGTCTATAAAGAAAAATTAGTTTTAAGAGAATTAAATTATGTTATAATCGATGAAGTTGATTCTATATTGATAGACGAAGCTCGAACTCCGCTTATAATTTCTGGTGCAGGAATCAAATCTACGCAACTTTACTCGATTTCTAATAATTTTGTTAAGTCTTTAAAACATGGAAAAATTTTGAACGAAGAAGAAGCGTTAAATCCCATAACTAAAACTCATCTAATAGAAGAAGGAGATTATGTAACAGATGAGAAAATTAAAACTGCAACTCTAACTCAAGAAGGAATTTTAAAAGCCGAAAAATATTTTCACATAGAAAATTTATCTGACGAAAAAAATCTTGAACTTCAACACTATATTAATAATGCCTTAAAAGCTAATTATATAATGGCGCGAGATAAAGATTATGTTATTAACGGTAATGAGATCATAATAGTTGATGAATTCACTGGGAGACTTATGCCGGGCAGAAGATACTCCGATGGTTTGCATCAAGCCATTGAAGCCAAAGAAAATGTAAAGGTTAAACGCGAAAGTAAAACGTTGGCAACGATAACGTTTCAAAATTTTTTTAATAAGTATAAAAAAAAATCAGGCATGACAGGAACAGCTCAAACGGAAGAAAGTGAATTTAGGCAAATTTATAGTCTCGATGTTGTTGCAGTAAAAACTAATAAAAAAAATATTCGTATAGATCATTCTGATGTTGTTTATAAAACACAAGATGCTAAATTTCGTGCTGTCGTTAAAGATATAGAAAAATCTAATTCTACCGGACAACCAGTTTTAGTCGGGACAGTCACTATTGAAAAATCAGAAATGCTTAGTGATATGTTAAAAAAAAAGAATATAAAACATAATGTTTTAAATGCGAAATTTCACGCAAAAGAAGCTGAAATTATTGCAATGGCTGGAAAAAAAAATAGTGTAACAATTGCGACTAATATGGCAGGACGCGGAACTGATATTAAACTTGAAGATGGAGTTCAGGAATTGGGTGGTTTAAAAATAATTGGAACAGAAAGACATGAATCAAGACGTATTGATAATCAATTAAGAGGACGTTCAGGAAGACAAGGTGATCCTGGCGAATCAAGATTTTATATATCTCTCGAAGATGACTTAATGCGAATATTTGGTTCTGAACGAATGATAAAAATTGTTAATGTTTTGGGACTTAATGACGATGAAGCAATAGAACATAAGATTTTATCAAAGGCGATTGAGAACGCTCAGAAACGTGTTGAAAATAATAATTTTGCAACTCGAAAACATTTACTAGAGTACGATCAAATAATGAATGAACAACGCGAAATAATTTATACTGAGAGGTTGAAAGTTTTAACAGGAGAAGATTTAAAAGATGGTGTTTTAAATATGGTATCTTCTGTTATTAGTAGATCAATCGATTATTATACTAGCGAAAGTGAATTTTATAATAATTCTTGGGATTTAAAAAGTTTAATTATAAATTTAGATTTTATTTTTCATAGTGATAATTTTGGTTTTATAGATTTTAATCAAAAAAAATTTTCTCGCGAAAATTTAAAAAATATTTTATTTGATAAAGCAAAAGAAATATATTTTTCTAGAGAAGATAAATTTAAAGATAATATTAGAGAATTCGAAAGAGTTATTTTATTAAGAATGATAGATACTCATTGGACAGAACATATCGATAGCATGGATCATATGAGACAAGCAATATCTTTGCGCGCGTATGGACAAAGAGATCCAATTGTTGAGTATAGATTTTTAAGTTATGATATGTTCTCTGAGATGAGCAATAACATCCAAAAAGACACTATCAATGGATTGTTTAATTTTACTGTTGAAAATAATAGTATAAGAAAACAAATAACTAAAGAAAGTACACATAATAACAATAAAAAAATTAAAGATAATGTTGGTAGTAAGAAGACATTTAATAAAGATAAAAATATAGACAGAAACGATGCTTGTCCATGCGGTTCAGGAAAGAAATACAAAAATTGTTGTAAAAACATAAATAACAACGTGAATAAAAAAAAATAAATTGACCAAGATAATTTTAAGAAAATAACAGGAGATGTTTTTTATGAGTAAATTTTTGTCTGGATGTATAATTGGAAGCATAATGACATTAGTTGGCACTACTTTAATTTGTGAAAATAAAAGAGAATGCAGAAAACATGGAAAAAAATTTTTAAATAAAACAGCAGATATGTTTGACCATGTTTCTCACAAAATATAAAACAAAAAGACAACGATTTTATTATCATTAAATCTTAAACTGAATTTTAAATTAAAATTAAAAAACTTCAAAGTGTTTTTACTTTAATTCTGCGACATGTTTTTATGTTTTTATAAGCCGCAGAATTTTTATTCTTTTGGTTTATGTCGATTGTTAGATTTTATTCTAAAAATAAATTCGAAAAATCTGTTAAGAACAGAAATAATTTATTTGCTCGAATTTCATAAAATATTAATTAATACGTAGGATCTATTTGTTCAAAATTAATTCTTTTTTGATATAGTTCAGTCTTCTTTTTGGATTTTTTCGTTTCAAGTGAGTAGGCATATCTATCGATTGCACTTTTAGATCCTTCGGGATAAGTCAATCTTGTATTGTTTGCCAGAAAATCTAAAGTATGACATAGACTTTTTATATTGCTATTTTCCATAAAATCTTTTCGAATTTTTTGATCTCTAAATCTTTTTTTAACATGGCGAATTATAAAATATAACGCGATTGATATAATTACCAATGGAATTGCGGACATGCAAATTCCGTTTTTAAGTCCTAAAAACAAAATTCCAAAAACTGGAGAAGTTAAACTTGATAATGCAAAAATAATTGATATAAAGATGCTAAACGACGCTAAAATATATGAGTTAGATTTTTTTATTTCTTGTATCAGTTGTTCTCTTATATCCGATAAATTTTCAGGACTATCTAAAATTTTTTGCATGTAAATTCTATCTTTTAACAAATTTTTTAATGCTTGTTCTATTGGATTCATATCTTTCTTTTTAGATTTCATAATAGAACTAATTAAATCTTCACGAAAGGAATTTGTCAGTTCCGCGGTTCTTTGTTCTCTTTCGTTTGAATTTTTATCCAGATATCTATCAATAATAAAAAAGAAATCAATTGTTAAAGTAAAAAAATCTAAACTTTTTCCTTTAAGAAGTTTCACAATTTTATACGAGTAAAAAAGAGCAATATGAATTTTTGCAATTTCTAATTGAAATTTTTTAGCACTGTTTATTTGTTGTTCTGATTCTGATCGCACAGCTTCCTTCAACATAAATCCTATTTCTCTTCTATCGATTTCTTGATGAGATATCTTAATATGATCATAAAACATGGCTACATACTGAGTGCACGATTGGAGAATGCGATCATCACCGAGACAAAGTTCAAAATCACTATGCCAATGGCAAAAAAATACTTTAATTTTGCTAAATCGATCTGACCTTCGCAGTTAAATATATTCGGAACTTTTTTAATTCTTACTGCATACATCATTTTTTCTGCAAAATAACAGATCGCTCCTCGATAAGGACTATAATCTTGTCGTATTAATTGATCTGATTTCTGATTAAGAATACTCAATAATAATTCTTGCGAAGATGCTTTTGCCAATCTAACAATTAAATACATAATATAATATCTAAAAATAAGATTTCTAGAATCATCTATATCGATTATATCAAATTCTTGTGTCATGCTTAAATCTTACCATAAATAATATGGATTCGTGATATTTGTTATTTGTTTTATAAGAAAAATAAGTTACTGGATTTTGTTTTTAGAAATATTTATATAATTCTGACGTACTTATAGCTCATATAGCTAAAAAATTAATAGGTTTTCATACTACTACATTGTTAAATTAACAATAAAAGTTAGTTATATTTCTAAAGATTTAGATACAGTTTTTCTAATTTCTTTTATATTATCTCTACTGTTATTCATTAGTTGCGTAATTTTAAAAAAATTTATTTTAGGACTGTCATTTAACATTCGTTTTATATTACAAATTCATAAAAATCTCGAAGAAATAAAAAAATGTCAAAAATCATAAAAAATTTCATAAAAAAACATCAGTCAGTTTTATATAGAGAAAAAATTTTCACAATTAAAAAATCAAAATAAATAAATAAACTTATTATCAATTTTTTAGATAGAAATTAGCTTATATAAAAATAATAAAAAATAAACCATAAAT
>JAISCN010000057.1 GCA_031265515.1 Clostridiales bacterium | reverse complement strand
ATTGTGAGTTGTGTAATCGTTTAGTTTTTAATTAAAAAACATCTCGAATGTTTGAGATGTTTTAATTTTTTATTTTTGTTTTTATGATTTTTATAGTCAAGCGAGAGTTTTTAGATGAGGTTATTGGGCATATAAATTTATTTTAGATTGTATCTTTTTTTAATCTTGTTCTTTAACTTGTTTTTATATATTTAAGTTATTGTCATCGTTTTATATAGATCATTAGAAAGTTTTTGAATAAAAAAATAAAAATATAAAAAAATCCAATACTAGAAAGAAACTAGCCAAGAGGGTTTTTAATATTTATCAACACTGATTTTTCGAAACCTTTTTTAGTTTTATGGTTACTTTATTTTAAAAAAACACGCCAACAGTAATTATTAGCGTGTTTAAAGACTTATTATTGATTGCTGGTATCGCTACTTGATTCAGGAATCGAACTATTTATATCAGACGCAGATATTTCTGGAGAATTATCCGGTATATTAATTGAGCTAACTGAAGGTGATACATAAGTGTCATCATCATTATCTTCTAATTCATCATCAGAAAGTTCCGAATCCGGTGACGGTGAGCCAGAGTTTTCATCATCTCCATCATTTCCGCATGAAACTAAAAAAAAGCCAAAGCAAAATATTAACAAAAGAACTAAAAATTTTTTAGACTTCAAGTTTTTTCACCTCCTAGTATAATTCATGTATACGTATTGGATAAATTTTCAGTTTTTATCTCAATGCATCAGTAAATCATAGCACAGAGCCTTTTAGTCACAAGAAAAAATCTTGCTGTGTAAAATTTTATCATGGACAAAAATAAAATCAAGTGAGTTGTTTAAAATAATACTCAATAATATTTTTGACACAGCCATCATTGGCTCAGGTCCCGCAGGTTTTTCAGCGGTATTGAATTTATATGCTCGAAAAAAAAAAATAATTCTTTTTGGAAATTTTAAGTTCAGCGCTATATATAAAGCTAAAAAAATAAAAAATTATCTTGGCGAAAAAGAAATTTCAGGACTTGAACTTTTAGATAAATTTTATAATCACATAAATTCTGTTAATATTGATCATATATCAAAAAATGTCTCACAAATTTTTTATAACAACGAAATTTTTAGTATAAATTGCGATAATAATATTTATTTTTCTAAAACAATAATACTTGCAACAGGCGTTAGTAGACAGAAAAATATTAAAAATGAAGAGAAATTTTTAGGACGTGGTGTTAGTTATTGCGCGACATGCGACGGGATATTTTTTAGAAATAAAACTATATGCATAATTTCTTACGATAAAAGCCAAGAACATGAAATTATATTTTTATCTAAATTGGCTAAAAAAATTTATCTATTTTTTGATTATAAAAAAATAAATATAAATACAAACAAAGACAATGTGATTATTTTACAAGATACAGTAAAAGAAATTATTGGAGAAAACAATTTAGTTGGTGTAAGTTTTTATGATAGAAATAAAATTTTAGAATGCGACGGTGTTTTTATTTTTAAAAAAAGTATTTCTCCTAAAGAACTATTATCTGGAATTAAAATAAATAAAGATAAATCTATAAAAATAAATAAAAATTGTGAAACTAACTTATCTGGCGTGTATGCTTGTGGAGATTGTGCTGGCGGAATTTACCAACTGAATAAAGCAATAGGAGAAGCGCAAATCGCTGCTCAAAACGCAGCAAAATTTTTAGACAAAAATTTTTAGTGAATTGATAAAAGATTTATAAAAATAATTTTAAAATTTCTGAGTTTAAAAATTAACTTTCGTAATCTTGAATTATTTTTGATAGTGTCTCGTCACCAAAAATTTTTATGCCTCGGTATAATCTTTCTCTGTCTTCTAAAGTCAGTGAATCAATAGGTGTTGGTGTAATTTCTTTCAGGATAAGATTACTCATATTATCTATATTATCTTTATCTAAATAAAAAACAGCTACGTGTCCATCTTTTGTGCTTATTAAATAATTTTGATTTTTGTTAGAATCATTAATATTTTTCTGCATTATAACTTTTTCATGGCTAAATTTTTTTACTTCCCAGTCGTCAAAATAATTTTTTAATTGATCTTTGTTCATACCAATCATAAAATATGGTGCCAACTCATTAGTTGTTTGTATTTTATTATTATCGATATCATAATAATCATAACTCATCATAGTAGATGGAGTTATAATTTCATCGTTTTTATTTATATTTTCGATATTATCTTGAAAATTTTTTACTTTTGTTTTAGTATTAGCTAAATTATTCGAAACTAGCAAAACTTGATCTTTTGGATTTTTTCTTGAATACCAAAAAAAAATAATAAAAAAAAATAATAAACATACGGACATTGTCGTTAATAAAGTTAGAATTTTTTTAATATAAATCACGCTCGCGAAGTAGCTTTAACGATTTTTTATTAATTTATTCTCTAATTAAAAATCCGTTAAAAACTTTTATCGTTTAAAATAAAATAACGATAAACAAGCGTAATTTTTTTATTATTAAAGTTTTAGATATTTATAAAATTACTCAAACTAATTTAGATTTTTTAAAACAGGACATGATGTTGAAAATATTTATTATTTTCGTGGAATACTCATTCTATGCTCAAAGAAGATATTAAAGATAAAATAAAAGAAAACTTGAAAGTATTATCGTGTAAGAAATTAGACAATGCAACAAAACAAGAAATTTTTAATGCCGTTGCTTTTTTGGCTAGAGATTTAGTTTCAGATAATTGGATTAAAACTAGAAACGTGTATAATATCAAAAATCCTAAAATTTTATGTTATCTTTCGATGGAATTTTTGATGGGAAGATTTTTAGGAAACACACTTATAAATTTATCTTTAGATAATGATTTTGAAAAAGCTTTAAAAGATTTTGACATCGATTATAATCTACTAGAAGAATCTGAAAAAGATCCTGGATTAGGAAATGGAGGTTTAGGAAGATTAGCTGCTTGTTTTCTAGATTCTTTATCCACGCTTGAATTTCCAGCTTATGGATATGGCATTAGATATCACTATGGAATTTTTGAACAACATATTAAGAATGGATATCAAATAGAAAAGTTTGACAACTGGTTAGAAAATGGTGATCCGTTTGGAGTACGTAGAACAGAATTATCGCAAGAAGTAAAATTTTTTGGTCATGTAGTTAGTCAAATAAAACCTAACGGTAGCTATAGATTTTATTTAGAAAATTATCAACTCGTTAATGCAGTGCCATATGACTATCCAGTTGTTGGTTATGATAACTCTACTGTAAATACTTTAAGATTATGGGACTCAGAAGCAAAAAATAAATTTGATTTACAATCTTTTAATGCTGGAAATTATTCTAAAGCCGTTGAAGAACAAAATCTTGCTGAAACAATTTCAGAAGTTTTATATCCTGCTGATAATCATATTTTGGGGAAAGAACTAAGATTAAAACAACAATATTTTTTTATATCAGCGACTTTACAAGAGATTTTAAAAAATTTTTTGATAAGAAATAATGATTTCGAAGAACTGAGTAATAAAGTTGCTTTACAATTAAACGACACACATCCATCAATAGCAATTGCCGAATTAATGAGATTGTTAATTGACGAATATAATGTTGATTGGGAAAAAGCTTGGAAAATAACACGTAAAACTTGTGCATATACTAATCATACTATTATGAGCGAAGCACTTGAAAAATGGCCTGTTGATTTGTTTAGTAGATTATTACCAAGAATTTATATGATTATAGAAGAAATTAATAAAAGATTTTGTGATAATTTATCAAAAAATTTTGTGAATAATCATGAAAAAATTAAATCTATGTCAATAATTTACGATAATCAAGTTAGAATGGCGAACCTTGCTATAATTGGTTCACATTCTGTTAATGGAGTTGCAAGACTTCACACAGAAATATTAAAAAAACGAGAATTAAGTAGTTTTTATGATATATATCCAGAAAAATTTAACAACAAAACAAATGGCATAACTCAGCGAAGATGGTTAGCTCATGCAAATCCAGAACTAGCAAATTTGATTACAGAAAAAATTAGTGACGAATGGTTAACAAACTTAGAAAGTTTACGTGAATTAAAAAAATTTATTAACGATAAAAATTTTTGCGATGAATTTAATAAAGTTAAAGAAAACAATAAAATCAAATTGGCTAATTTTATATACAAGACACAAAATATTTTAGTAGATCATAATTTTATTTTTGATGTTCAAATAAAGCGTTTGCATGAATATAAAAGACAATCGTTAAATATTTTGCATATTTTGTATTTATATAATCAAATAAAAACAAATCCTGATTTTGATTTTGAGCCTACGATTTTTATTTTTTCTGCTAAATCAGCAGCAAATTATCATAGAGCAAAATTAATAATAAAATTAATAAATTCAGTCGCGGATTTAATAAACAATGATAAATTTGCCAGCGATAAAATAAAAATTGTGTTTGTTCCAAATTACTGTGTTTCTCTTGCAGAAAAAATAATTCCTGCAGCAAATATAAGTCAACAAATTTCCACTGCCGGAAAAGAAGCATCTGGCACTGGAAATATGAAATTTATGTTAAACGGAGCAATAACCCTTGGTACACTTGATGGCGCAAACATTGAAATTTTAGAAGAAGTTGGAGAAAAAAATATTTATATATTTGGACTAACTGCAGATCAAATTAATGAATATAAAAAAAATAATTCTTATAATCCTAAAGAAATTTTTAATAATAATCAAAATATAAGATTGATTTTAACACAATTGATTAATGGAACTTTAGATAAAGATACTGAGTTATTTAGAGAAATTTATGAATCTCTAATAAATTTCGATGAATATTTTATTCTAAGGGATTTTGAAAGCTATAAAAATACTTATAAAAAAATTAATTTTGATTATAAAGACAAACATAAATGGACTAAATCTGCAATCATGAATACTTCATGCTCCGGAAAATTTTCTAGCGATAGAACAATAAAAGAATATGCAAAAGATATCTGGAATTTAAAAAAAATAAACATAAATTAATAACAAAAAAATATTCAAAAATTCAATTAAATTTTTGCTATCAAATTTATTTTTATTGCTAAAATATTTTTCGTGGCTTTTGTCGAAGATTTTTAATTATCTATTGTGTGATATTGAAGATTCTAGAAATTGGTTTAAATGTAGAAATTACTCATAGTAACAAGATATATAATTTGATTTTAAAAGAATATTCTGTATGCAGCGACAAATTAATTCATCTAAAATTTTGTTATATCAGAAGTGCTTTAAGAGAAACCATACAAAAACGCTGTCAAACCAATCTCTGACAGCTAAGACATTCTTTTGTAGTTGTTGTCGAATATCTTTAATTAAATGTTACAATATCTAGTATTAATTAAAAATTATTTTTAGTCAAGTTTTTTTAATTTATATTTTTATATTAAAAAATATTATGTTGTTTTATGTTTGATTGTGTTTTAATAAACTTTGGTTGCTCGTCAGTTTTAACAGACGAGTAGGTGGCTTCCTCACTTGAAAGAAAAGTGAGGTGATTATATGATCGAGAATATTTTTATTATTCTTGGAGTAGCAAAACTACTTTTCGAAATCATAAAAGTGGTTATCGAAATTATAAAATCAGTAAAAAAATAGTCGCTAGACCCTCGAAAGTTTACGACTAGTTTGTAAATTACCAGAGGAAGTCGTCTATGACGAGCAGCTTCTCCTAAAGTATATACAAATATATCTCTTTTAGTCAAGAATAAAAATTATTGTCAAATTTATTTTATATGTTTAAGATATTTTTAGTAGCTGTTGTCGAATATCTTTGACGATATATGTGATGTTAAAGATTGACGAGATAGGCGGTTGGCCTCCGAGATGGAGGTGATGGAAATGAATACAGATCTAGTTACTCTATTGTTACTATTGATCATGATTTACAGTATAACAAAAAAATAACCGCTACAATCCTTAAGTAGAGCGATTATTAAAAAAGATTTAATTTAATTACTACCTGAGGTTAACCGTCTAAACAACAGCTACTCATACTTTAATTATATGAAATAAATTCATTTTTTAGTCAAGTTTTTTTAATCAAAAAATTATTGTCAAATTTGTTTTGTATGTTTAAGATATTTTTAGTAGCTATTGTCGAATGTTTTTAACTAAGTATGTAGTGTTAAAGACTGACGAGATAGGCGGTTGACCTCCAAATACTGGAGGTGATAGAGATGAATATTGATATAATTACTCTTTTATTGATACTAATAATGATTAACGAAATAATAAAAAATAACCGCTAAGCAGTCAGAGTAAAGCGATTATTTTATCAAATAAATCATTCTATTAGAGGCTAACCATCTAAACAACAGTCACTCATATCTTTATTATACTAATTAAATTTATTTTTTAGTCAAGATTTTTAATTTAAAAAACATATTTTTCTAAATTTATTTTTATTGCTAAGATATGTTTCGTTGGCTTTGCCAGAGATTTTTATGGAGTACGGATAATGATTAAAATACAGGGCACGTATAATTTTGCAATATGTTATTGCGATGAAATTGAGGATACTGCCATAGAACAAATTCAAGCACTGTGCAATCAACCAGATTTTGCCGAAAATAAAATCCGAATTATGCCTGACGTTCATGCGGGAAAAGGATGCGTTATTGGCACAACAATGACCGTAAAAGATAAAATTGTTCCCGGCATGGTTGGAGTTGATATTGGCTGCGGTATGGAAACTGTGGAAATTGCTGAACGTGATGTCGATTTTTCTAAACTTGATAAACTAATTCGTTCGGAGATACCTTCAGGGCGCGAAGTTAGAGAAGATTATCATATATTTAATGATGACATTGATTTTTCTATGCTGCGCTGTTCAAAAGAAGTCAATATAGATTATGCAAAACATAGCATTGGTACTCTTGGGGGAGGGAATCATTTCATTGAGATAGATAGATCAGACAACGGCACTCTCTTTATTATAGTTCACTCGGGAAGTCGCCATATTGGTACAGAAGTAGCGAACTATTATCAAAACAAAGCTTGCAATCGTCTGAATGAAAATTTAAAGTCTAAAATTTTAAATGTTGTTGCGCAGTTAAAGGCAAAGAGATGCGAACGCGATATACAATCTGTTGTGAAACTTTTAAAAGATGAAAATTCGAAAAAAAATACAAAAATACCTAAAGAATTAGCTTATGTCTCAGATATTTTTTTTAATGACTATATTCATGATATGAAAATTATACAACGATATGCTTCTCTAAATAGAAAAGCAATTATAGAAATAATTCTTCATAGAATGAAACTTTCAAAAATCAATAGTTTTACAACAATTCATAATTATATCGATACTTATGCAATGATTCTTCGCAAAGGTGCAGTTTCTGCAAGAGATGGTGAAATTTTATTAATTCCGATAAATATGAGAGATGGAAGCCTTATTTGTATTGGTAAGGGCAACGATGAATGGAATTGTTCTGCTCCGCATGGGGCTGGACGTGTCATGAGTCGCAAAAAAGCATTTGATAGCCTATCTATGAGAGAGTATCAAAATCAAATGAAAAATATTTTTACGACTAGTGTTTCGCAAGAAACTCTTGACGAATCTCCGATGGCTTATAAAAATATAGAATCTATCATTAAATATATAACTCCGACTGTCGATATTGTTCAGCAAATTAGACCGGTCTATAATTTTAAAGCCAATGAATAAAAAATAATAAAGCTTAATGAAATAAATACAAAAAACATTTAAATACTTAAATACTTAACCAGGATAATTCATCTATTAAATTATTTGATATTTCGTTTAAAAAACAAGATATTTCAGAATTTATAAACTCTCCATTTCTAAATCTTGACTCTGAAGATGTTATATATATTTTTTTTTTGGCTCTAGTTATTCCAACGTAAAATAATCTGCGCTCTTCTTCTAGTTCTTCGTTTATTTTATAGCCTGGAAATAATTCTTGATCTAAACCTGTTAAAAACACACATGGAAATTCAAGTCCTTTAGAACTGTGTATAGTCATTAGTGTAACTAAATTATTTTTTTCGTTATAATTATCTAAATCAGATAGCAAACTAATATGCTCAAGAAAATCATTAAGACAGATATTTTCTTCGAGATTCTCAAATTCGTTAATTTTGGCTAATAATTCATTTATATTTTCGATGCGTGAATCATAATCTTCTTGTTTTTTTAAGTAGTTATCAAAATTTATATCTAATATAATTTTTTTTGCTAAATTATAGACAGATTTTTTTTCAGAATATAAAATAAAATCTTTTATCATATTCTTAAAATCTATTATCTTTTTAGAGTTATCAAATTCTTGATCATCAAGGGAACTAAAATAAGAACTGTTATTTTTATAAGAAATATTTTTAATTTTATTTATAGTTGACTCGCCTATTCCACGGCGCGGAGTGTTTATAACGCGCAAAAAACTGATATTGTCATCGATATTATTTACAAGTTTTAAATAGGCTAAAAGATCTTTTATTTCAAGTCTCTCATAAAATTTAGTAGCCCCAATAATTTTATACGCAATATTTTTTTTTACGAATTCATCTTCGATTGATCTAGATTGAAAATTATTTCTATATAAAATTGCACAATCTTCATAGTCAAAAATATTTTTAAATTTATTTTTTTGGATAGTTTCACATATAAATTTCGCCTCGTTTATATGATTTTCTGTGCGACAAAATACTATTTTTTCTCCATCTTTTTGTTTAGTCCATAATTTTTTTTCTTTTCGATTAATATTATTTTTTATCAAGCTATTTGCGGCATTTAAAATAATTTGCGTAGATCTATAATTTTGTTCGAGTTTAATTGTTCTCGAGTTTTTAAAATCATTTTCGAAATTTAAAATATTATTTATATCAGCTCCACGCCAAGAATAAATTCCTTGGTCATCATCACCAACAACAAAAATATTTTTGTTATCGCCAACTAAAAGTTTTATTAATTCATATTGTGCTGAATTAGTGTCTTGATATTCATCGATTAAAATAAATTTAAATTTATCTTTATATTTATCTAAAACATCTTTATTTTCTAGAAAAATTTTTATTGGCAAAGTAATCAAATCGTCATAATCAAGTAAATTACTGATCATTAATTTTTTTTGATATAATTCATAGATATTTGCGATTCGTCGAGATTTAAAATCATTATTAAAATTTAAAATATAATCTTTAGGCAGTATTAATTTATTTTTACTAAAACTTATTTTGTTTGATAGAATCTTTATGGGTAATGTTTTATCATCAAAATTTAGTTCTTTTAAGCACTCTTTAATTATGTTTAAACTATCTCGAGAATCTATTATCGAAAAATTATTTTTATAATCTAAAAAGTTTTTTATTTCTTTTCTGAGAATCTTTACTCCTAAAGAATGAAAAGTAGATATAATTGATTTTTTTGCATCTAACGTTAACTTTTCCGCGCGTTCTTTCATTTCATTTGCTGCTTTATTAGTAAAAGTTATGGCTAAAATATTTTCCGGATTTATATTAATAGATATTAAATAAGCAATTTTATAAGTTATCACACGTGTTTTTCCTGATCCAGCGCCAGCCAATATCAAAGTCGGCTGATCTAGACTCAATACCGCATCTTTCTGTGTATCATTTAGATCTTTAAGCATAAAAATACCCTTTAATAAAATAAAAAAATATTATTTTAATTATTTTTTATAATTTATAAGTAAAACATGTTTCTAAATTTTATACGAGGATAGATGAAAAAAACTTTTTATTTTACAAGCGAATCTGTAACCGAAGGTCATCCGGATAAGATTTGTGATTTGATTTGTGATTCTATATTAGATGATATTTTAAGAAATGATAAAGAAGCTCGTGTTGCATGTGAAGCGATGGTTACGTCTAACTTAGTCTTCTTAGCAGGAGAATTAAAAACAAAATTTAATATAAATGCTGAAAAAATAACTCGTAACGCGATAGAAAGTATAGGTTACAATGATAGTAATCTTGGTTTTGATTATAAAAATTGTGTTGTATTATCAAGTTTTAAACATCAATCAGACGATATTTCCCGCGGGATCGAAAAAAATGATTATTTAAAAACAGGTGCTGGAGATCAAGGAGTGATGTTTGGTTTTGCGTGCAAAGACACAAAGCAACTTATGCCGTTACCAATTACTTTAGCTCATCAGTTATCAAAAAGATTATCTTACGTGAGAAAAAATAATATACTAAAGTATTTAAAACCAGATGGAAAAACACAAGTAACAGTAGAGTATGAAAATAATTTGCCAAAAAAAATAAAAACAATTTTAATATCTGCTCAACATGATAAAAATATTGATCAAGATATATTAAAGCAAGATATAATAAAGAGAGTTATTCTCGAAACAGGAACAAAAGAATTCATGGACGATGGCACAAAAATCTTAATAAATCCGACTGGCAGATTCGTTTTGGGCGGACCAGCTGCTGATACCGGTCTCGCCGGAAGAAAAATAATTTTAGATACATACGGAGGATTTGCTAGACACGGTGGAGGGGCTTTTTCAGGAAAAGATCCAACAAAGGTTGATAGATCAGCCGCCTATATGTCTCGCTATGTAGCAAAGAATATTGTTAAAAACAATTTAGCCGATAAATGCGAAATCGGTGTCGCATATGCAATAGGTCTATCTGATCCTTTAGCGATTTTTTTAGATACTTTTAACACAAATAAAATTTCTGAAGATAAGATTCTAAAATTTATAAAAGAAAACTTTGATTTTAGACCTGGTGCAATAATAGAAAGATTTAATCTAAATTCACCAATTTATTCTGAATTAACAAACTATGGTATGGCAATAGATGTTTGCGAAATTCAAAAAGAAAAAAATCAATAAAAAAATAAAAGACGAAAAAATCTAGCCATCTTCGAACAACATTTGCTGGGGTACAATGACGCTAAAAAGAACACTTTTGAAATCTTATTATTATTTTTAAAATCTCGTTACTAATAAAAACAAGACTAAATTAAATTTAAATTTTCTTTATCGATTCTTTTTTTTAGAATACTATAGCTAAAAATTATACTACATCGGCGATACAACCAGCTTTTTTTATTTTGTTCAGCGCGTTTTTACTAAAATAATTGGCTTTGATCTTGAAATTTTTGTTTAACTTGAGCTCTCCGTTTCCAAGAATTTTTATTCCATCACGAATTTTACTAATCAGACCTTTATTTTTTAGATTTTCAAAATCTATTACGCTATTCTCTTCAAAAATATTAAGATGACTTAAATTTATAGCTACTATATTTTTTTTGTTTATATTTTTAAAACCACGTTTCGGAACTTTTCTAAATAACGGCATTTGTCCGCCTTCCGATCCCAATCTAATTTTGCCACCAGAGCGCGCTTTCTGACCTTTATGACCCCTGCCAGATGTTTTTCCATTTCCTGAACCGTGTCCACGACCGCGTATAAATTTTTTTTTTCTAGAATTAGCTGACGGTTTTAATTCAAAAAGTTTCAATTGTTTCACCCAATAAAATAAAAAATATAAAAAATAGTTTTATAAAAAAACACAAATAAAATTCTATTCTATTTTTTAAAAATATAATAATTTTTTATTATTTTCATTAAGATAATAGTTAATTAATATTTTTTATATCGACTAAGTGTTTAATTTTAAACACCATCCTCAAAACCGATTTGTCATTATTTTTTATAACAAAAGAATTAATTTTATTAAGACATAACACTTCAAGAATTTTTTTATGTTTTGGTTTTATTCCTATTTTTGACCTTACAAGCGTTATTTTTATTCTTTTGCATTCTTGAATTTTAATAACCTCCTAACTAGTTATATTTACATTATTTTTATTTTTCCCTAAAATTTCTCTAATTGATTTTTCTCTAGAATACGCAACACTTTTTGGCGTTAAAAGATTTTTAAGAGCATCAAACGTTGCATTGATTACATTACGTTTATTGTTTGATCCTGTATTTTTTGTTCTTATATTTTTTATTCCTGCGAGTTCCATTACAATTCTGGAGGGACCACCGGCTATAACACCTGTTCCATCACTTGCGGGCATTACTATAACTTTCGCACTTCCGTGTCTTCCAATTATTGAGTGAAAAACGCTGTTGTTATAATTTCTCTCTACAAATAAAATATTTTTTTTTGCTTTTTCTTTTCCCTTTCTTATTGCTTCGATTACTTCAGAAGCTTTGCCCAAACCATACCCAACGCGTCCAGCTTCATCACCGATAACAACCAATGCGGCAAAGCTGAAATTTCTTCCGCCTTTTACAACTTTTGTTACACGCTTTATTTCAACAACTTTATCTTTATAATCTTGTTTAACACGTTTAAAATTATTACTTCTTGCCAAGAAAATAATCCCCTCTTTTATTAAATTAAAGATAATTTTTTACAAAAAACAAAAAGCATCAAAAAATTAATTCTAAATATTAAAAATTAAAATTTAAGTCCAATTTTACGTGCTGCTTCTGCTAGAGCTTTAATTTTGCCATGATACAAATAGCCTCCGCGATCAAATACCACAGAGTTAATATTTTTTTTGATAGCACGCTCTGCTATTTTTTTGCCTAAAAGTTCTGCTGCTTTTATATTTTTTTTACTTTTTAGATCCTCAAATTCTTTCTCTTTAGTATTTGCAAATACTAGAGTATGTCCTATAGAATCGTCGATTATTTGTGTATAAATATATTTATTAGATCTAAAAATATTTAATCTTAATCTTAAACTTTTTATTTTAGCTCTAACTCGACGATGTCTCTTAATTCTAGCAATGTTTCTAGATTTTTTCTTTATAATTTTTTTTCACCTCTATAATAAAAAAATAAAAAAAATAAAAAACAAAAAACTATTTTTTTCCTGTTTTACCAACTTTACGTCTTATCTTTTCTTGTAAGTATTTTATTCCTTTTCCTTTATATGGCTCAGGAGGACGTTTAAATCTTATATTCGCAGCATATTGTCCAACTTTCTCTTTATTAATCCCGAATACTATTATTTTATTTTGTTCGACGGTCGTAGTTATATCTGCGTTATCTAATAATATTACAGGATGAGAATAACCAAGAGTTAAAGTTAGTTTATTTCCTGATTTAATAGCACGATACCCTACGCCATTTATTTCCAGTATTTTACTAAAACCTTGGGTTACTCCAATAATCATATTATTTATCAAAGTTCTAGTCAAACCATGTAACTCGCGGTATTTTCTTAAATTATTTGGTCGGTCCACAGTAATTTTGTTCTCTTCTTTATGATAAAATACTTTAAGATCATTATTTAATTTTCTTGTTAATAATCCTTTGGGTCCTCTAACGCTTATCAAGTTAAAGTTATCTATATTGACTTCGACACCATCAGGAACATCGATTGGCATTTTACCGATTCTTGACATTTTTCTTTTCCTTCTTGTTTTGTTTTTTATTTTAATTACCAGATGTGAGCTAAAATCTCTCCGCCAACTTTTAAGTCACGAGCTAACTTATCAGTGATTACGCCTTTATTACTAGATATAACAGCTATACCTAAACCATTTAAAACTTTTTTTATTTTGTTAAAACCAGAATATATTCTTAATCCCGGCTTAGAAATACGTTTTAGACCGTTAATAACACACTTATTTTCTTTTGTGTATTTTAACGTTATACGTACTGATTTACTTATATTTTCTCCAATAATTTCATACGATTCAATAAAACCTTCGTTTAATAAAATATCAGCAACATCTTTTTTTATTTTAGAATACGGAGAATTAACAAATCTGTGTTTCATACGATTAGAATTTCTAATTCTAGTTAAAAAATCCGCTATGGGATCACTCATCATAAATTATCTTTCATCCTAAAGTTTTTTATTATTTTTTGCTATCATTTTTTTAATTTCTACCAACTTGCTTTTCTAACTCCTGGAATCTCCCCAGCGTGAGCAAGATTTCTAAAACATATTCTACAAATGCCAAATTTTCTTAACACAGCGTGAGGTCTACCACATATGCTACACCTGGTGTAAACTCTTGTTGAAAATTTTTGTTTTTTTAATTGCTTGACTATTAATGATTTTTTTGCCATCTTCACACTCCAAAAAAATATTAAAAATATCAAAATCAAAAGACTAGAATAGAACTTTAAGAAATATTTTTTTTAAACGGCATTCCGTATAGACTCAAAAGTTCATGTGATTGCTCGTCGTTTCGTGCAGTTGTGACGATAATTACATCCATTCCACGAATTTTGTCTATCGAGTCATATTCAATCTCTGGAAATATTAATTGCTCTTTTATTCCTAAAGAATAATTTCCGTGCCCATCGAACGACTTATTGCTTAAACCTTTGAAATCTCTAACACGTGGCAAAGCGATATTAATTAATCTATCTAAAAAGCTTAACATTTTTTCGCCTCTTAACGTAACTTTAGCACCAATAAACATGCCGTCACGTATTTTAAAAGCAGATACGGATTTTTTGACTTTCGTTTTAATCGGTCTTTGTCCCGTTATAGATATCAAATCGCGTGACACATTTTCTAAAACTTTTGTTTTATCTTCTACTCCGCTAATTCCAACATTAATCACGATTTTTACTAACTTGGGCACAGCTAGATCATTTTTTAAATTAAATTTTTCTTTCATGCAATTTACTATTTTATTATTATAGACTTCTTTTAGACGACTCAACTATTTCACCTACAATAAAATCGAGTTTAAATTATAACTAAAATCTATATAATTAAACTAAATTAATTTATTATTTTTTTTAGAAAATCTGATTCTCTTTCCGTCATCATTTATTTTTATACCCAATCTAGTCGGAATTCCATCAGATATAAACATAACATTAGAAGCATGTACCGAAGCTTCCTGTTTAACAAGAGTTCCTTGCTGATTCTGTGCATTTGGTTTTTGATGTTTAGTCACTAAATTAATATTTTCAACAACTACTCTATTTTTAATTCTATCAACTGACAAAACTTTACCCTCTTGACCCTTGTTTTTTCCAACCATTACTCTAACAAAATCACCAATTTTTAACTTTAATTTTAATTTTTTATCATTATTTACAATATTTTTTTTATACACAAAAAAACATCTCACCACTTAAGATAAAATAAAATAAAAAAACAAAAATTATCAACCCAATATTATTATCTACCAAGTTTCTTTAGCTAACGAAATTATTTTTATAAAACCTTTAAAACGTAGTTCACGTGCAACTGGACCAAATATTCTAGTTCCTCTGGGACTTTTATCATCTTTTATCACTACAGCTGCATTATCATCAAACTTAATTTTCGTACCATCTTTTCTCAAAGTTGATCTCTTAGTTCTGACTATAACTGCTTTCACCACTTCTTTTTTTTTTACATTACCTCCAACCATTGCTTTTTTAACAGTAGCTACGATTATGTCACCAAGCCCACCATATTTTCTTTTTGATCCGCCCAAAACTCTTATAACTTTTAATTCTATCGCTCCAGAATTATCAGCTGATATTAATTTACTCTCTTGTTGTAGCATTTTAATCTTCTCGACTTATTTTTTAATATCAAATTAAATTCAAATTATTTTTTAAAACTAAATAATTCAAAAATTATATCAAAACAAAAAACGGCTCCGATTTTTATTATTTTAGTTTTATTTAGCATTTTCAACTATTTCTACTATACGCCAACGCTTAGTTTTTGATAAAGGTCTGGTCTCCATCATCTTGATTCTATCTCCAATTTTACAAGAGTTATTTTCGTCATGTGATTTATATCTCTTTGTTCTAGTTAAAACTTTTTTATATAATTTATGCTTGATATGCTTTACAATTTCTACAACAACAGTTTTATTCATTTTATCACTCACGACTTTTCCGAATAGAATTCGTCTTTTGTTTCTTTTTTTAATTAAATCATTCTGCAAAAAATCTCAACTCAATTTTATTTTATTTTTTATTAAAAAATATTTATTTTTATATCAGTTTTCATAATAACAAATTTTTAATATCTATTATCAATACTTCTATACTTTTTTGTTTTTTTGTGTAATAAACGTCTTTATTCGTGCAACATTTTTTTTGATTATTTTAATCTTCGAGAATTCTTGAGACTGATTAGTTGCAAGCAAAAATCTTAAACTAAAAAGTTCTTTTTTGCTATTCAATAATTCTTTTTCTAAATTCTCTAAATCCATTTCTTTCAATTTGTTTTTATATTCTATTAACTTAGAATTCAAAAATTTTTCACCTATTTCTAAATTTTTTCCAAAAATATTTTTTAATGATTAATAAATCTTTTACAATTCAGAATCACACGATTACGTTTTAATACATTTTCTTTTAAACTATTTTTTAAAAAAATAAAAATCACAATTTTATTTCAAATCTTCGCGAGAAATAATTTTACACTTAATCGGTAATTTATGAATCGCGAGTCTTAAAGCTTCTCTCGCAATATTTTCTACAACTCCACTCATTTCAAACATTACACGCCCTGGTTTTACGACTGCTATCCAGAATTCAGGAGAACCTTTACCGCTGCCCATTCTTGTTTCTGCAGGTTTTTTTGTGACGGGCTTATCAGGAAATATTTTGATCCAAACTTTTCCGCCGCGTTTTATATATCTTGTCATCGCAACACGCGCGGCCTCGATCTGATTCGAAGTTATCCAAGCAGGTTGTAGTGCCACAATAGCAAACTCCCCGTAATCTATCTCCGAACCACGATATGAAATTCCGGTCATTCTACCGCGAGATTGTTTACGATGCTTAGTGCGTTTGGGCATTAGCATTTTTTTTATCATCTCCGCGATATTTTTGATTTTTATTAATAAAAATTTTTTTATCTAAAAAAATTTCGCCTTTATATATCCATACTTTAACACCAATCTTACCATAAGTAGTGTTAGCTTCAAAAAAACCATAATCTATATTGGCTCTCAAAGTTTGTAAAGGCACAGTCCCTTCATGAAAATGTTCTCTGCGCGCTATATCTGCGCCAGCTAATCTTCCAGAAACTGCTATTTTTATTCCCAAAGCTCCAGATTTAATAGTACGAGTTATAGCTTGACGCATTGCTCTTCTAAATGCCACACGATTCTCAAGTTGCTTTGCTATATCTTCAGCACTTAATTGAGCATTCAATTCAGGGCGCTTTATTTCTTCTATCACAATAGAAACTTTTTGATCACTCATTTTTTGGACTTCTTTTGTTAATTCAGTTATCGCTTGACCGTTTCTTCCGATTATTATGCCTGGTTTAGAACTAAAAATAATTAATTTAATTTTTTCGTCGGCTCTAAATATTTTTACTTCTGAAACTCCGGCGTATGCCAATTTTTTTTTTACGAATTTTCTAATTAAATAATCCTCTTTTAATAACTTTGGAAAATTTTTTTTAGAATACCATACAGAACTCCAATCTTTGTTTATTCCAATTCTAAATCCTTTCGGGTTAATTTTTTGACCCACCTAGCTCACCTCTTAACTAAAATAAATTAAATAAAAAAACAAATCTATTAATATCAAAATATAAATATCTAATAAAACAAATTAAATTCAAGTCATAACTATTCAATTTTTTACTATAACTTCTCATTTAAAATAATAGTTATGTGACTATATCTTTTTTGTATTCTATATGCACGACCCTTAGCACGTGGCTGAATTCTTTTCAAAATCATAGCACGATTTGCAAAAGTTTCCTCTATAAATAACTTTTTAGACTCTAGTCCTAAATTATTTTCAGCATTGGCCATTGCAGATTTTAAAATTTTTGCTATTATTCTAGAGGCTGTTCTCGAAGAATAGTTTAATCTATCTAAACTTTCATAAGCGCTTTTATTTTTTATTATATTTAAAACCGCTCTCGCTTTTGTATCTGAAACTGGAGCATTGTATAAAACAGCATATGGTCTTGTTTCTCTTTGTTGATTCCTCAATCTCTTGAACTTTGTTCTATGCCCTTTAGACACCTTTTACCATCCTGATAAGTTATTATCATTAAAATTTTTTTAATTATTTATCCAAATTTATTTTTTTACTTTTGTTTTTTTATCTATATTCTTACCGTGGCCACGATAAGTTCTAGTTGGAGCGAATTCACCCATTTTATGTCCTACCATATCTTCTGTTATATAAACGGGAACATGTTTTCTTCCATCATGAACAGCAATTGTATGACCAACAAATTCAGGAAATATAGTTGATCGTCGTGACCAACTTTTTATAATTTTTTTTTCGTTACTTTCGTTGAGAATATTTATTTTTTTTAATAAATGCTCATCAGCAAAAGGGCTTTTTTTTAAAGATCTACTCATATTCACCATCCTGTTTAATTAAACTTTTATTTAGAATTTCGTCTCCTAACAATATATTTGTTAGAAGCTTTCTTTTTATTTCTAGTTCTTAAACCTAAAGCCGGTTTCCCCCACGGAGTCCTTGGACCAGAATGACCGATTGGGCTTTTGCCTTCTCCGCCTCCATGAGGATGATCACAAGGATTCATCGCAGATCCACGAACAGTTGGTCTTACTCCCATGTGACGTTTTTTTCCTGCATTTCCAATGTTTATTAATTCGTGATCGATATTACCTAATTGCCCTATTGTTGCACGACATCTTATATCTATCATTCTCATTTCACCAGACGGTAACTTAACAGTTGCAAATTTTTTCTCTTTTGCCATAAGTTGAGCGACATTGCCTGCAGATCTTACTAACTGGGCACCAGCTCCTGATTTCAACTCAATATTGTGTATATTTAATCCAACAGGAATAGATCCAATTGGCATGGCATTTCCAATTCTAATTTCAATATTTTCACCGCTTATAACTTTATCTCCGATTTTTAAATTTAACGGTGCTAATATATAACTTTTTTCGCCATCATCGTATTTTATCAATGCAATATTAACAGTGCGATTAGGATCATATTCAATTGCTATAACTTCAGCAAATATATAATCTTTATTTCTTTTAAAATCTATTTTTCTATACTTTTTTTTATGGCCACCGCCACGATGTCTAACGGTTATTTTTCCAGAATTATTTCTTCCAGATTTTTTTTTAACATGAACACAAAGAGACCCTTCAGGTTTCTTTCTTGTTATGTCACTAAAATCCATTACTGTCATAAAACGCCTAGAAGGTGTATATGGTCTATATGACTTTGGCATTTTTATCTTCACCTATAATCTCTTATTTTGTAAATGACCTTGTGGAATAATTAACTCAGTTGAGAAAAAAATTCTATATCTTTACTATCTTTTTTTAATTTAACTATAGCTTTTTTTCTCTTTCGGGTAAATCCGGTTATTTTTCCACGTCTCTTAAATTTTCCTCTAACATTAAGAATATTTACTTTTTCTATTTTAACATCGAAAATTTTTTCTAAATTTTTTCTAACTTGCGTTCGATTACAGTCAATATCAACGTAAAAACAATAAACTTTGTTTTCAATCATTTTCATGGCTTTTTCTGTTAATATTGGTTTTATGATCATGTCATAATTTATATTAAGCACCTACTCCAAACATCTCCTCGATTTTTTTCACAGCGCACAAAGTTAAAACAAGATTATCAAATTTTAATATTTCATAAACGTTTAAAAAACGTGCTTCTCTGGATTTGATATTTTTGATATTACGAGAAGATAAAAAAATTTCACTCTTATTATTATCGTAAGCAAGCAGAGCATTATTAATATTTAAGTTATCTAAAATTTTTTTCATGAACTTTGTTTTTATTTCTTTTAATTTAAAATCATCAATTAAAATTATTTTTTTTTCTAAAAACTTTTGGCTAAAAACTGATTTCAAAGCCAATCTCTTTAACTTTTTATTTAATTTAATTCTAAAATCTCTAGGTTTAGGAGCAAAAACTACACCGCCTCCTCTCCACTGAGGAGATCTTATTGAACCTTGTCTAGCATGACCTGTTCCTTTTTGTTTCCAAGGTTTTCTTCCGCCACCTCTGACTTCTGCGCGGGTTTTACATGACTTAGTCCCTTGTCTCTGATTTGCCAAATATCCAACAACTACAGAATGAATTGCAACTTTATTTACTTTAATTCCAAATATTTTTTCGTTTAAATTATACTCACTAACTTCTTCGCCATTATTATCAAAAACTTTAATTAATATTTTTTATCACCTCTATCTAATTTTCTGAAATTTTAAGTTTTTACACTATTTTTTAAAAAAACTACCGTGCCACGATTCCCTGGCACCGATCCTTTTAGTAATATTAAATTTTTTTCTATATCAACAGAAAAAATTCTTAAATTTTGAACTGTAACACGTCGATTACCCATTTGACCAGGCATTTTTTTTCCTTTTTTTACTTTGCCAGGCGTTGTTGCCGAACCCATTGAACCAGCATGACGATGATATTTAGAGCCATGAGAAACAGGTCCACGACTAAAATTATGTCGCTTTATTGCGCCAGCGTATCCTTTGCCTTTAGATATACCAACAACGTCAACTCTATCATTGTTTTCAAAAATATCTGCTTTTATAGTATCGCCTAAGTTATATTTTTCAATATTTTTAAATCTAATTTCTTTTAAAATCTTTTTTGGTTCTATATTATTTTTCTTGAATTTCATTCTGATAGGTTTTTTTAATCTTTTATATTTAGAGTCCTCAAATCCAACTTGGACAGCTTTATATCCATCGCTTTTAATATCTTTAATTTGAGTGACTACGCAAGGACCAGCAATCAATACCGTAATCGGTGTAAGTTCATCTTTAGAATTAAATATTTGAGTCATGCCAATTTTTTTAGCTAAAATTGCTTTTTCTAATTCGTGTTTCAAATTCTTCACCTCTATTTTAAAAAATCTAAAAAAATAAAAACTAAAAATAAACGAAAATATATTGCGATAAATATATTTAAAACAAAAAAATCATGCAGTAACTATAAAGTTAAGATACCACGTTGAGTATCTTTAAGTTTATTTCAACACCTTCAGGAAGATTTAATCTTGTTAAAGACTCAATAGTTTTTGAGCTTGGCGTTAATATCTCTATAAGGCGTTTGTGAGTTCTACGTTCGAACTGCTCTCTTGAATCTTTATGTTTATGCACACTACGTAATACAGTAATTATTTCTTTTTTTGTAGGTAACGGAATTGGTCCTGAAATTTCCGCACCTGTTACTTTAACTGCATTTATTATGGTTTCTGCTGCACTGTCGATTGATCTATGATCATACGAACTGATGTTAATTCTTATCTTATGGGTAGCCATAATCAAATAATACTCTCCTCGCTTTTATTTTTATTATTTTTTATGAATATTCAAATCCATAACCAACGCATTCTAGCACAAAAACAATTTGCGAAATCATTTTCGATTCTAGTTCTAAAATTTTAAAACCAAGAAATCATTTAACAAATATTTTTTATAAAATTAAATAATTTTAAAACTTAACAATTAATATAAAAAAGATTACATTTCCTAGGTCTTAATAAAAAATAAAACATATTACACGAAAAAAACATGACTCAATCAACACTAGTTGATAATTAAAAATAAATATAATCAAAGAACTCATAATAGATAATCAGCAAAACGAGACTATAAATTATTTTTAAACTTTAAAATTTATTTACTTTTTATTAAACATTTAAATATTTTCTTGCCACACACATTTGACACTTCTCGAATAATAAACAAAGCAATTCGATTTTTATTTACACTCGTTATTACTGTTACTAAAGATAATTAATTAATGGATTTGCAAATAATAATATCATAGCTACAACTAGAGAATAAATTCCTGTTGTTTCAGCAACTGCGCAGCCGACTAACATAGTACTCATTATATCAGATCTAGCTTCTGGTTGACGACCAACAGCTTCAGCCGCTTTACCCGCGGCAAATCCTTGACCAATTCCTGGTCCCAAACCTGCTATCATTGCAATACCTGCACCGATAGCTGAACAACCCAAGATAAAAGCTTTTGCGTCCAAAAAAATCCCTCTATCAATTAATAAAAACACTTTTTATCGTATCAAAATATCAAATAAAAATATTTTTATTAAAGTTTATTACTTTGAATTTAATATAATTCTTTCATACAATTCTCCATAAAATTTTATTTTATAATAATATCTATGTTTAGATTTTTTGGTCTTCAAGAGCTCCCGGGTGTAAAGTTCTGTTTTTTAGTTTTGCAAAAATATAAATAATAATTATAGCAGTTATAGTCGATAAAATGACAGATATTATTGGAGCTAAATAAAGAAAATTAACGCTAACTTTTAATATTCCCTTTAATATTAAAATATCCGTTGTACCTGTTCCTATACTCACAATTACTAATGAAATTCCTAGCGCAATTATTATTCTTGAAATTTCTAAAATTGTTCTGGCTGCTCCATTGTAATGAACATTAGCTTCTATCGTTTTTGATAGTTTTGGATTAAATTGTGGTAATCCGCAACGTTTAGCTATAAGAGACTCCCAACTGTTTAAAGTTTCGGGTAGATTTATTCTATTAATTACAAGGTGACTTCTAGTTTTTATATATGCCGACTCTATTTTAATTTGTAATTGCACTATTTTAAGTAGAGCCTGATCATAATAAGTGTCCTCCTGTAAACGACTTATAATGTGAGCATATTGAACATTAATTGCACATATCATATATATTTGTTTACAAAACTCATCTTGGATTGTTCCTTCAAACACTCCATTTGGACATACATATTCTGGAACATTAGGTATATTTTGAATATGCGGCGCACGAGGACTGTACATTGTGCAATTTGTAACTGTATAATATCGTTTAAATAATTCCTCTGTATTATTAACACTTGCTATCATTTCCAATGTTACGCCTAAAACTTCTGTTGGCAATGATGAACCCTGACTCATATTTTTAAAACACCTATGATAAGTTTCGTTTTTAATATTTGATCAAAATTAATTATAAAATAAAAAATGATATAAAACAATTTATGTATTTTAATTTTGTAACTTATATTCTGCGTAATTTATAAACATAGTTGTAATTAAAAAAAAATAACTCTACTAAAAAAATACATCAAAAACTAATTCTCTTATATTATAGCAAATGAGCGTCTAAGATAAAAAAATAAACGAGGTATAATGTGTTCGAGTAAGTGAATTAACATTATCTCTATAAAATTACAAAATAAAAATATAATGAAAAACAATAACGATAACAACGATATACTAATAAAATATGTTTTTTATTTTTTTAAACGTATATTTTGTCTCAATGATGTGTTATCTTTGTTTTAGTTCATATTCAAATGCTAAAAATATTAGGATGGATTAAAATCTAAATGCTCGTAGCGAAAAGGATATCGTGTATCCCTCCTAAGGATAAGTTGCGGGTTCAATTCCCGCCGAGCATATTTTTTTATATATAAATACTTTATATGATTTTAAAAGAGTGATAAAAATTAAATATATATGATGATAAAAATATTTTTAGAAAAGGAAGTGAAAAATCTATGATTTTTAATAAAGGTGATAATGTTTTTCATCCAGTTTATGGTGCTGGAACAATAGAAAATATTGAAAGTAAAATAATCGAAGGTTGTGAAAAATCTTACTACACATTATACGTTCCGATAGGTAATTTAAAAGTTCAAGTTTCAGCGGATAATCCAAAAAATAAAAATATGAGAAAAATATTTGATCATGATGATATACTAAAGATTTTCTCGAAAGCTGAATTTGACCCATTTAATTCTTCAGAAAGTTGGGTTCAGTATTATGAAAAAAACCAAACAAAATTAAAATCAGGGGATATTTCTCAAGTTTCAAGTGTATATAAATATTTATACGATAAAGAAAAAAATAAAACTCTTTCAACGACAGAAAAAAAGATGATGCACACAGCGAAACAAATGTTGGTTGGTGAGATTTCTTTATCTAGTGGAATAAAAATAGAAGAAGCTGAAAATTTATTAAAAAGCAAACTAATAAATATAAACGATAAATAATATTAGAATTAGAATAAAATTATTAAAAACGCTATTTACAAAAAAATAGCGATCGTGTTTTTTTGTGTTTAATATTATTTATAAGATTATTCATGGCAAACGGCTATCGTATTTTTGATTTATTTAAGATTATTTTTTCTGAAGTATAAACAAATCAACAGAAAAACTAAAATAATAATTAAAAACAATAGCTATTTTTTATTATCAATTATAAATCTATGAGAGAATTTATCTCTTGCTAAATTGTGGTGCTTTTCGTGCACCTTTTAATCCATATTTTTTCCGTTCTTTCATTCGGGGATCACGGGTCAAAAAACCCATTTTTTTAAGAATTAATCTATATTCAGGATCATATGCTATGAGAGCACGAGATATACCATGACGTATCGCCCCTGCCTGTCCTGAATACCCTCCGCCAAAAACATTTGTTTTAACATTAAATTTATCGTATAAATTCAAAATTTCTAATGGCTTACAAATCAAACTTCTTTGCGAAGAAATTTTAAAATAATCTTCAATATTTTTTTTATTTACATAAATGTTTCCATTGCCAGGATATAGATAGACACGAGCAACAGATTTCTTTCTACGTCCAGTGCCATAATATTTTTTATTTTTTAATTCTTTTTGCAATTATAATTTTCTCCTGATATTTATTTATTTATTTATTTAATATTTATTAGTTTTTAATTTTATAAAGATCGGTTTTTGTGCAGTTTGATTATAATTACCGTCTTTATAGATATATAATTTTTTCAAAATCATGTGAGATAAATTATTTTTTGGAAGCATCCCTTTTATTGCATGACGTAGAACATATTCTGGTTTTCTTATCAACATATCCTGCAATGCAATATCCTTAACGCCTCCAGGGTAACCTGAGTGATGTCTATAAATTTTATTCTTCATTTTTTTTCCTGTAACTTTTATCTTGCTAGAATTAATTATTATAACATTATCTCCTACATCATGATTAAAAACAAATATAGATTTATTTTTTCCTCGCAAAATATCAGATATTTTACATGCCAAACGTCCCAATATCTCGTCGCTTGCATCTATTAAATACCACTTTCTATTTACGTCAGATGGTTTTGTTATGAAAGTTGTTCTCACTATTTAATCTTCCTTAAAAAATATTTAATTTACGAAAATACTAAAAACAAAAAAACAAAACGTTAAAAAACTCTTTCGATAAAACTTTAATCTACAAAACAGAGACTTAATTATAGAACAAGTTCTAAAAAATACACTAATTATTTTTCTGAAAAAAATAATTAACCGCTTTTTAAAAAAAATATTTACTTATATTTTTGATTTCATGTTTATTTCTTCTAATCTGCAATATTTTAATTCTTCTGAAATTCTTATAATTTTTAGAATTATTTTCTTTCTCCAAGATTTTCTGATTTAAGGTTGTGAAACAAATGTTCAAATGATAATGATAAAAAAATATACTTATTGATATTATATAGTTCAGCATGAGTTTTTTGAGCTGTGTTTTTTTACATTAATATTAGACGGAGTGCATTTTAATTATAGTTTATTTTAAATTTTTAAATAAATTAATCAGTAAAATATTTTAAATGTGTAAAAGAATAAATATATTGGGTATCGAATTTGATTTGTTGAGTTTGGAACAAGTTGTTAGTATAATATTTTTAAATTTAAATAAAAATCAAAAAATTTTTATAGTAACTGCAAATCCTGAGATAGTAGTAAATTCTAGAAAAGATTCTAAATTAAAAAATATAATAAAAAACGCTGACATTGTCACGCCAGATGGAATTGGTATTGTTTTTGCTATTAGACTAAAAAAAAATAAAGTTAAGAGAGTTTCGGGTTTTGACTTAGTAAAAGAAATTTTTCTTAGAGTAAACGACTGTGCAAACTATAATATTTTTTTGCTTGGAAGTAATAAAAAAAATATTAAGTTAGCAAAAGAAAATATAGAGAAAGATTATAGAAATATAAAAATTTGTGGTTATCATGATGGATATTTTGATGACGAAAATAAAATTATTGATCTTATTAATTGTTGTCAAACCGATATTTTATTGGTTGGGATGGGGTCGCCGTTGCAGGAAAAATTTATTTTTGACAATAAAAAAAAAATAAATGCAAAAATTTTTATCGGTGTTGGTGGAACTTTTGATATATTATCTGGTAATATTAAAAGAGCGCCTATTTTAATTCAAAACATAGGATTAGAATGGTTGTACAGAATTTTTAAACAACCTAAGAGAATTTTTAGGATAGCTTTTATGCCTAAATTTATTTTTAGTTTTTTATTTGAAAGATTTCGATAACAAAATATTATGAAAAACGAAGTTATTTGTCCAAGAAAATAATTACTCTAGAATAACTAATAAAAATTTTTATAAAAATTTATTTTTGTTTTTTTAAGTTTTTATAAAGTTTTATATTTGATATGATTCTAATGTTTTTAGAAGAAAAACTTTGATAGGACTAATTATTTTGGATAGTATTGCAATAGGAAATAGAAAATTTTATAAAAATAATTTTTATACAATGGGAATTTTGAACATAACACCGGATTCGTTTTACGACGGAGGTGTTTTTTTTGATGAAAAAAAAGCAATTTTTCGCGCCGAAGAAATTATAAAACAGGGTGCTGATATAGTTGACGTTGGCGGTGAATCCACTAGACCTGGATATAAAAAAATAGAAATCAACGAAGAATTAGAACGGGTAATAAAAATAATATCAAAAATAAAAAAAAGTTATGACGTATTAGTTTCGATAGATACAACAAAAAGTCAAGTAGCAGAAGAAGCTTTTAAAAACGGAGCCGATATGTTGAATGATATATCGTGTTTGAAAGATAAAAATTTAGCTAATATAGTTGCTAAATACGACAAATCAATATGCATTCAGCATAATCGCGAAAATTTAAATTACAAAAACTTTTTAAACGATGTATTAAATGATTTAAAAAAAGCTATTAAAACTGCACTTAAATCCGGGATAAGAAAAAATAAAATAATAATAGATCCAGGGATTGGCTTTGCAAAAAATCTAGAACAAAATTTTATTGTGTTGAAAAATTTAGATAAATTTAAAAAACTGGGTTATTTTATCTTGATAGGTAACTCTAGAAAAAAATTTTTGAGAGGTGCCTTTAATTTAGATGTTGATCAGAGATTACCATCAACTCTAGCAATAAATAGCTATTGTTTTTTTAAGAAAATTAATTTTATTAGAGTGCATGATGTCTTAGAACATAGCTATGTATGTGATCTATTAAAAAAAATAATATTTTAGGAGAATATAATATATGAGCAACGAAATCACTATAAATAAATTATTTGTTTACGGATATCATGGATGTCGAGATCATGAAAGAGAAATAGGACAAAGCTATAGAGTAACATGCAAAATACTACAACGCGATCGTCTTTATCGTAGTGACAGTGTTAACGAAACTTTAAGCTATTCTTTGTTAGCACGTGATATTCATAGAACAGTACGCGAAGGAAGTTATAAAATCGTAGAAAGTTGTGCAAAAAGCATTATGACAGTTTTGTTTACGAAATACTCTCTAATAGATGAGATTTGGCTAGATGTAGAAAAAGCTGCTACCGGAGCCAGAGAAATGATTATAGATTCTGTTGTAATGTCAAGTCATCGTAAATGGAATTTAGTTTATTTGAGTTTAGGATCTAACATGGGTGACAGAGAAAAAAATCTTAATACAGCAATCGATATACTTAAAGAAAACTTGATGATACGCGATGTCAGAGTATCTAGTTACTATGATACAAAACCTGTTGGTCCAGTAGAACAAGCAGATTTCTTAAACTGTGTCGTAGAATTAAGAACTTTTATGTCCGCGATGGAAACATTAGAGACAGTTCTACAAATAGAAAAAGACATGGGTAGAGTCAGAGAAATCCCAAAAGGACCGCGTAATATCGATTTAGATATTTTGTTTTTTGGTAATGAAGTTATAAATGGTAATATTGATTTAGTTATTCCTCATCCGAGGGTTCAAAAGAGAATGTTCATGCTTGAACCGCTCTGTGAATTAAACGAAGAATTTATACATCCTGTACTTAAAAAACATGTTATAGATTTAAAGGATGCTTTAAGTTTAAGTTTAAGTTTGAAAAAGGAGAGCAATTAGTGTCTGCAGAAACAAATTTCGAAATTGAATTTGGAAAAGACGGGACAAACGCTGTATTAAAAGTTATAGGTGTTGGTGGTGGTGGTGGTAATGCAGTTAATCGAATGAAAAGCGAAGATGGCAAATCAAAAATACAATACATAGCGGCAAATACTGATTATCAAGCGTTAGAAAATTTGGATGCAGATATTAAAATATTTCTTGGCGAAAATTTTACTCGTGGATTGGGTGCCGGTGGTAGACCAGAAATTGGAAAAAGAGCAGCTGAAGAAAGTAGAGAAAAAATTTCAAAAGAAATATCTGGAGCAGATATGTTGTTTATAACAACTGGTATGGGCGGTGGCACCGGAACCGGTGCTGCTCCTGTTATTGCTGACATCGCAAAAGAACTAAATATTTTGACTGTTGGTGTTGTAACTAAGCCATTTGATTTCGAAGGAAAAAAAAGAATGAAAAATGCTCTTAACGGAATAGAAGAATTAAAAAAAAATATCGATACTTTGATAATTATTCCTAATCAAAAGCTTTTAGATTTAAGTGATAAAAGTATTACTTTATTAAATTCTTTTAGAAAAGCTGACGAAGTATTAATACAAGGTGTTCAAGGTATAAGTGATTTAATATCAAGTCCTGGAATGATAAATTTGGATTTTGCTGACGTTAGAACTATTATGTCAAACAAAGGTATTGCTCACATGGGTGTTGGCAGTGCGTCTGGAAAAAATAAAACAGAATTAGCTGCTGAACTTGCAATTAAAAGTCCTCTATTAGAAACTTCTATAAAAGGCGCAAAAAGTGTCTTAATAAGTATAGCAGGAGACAATAATTTAGGTTTGTTTGACACAGATGCTGCAGCAAAAATAATAGGAGAAGCAGTTGATCCTGATGCAGAAATTATTTTTGGGACTACTATCGATGATAGATTACAAGATGAAGTCATAATAACAGTGATTGCAACGGGATTACTAGAAAGTTCTAACGACAATAATTTTGGTATACTACAATCCGAGATAAAAAATATAAATCAAAATAAAAAATCAAACTCAAACTATTCTGTAGATAACAACGATGAATTTTCTTTTGATATACCCATTTTTTTACAGAAAAATAAAAAGAATAAATAAATTAAGCACTATCTGCTTTGATATCATCAAATACAATCGGTAATTTGTTTTTAAATCTTTCTAATAATTCGAGAGATAATATTTTTATTTCAGGGTGAGCATTTTTACTAGTTCTCAACTTTAAAAAATGACGCCATTCTCTTAAGTTTGCAGTCATTATCAATTCTGTTTTTAAACTGTTGTTTAAAACAGATCTGGCGCTTTCTGGAGTCAGACCTATCTTTATCATATTTATGTAACTTTTTTCACATTGCATACACGAGTCGAACCAAATTCTATACTCATGAGTGTTTTTGCTAAATTTTCGTGGAACTACAAAAACAAGTCCACTATTAAAATAATTACAGTATCTAGTACTCTCTTGAGAGTAACTGGCGATCCTGTGTCTAACAATTTCGTGTGATACCCCACGATCACATATAAATTTTACACTGACAGAAAAGTGTTCTATAACACTTTCATGCTTTCGAGATATTAAATTTCTGATAAAATTATTAAAAGAATCATTGTTTATTTTATTTTCACTTTTGTAGCAAATTCGTCCGCATAATTCTATATGTTTAAAAATTTTTTTTTTATTTAATTTAGTTAAAATCGTTACACTTGATCTAATTGGTTTCATAAATACTAACTCTAACATTTTATATATCATTTTTTTAAGTTAATTCGAATATTAGTCTAAATTTTAAAATATATTTTGTTTTATTGTCGTCCAAAAATAAGATAGTTTTTTAATTTCTATAAATTATTTATGTTAATAATTTTTATCTTTTTAGATTAAAATAATTCAAAAGCATAAAACTATTAGAGTGCTTAATCTAGGATAGATACTTAAATGTAAATTTTTATACAAAATACTTTATATGTTTACGTTAGATTATTTTGGATACGAATTCTTTTATAAAAAAATTTAATCGAAATTCTGGAAAAAATTATAAATTTTTAAAATTATTATCTATAAGATCTA
The DNA here is from genome assembly GCA_031265515.1 of Clostridiales bacterium. Taxonomy (GTDB): domain Bacteria; phylum Bacillota; class Clostridia; order Lachnospirales; family CAMVHY01; genus JAISCN01. Next base: position 1,188 of record JAISCN010000057.1, on the reverse strand, counting down.
AAATTTTAAAAGATTGAAATGGTGTGTTTATGGTAGAAATATCTCTCTTAGGGACTGGTGGTATGTTACCTTTGCCAGAAAGATTTCTCTCTTCTGTTTGCGTCAGAATAAACGGAAAATTAATTTTAATAGATTGTGGTGAAGGAACTCAAATAAGTTTAAAAAAATTAGGTTGGGGTATAAAAAAACTAGATATTATTTTGATAACACATTTTCATGCTGATCATATCTCAGGACTTGCGGGCATAATTCTTTCTCTTATAAATTCAGAAAGAGCAGATCCGATTTATATTATAGGACCAAACGGCCTTGAAAATATTTTTAATAATTTGTGCGTGATAGTACCTGAATTGCCATTTAAAATATTTTTTATAGAACAAGATTTTTCTAACAAAAATATTCTTGAAATAAACAACATTTTTATTTCAACACTTAAACTAGACCACAGTTGCGATTGTTTCGCGTATTCTATTTGTTTGAAACGTATCGGAAAATTTAATTTAGAAAAAGCAAAAAAAATTAAATTACCATGTAAATTTTGGTCTGAATTACAACATGGTAAACAAATAGAATTTAATAATAAAATTTTTAGCCCTAAAGATGTGCTAGATGACGAAAGGACTGGCATAAAAATTACTTATTGTACTGATACAAGACCGATTGATCAAATAGTTAATTTTTCAGAAGAAAGCGATTTATTCATTTGTGAAGGAACTTATGGTGAAAATAATAAAATAGAAAAAGCTGTTAAAAATAAACATATGACTTTTTCCGAAGCAGCAAATTTAGCGAAACAATCTAATTGCAAAGAGCTTTGGCTCACACATTTTAGCCCATCTATGCCCGAGCCAGAAAAATTTTTAATCAATGCAAAAAAAATTTTTAACAATTCAAAATTAGGAACGGATGGTTTAACTAAAAAAATTTGTTTTAATTAAATTTTCTAAAAAAATAAATAAAAACACAACTTACAACAAATTTACATATCCAATAATCTCATCTAAAAACTCTCGCTTGACTATAAAAATCATAAAAACAAAAATAAAAAATTAAAACATCTCAAACATTCGAGATGTTTTTTTAATTAAAAACTAGACACCAGCACAACTCACAATAAATTTATACGCCCAATGATTTTTATCTAAATCTGTAAAAATATTTTCTTTATCGTTTATATCTCTTTTAAAA
>JAISCN010000023.1 GCA_031265515.1 Clostridiales bacterium | reverse complement strand
TAAAAAATTAAATAAAAAAAAAAAAATTATTTTTTAATTTAATAAAAAAAAATATCAAAAAAAACCAAAAAAAAAAAAAAAAAAAAAAAAAAAAAAAAAACTGTTGTTAGCATTCGCTTGTTTTCTGAAAACATATCGAAATAAACAGGGGTTGAAAACTATGAATGATACAAGTATTAATTGTAGTCAGTTCATAAGCGGTCAAGTTATTGTCAGAAATGAATATATTAATAAATTAATAAATATGTTTGGTTCTCATAATATTCAAAAAATAAATAGTATCTTAAACTCTATCGCTGATTTACTAGAGTTGTGTGGGGAAGATGTTAGTCGTGACGGACTAACAGAAACGCCTTTTCGTTTTATGAAAGCATTCTACGAGTATTCTAGCGGTTATCGCGAAGATCCAAAAAGGCACTTGGATAAGGTATTTAACATAGATAGTTGCTCTGACATAGTTTTAGTTAGAGATATTAATTTTGATTCTACATGCGAACATCATTTAGTTAGATTCTACGGAGTTGCACATATCGCTTACATACCGAGTAATAAAATCGTTGGTCTTTCAAAATTTGCTAGATTAGTGGATGGATATGCTAAAAGATTTCAAACACAAGAAAGATTAACTGGTCAAATAGCAAAAGCAATTGAAGAAAAAATAAATCCTAAAGCACTAGCTGTTATTATAGAGGCAAAACATTCGTGTATATGTGGACGAGGAGCCAAAAAATCAAACTCAAAGACATCTACTATTATTATGCGTGGAGAATTTGAAAGTAATGAAAACGTTAGATCTAAATTGATGTTTTTATTAAAATAATTTTATAAAAATAATTTAGGTATCTGGTTTTTATGCTTAAGATAGTTTATTACTTCGGGATGTAGAAATTTCTTTAATAGATTAGAGTCATGTTTATAAGTCAAAATCTCTTTAACTAAACTTGAAGTTATATAACAGTATTTTATATCAGATATTAAAAAAATGGTTTCTATTTCTTTTTTTCCACATAGATTTTTGTTCGCGTGTTGCATATAATTCTCATCGATAAAGTTTTTTGTATCACGAATTCCGCGTATTATTGTTTTTACGTTTTTCTTGCGCGCGAAGTCAACTAATAAACAATCAAATAGTTCTATTTGAACAGTACTAGTTTCTTGGATCATTAAATTTAGCATTTTTATTCTTGATTCAGAATTAAATAATAAATTTTTATTAAAAGATTTTTCTGGTAAAGCGATTATAATTTTTTCAAAAATATTTAAAGAACGTCTTATAATGTCGAGATGACCAAGCGTGGGAGGATCAAAACTCCCGGGATAGATTGCAATCATAAAAAAAAACTAACAGATTAATTTTATTTCTTAAAGTGATTATATTTTTTTAGTGATCCGTAAACTTAGAAGCTTTAAGATAGTATCGAAGCAATATAGTACAGTAATAAAAAACCAGTAATAAAAAACTAAGAGCACATTAATAAAAACAAAGTATGTTAAATATTAAATTTTTAATTAGAAATGCAATAAAATACGGGCGTGATGCTAGCAAAAAATAAATAAGAAAATTTGTGTATGATTTTTACCTAAACCACTTTTGTTGTTAAACATAGGTGGTTTAAATTTTTTTTAAAAAAATATAATTTTAATAAAAAAATTTTGGAGATGTAAATTGTTAATTAAAAAAATATTTTCAGAAATCAAGTATAATTTGATCTTCGGTGACTTAAATATAGAAGCTAATAATATAGTAACTGATTCACGACAAGTTAATAAAAATTCTATTTTTTTTTGTATCTCTGGCTTAAAAAATGACGGACATAATTTTATAAATAATGCAATAGATAACGGAGCAGAGTGTGTTGTTATAGACAAAAATATTTGTTTTAGAAAATACGGAAATTTAAAAGCAATTATTAAAGTTAATAGCGTTCGTGAAATTTTAAGTTTTTGTGCGGCAAATTTTTTTGGTAGGCCTTCAGACGATTTAAATTTAATTGGCATAACTGGAACAAACGGAAAAACATCTACTGCTTATTTTGTGAATAAAATTTTAATGTCTCAAAAAGAGAAAACTGGGTTAATCGGGACATTAGGAACAAAAATAAGAGATAAAAAAATAAATTTTTATTATTCCACGCCAACGACTCCTGACGCTATTGAGTTGCAAAAAATATTATTTATGATGAAAAACGAAAACGTAAAAAATGTGATAATGGAAGTTTCATCACATGCATTAGCTCTAAATAAAACTGATTGTATAAAATTTAAGATCGGCGCATTTACAAATATTTCTCAAGATCATTTAGATTTTCACGCTGATATGAAAAATTATTTAGATAGTAAAAATCTTTTATTTAAAAATTCTGAAATAGGAATTCTAAATCTTGATGATAATTCAAGCGAATATATTATAAGTAATAATTCTTGCGAATTTTTGACTTTTAGTATAAATAAAAGTTCGGATTTTAAAGCTGAAAATATAAATTTGAAAAATGATTCTGTTAATTTTGACGTTAAAATTAATAATGAACTAGAAAGTTTTTATTTGCCAATACCTGGAAATTTTAGCATATATAATGCGTTATGTGCTATTGTTATATCTTATACTATGGGTGTCGACATAAATTTAATAAGAGAAAAATTAAAAAACATCGATGGTGTTCCAGGAAGAATTCAAAAAGTTCCGTCTGAAAAATATAATATAATAATAGATTACGCGCATTCCCCTGATAGTTTAGAAAATATTTTAAAAACAGCGAGAGAATTTACAGAAAAAAAATTAATTTGTGTATTTGGTTGCGGCGGAGATAGAGATCAGTTGAAAAGACCAATGATGGGAAAAATTGCTAGTAAATATTGTGATTACTGTATTTTAACTTCGGATAATCCTAGAACTGAAGATCCAGAAAAAATTATTAACGATATAAAATTTGGTTTTGATAAAAAAAAATTTAATTATGAAACAGAAATAGATAGACATAAAGCGATAGAAAAGGCAATAAATAATCTCAGTGATAATAAAGATACTTTAGTAATATCTGGTAAAGGTCACGAAAATTATCAAATATTTGCGGATCGTACTATTCATTTCGATGATTTTGAAGTTGTAGAAAAAATTTTATCTAGTTTGTAAATTTATTTTTATTTTTAAACTTTAAAATAACTAAAAGTTTTTAGAACGATTAAAAACAAAAAACGATATATTATAGAAATGACTAGATAATTAAAAAGTTAATTTTAAAAAAACTTGATTTAGAACTTTATTTTGTAAATCAATAACCAATACGAATTATAAAAAATAAAAAATATATTTTTTTTAAAAAAAATACAAAAGAATATAAATAATTGATAAAGTGCCAAAACTGTTGCTTGCAAAAAAAAATTAATTTTTATTGTTAAATAAATATAAATTTTCTGGTGACAAAGATTGAACTTAAAAAAAATTAAAAAAAATTTTTTGTTTTTTAATCTTTTAGCCATTCTTGGAATAACAGTATGGTCTATTAAGAATGCTTTCGAGATTTATAAATTAGTTTTAATGCGTACGAATAATAGAGAAAAATTATCTGATTTTTTAGATTTATCAAGCGAAAGAAAAATTATTTCTCAATATAAAAATAAAAAAACATGGTTAAATAAAAAAAATTATAAAAATATTTATATAAAATCTTTTGATGGATTAAGACTATATGGATTGGTTATAAATCAAGAAAAAAATTTCGATAATTGGGTAATAGTGGTTCACGGATACAACGGTTGTTGTTTAGATATGATTGATTTTTCTAAAAATTTTTATAAAAATGATTTTAATATTATACTTCCAGATTGTCGTGGTCATGGGAAAAGTCAAGGTAGTTATATCGGAATGGGTTGGCACGATCGTTTAGATATAGTAAAATGGATTGAATATATAAATAAAGAAAATTCAAATTCAAAAATTGTTTTATACGGTTTATCGATGGGTGCAGCAACTATTTTGATGTCTTCTGGTGAAAAGTTGCCCAACAATGTAAAATGCATAATAGAAGATTGTGCTTATAATTCTGCTTTTGAGGAATTTAGGTATCAATTAAATATATCACAAAAAAAAATACCCAAATATATGCTTAACATAGTTAATTTTATTTGTGCTATTCATGCAAAATATAAATTATCAGATGCTTGTGTTATAGATCAAATAAAAAAATCGAAAACACCAACCCTTTTTATTCATGGAGGGCGCGATAAATTTGTTCCAACAAGAATGGTATTTGAATTATATAAAAACGCGAGTTGTCCAAAAGATATTATCATAATACCAAACGCAGGACATGGAACTTCTGCTCTTATAAATGAAAAAAAATATTGGTCCACGATATTTAGTTTTTTGGAAAAATATTTTTATAACTAAACTTAAAAAATTATAAATAATTTTTTATTTTTTGAAATTAATTGTATGGTGATTTTTTGCGAGAAGATACAAAGATTATTAATATCGGTGGAGTAAAAATTGGTGGTAAAAACAAAATTGCTATTCAATCAATGACAAATAAAAAAAATATATATGCTATTATAAAACAAATTCAAAGTTTAGAAGAAAACGGTTGCGAATTAATACGTTGCGCAATTCCAAATTTAGAGTTTACTAAATTTATAAAAAAAATAAAATCAAAAATAAAAATTCCTCTTATAGCAGATATTCATTTTGATTATAGGATTGCACTAGAATCAATAAAAAACGGTGCAGATAAAATTAGATTGAATCCCGGTAATATAAATTCACAAGAAAAATTAAAAGAAATCATAAATCTTGCTAAAGATTTTAAAGTTCCAATAAGAATTGGTGTAAACGCAGGATCATTAGATAAAAATATCTTAAAAAAATATAATAATAAAATAACATCTGATGCACTTGTAGAAAGTGCTATCAATTACATAAATTTTTTTAATCTAAATAATTTTGACAACATAATTTTGTCAGTTAAATCATCAAATGTTTTAACAACAATAGATGCTTATAAAAAATTATCTATTAAGACTAATTATCCTATGCATGTAGGAATTACAGAAGCTGGAATTAGCGTTGTGAAATCTTGTGTTGGCATTGGAACTATTTTATATAACAAAATTGGAAATACAATCAGAGTCTCTTTAACGGGTAACCCACTCGAAGAAATAAAAACCGCGCGCGAAATATTAAGTTCGTTAGAATTAAGAAAATTTGGCGTAGAAATAATATCGTGTCCAACTTGCGCGAGAACTAATGGAAATTTATTAAAGATAGTTAAAGATATTAAATTTGCTTGTAAAAACATAAATAAAAATATAAAAATTGCAGTAATGGGTTGCGAAGTTAATGGACCAGGAGAAGCTAGAGATGCAGACATAGGTGTTGCGTGTTCAAAAAATGGTGCGGTTATTTTCAAAAACAAAAAAATAATCAAAAAAATTAATTTTATAGAAATAACTAGTTACGTGCTTGAAGAGATTGAAAATTATAACCAAAATTAAACATTTTTTAATTTAGATAAATATAAAAAAGTAATACTACTCAGCATAAGATATTTTTCATATTAACTTTTTCTTGCGCAAAACTTAATATATTCATAGTAGTTTGTATAATTAAGAGAATTTTGAAAGACAGAAATTAAGATGGTGTTTATGCATTGATTAATATGGAAATTATAAATTTAATTTGGATATTTGATGCCATAATTTTTATGACTGTAGTGTCTATTTGTTTCACCTGTATACATAGATGTCTATGTGGCGAACGTGGCGCAATTGTTAAGCACTCAACTATAACAAATGCGTAAGACAGACAATGACATATCACTATAATTGAAGCCACTACAATCGATACAATCATAATTGTGTTATTATCGCTTAGTACAAAGATCTCTTTTTTATTTAACACATACTTGTTGCCCTTATAAAAGGCGCTATAGAACTAAAAAGAATAGTTGTTGCGGGATGGAGCTATAAATGTTCACAATTTTATCTAATAATATGATGCTTTGATAAAATTGTTTATATATATCTAGAATCGTTTTTTTATTTTGTTCTTTTATATTTTGAGTAGAATTTATACACTATTGATTTTTTTCAATTTTCATAACGAAGAGTATAAAAGAAAATTAAGCGATTTATTAAAAATATTTTTCTTAGAATTTCAAAGAATTCCAAAAAAAAAAATAAAAAAGATGAATGTCTAATAAATTGACTAAAATTCATCAGCTTTAAATCCAAGATTAAAAAAAATAATTTTGATACTTGATTTTTTTGTTTTTTTATTGTAAAATAGTTAATAATATGAGTATTTTAAAAAATATAGAGAAGGTGTTTCGATATATCTGAAGAAATTACAAATAAATGTCAACTTTTTGAAATATTTAATAGATATAGTTTAGGTATGCTCGCAGGTGGTGTCACTTTATCGACTTGTAGTTTTATTATTATGCTTGAGCAATTGGACAAAATTCCCATATTTAGTATATTGGAGAATAACACACTATGGGCAGGTATAGTATTAGGTTTTGCGGTGTTGCTTGTATCTAGTATATTAAATTTTTTGAAAATAAAAAAAGAAGAAAAAGAAAAAACAAGCAAAGATGATAACATTAATGATGTTATCGATGTTGATTCTTAAACGTACGTATAATTTTCATTAACTGCAACTACAGCAAAAGTTCACGAGGAAAAATCACCCGTGAACTTTTATTTTTTTTGTAGCAAGTATCTTTTTTGCAGCAAATTTTCAGCAAATCAAAAACAGAAAGCAAAAAGAAGATTTAAAAAAGCTATCGACCTATTAGTATGAGTCAACTAAATGCATCACTACACTTACATCCCTCACCTATCAACCTTGTCGTCTGCAAGGGGTCTGATATGGAAATCTAGTTTTGAGGATGGTTTCACGCTTAGATGCTTTCAGCGTTTATCCATTCCAAACTTGGCTACTCTGCCGTAGGTTTGGTACCTAACAGATACACCATCGGTTTGTTCATCCCGGTCCTCTCGTACTAAGGACAAACCCTCTCAAATTTCCAACACCCACGACGGATAGGGACCAAACTGTCTCACGACGTTCTGAACCCAGCTCGCGTACCGCTTTAATGGGCGAACAGCCCAACCCTTGGAACCTTCTACAGCTCCAGGATGCGATGAGCCGACATCGAGGTGCCAAACCTCCCCGTCG
>JAISCN010000012.1 GCA_031265515.1 Clostridiales bacterium | reverse complement strand
AAATCTGATAAAAAACTTATCAAAGTTTGCTTTGATTTTGGATTTTCTGTTGTAAAAATGCATTTAAAACTTGTATCCGTACACGGGCTTACTATATCGTCTTCTGGTAAAAATTTTATAACTTCTGGCATTTTGTTCTCCGAGATTTTTATTATCTTAGAATTATACAACGAATTTTGAAATATTTTTTGCAGCTTTGCTATTTTTACTTAGTCACAAAAAGCATATAAATAATCTTCGGGATTATTTTTTTAACACTCTATATTAAAATTTAGTTAAAAGTAATTTTAAAAATTGATTATTAGGAGTACGTATAAATTTGCTCGATATTATAAAAAAAATATTAGCCGAACAATTTAATAAAAATGAAAACGAGATAAATCTAGAAACTGATTTTTATAAGGATTTATTAGCAGACTCTCTAGATATTTTTCAAGTTATTAGCGAATTAGAAGAAGAATTTGATATAGAAATTGACAGTAATGAAATAGATAAAATAAAAACAGTCTCTGACGTATTAGAATTTATAAAAAATAAAACTAAAGAAAATAAGTAAATAATAATTTAAATTAATCAAGTGTTTGATAAATTGTTTTTAAAAATAAAAAGTTTTAAAAAATATTTAAAATCAATAAAGAAAATTAGAAAAATTATCGAATTATATTGTATATTATTTTAATGAGTTTTGATTTTAAAATAATAAAAAATTATTGGTTATGGATAACAAGTGGTCTGTTTGTTGTTTTGATTTTGTCTTTATCATCAGCAATTATCGGTATTTTTATTTCTATATTTTTAAGTATTTTGAGGAAAAAAAATATTTTTTTCGAGAAGCTAATTAAAACTTATATTGATTTAATTCGCGGAACACCTGTGTACGTCCAACTTTATTTTTTTTATTTTGGTTTGCCAAGTTTTTTTAAGTTTTTAAGTATGAATAAGTGGTTTAGCTGTATATCTGTATTTTCTATAAATTCTAGTGCCTATCTATGTGAAATAATTCGCGGAGGTTTAGAAAGTATTAATAAAAATCAATTTGATTCAGCGAATGCCTTAGGTTTATCAAAAAAAGATATATTAATAAAAGTTATTTTTCCTCAAGTTTTAAAAAATATTTTTCCTGCGGCAATGAATGAGTTTATAACGCTAACTAAAGAGACATCAATAGTTTCTATAATTGGGATTAACGATATGATGTATAAATTTCAGATCGTTAAAAATCAAACTTATTCTTCTTTTGAACCATTACTAATCGTTTTTATTTCTTATTATATTTTAAATAAACTTTTAAGTTATTTGGGAAAAATTTTTGAACAAAAAATAAAATATTAAAAGTCTTAAAAATCTAAAACAAGTAAGTTAAAAATTTATGAAACATACTTTAATTTATGATTTCAAAAGTTTTTATTTTGTTTTCTAGAACAAAATATAATTGATATTATTAGAAGTAATAAACATTACTACAACAGCAGCTCAAAAAAACGTTGTTAATCTGGTATTTAAATATTTATGTCTAACTATAAAATAATTTCACAAGATGGAAAAGCTAAATGCGCTGAATTTAAAACGCTAGATGGATTAATTAAAACACCTGTTTTTATGAATGTGGCTACATGTGCAGCAATTAAAGGCGGACTTTCTAGTATTGATTTAAAAAATATAAAATGTGAAGTATTACTAGCCAATACTTATCATTTGCATTTAAGACCTGGCGATGAATTAATAAATAATTTTGGTGGTATAAAAAAATTTATAAACTGGAATAAACCTGTTTTGACTGATTCAGCTGGATTTCAAGTTTTTTCTTTATCTAAGATGCGAAAAATATGCGAAGAAGGAGTTTATTTTAATTCACACATAGATGGAAAAAAAATTTTCATAGGTCCTGAAGAAAGTATGTTAATTCAGCAAAATATAAATTCAACTATTGCGATGGCCTTTGATGAATGTACGCCGTATACCAGGGATAAAAATTACATAAAGAATTCTATTGATAGAACTACAAGATGGCTTAAAAGATGTATAAAAAAAAATACAGAATTAAATAAAATTAATAATAAAAATCAAATTTTATTCGGAATAAATCAAGGCGGAATATTTAAAGATTTACGTATTGAACATGCAAAAGTTATAAGAGAACTCGATTTGGAAGGTTATTCTATTGGTGGAGTTTGCAATGAAAAAGATTATAATGAACTTTACGAAATTGTTGATTGTGTCACTGATTATTTACCAGAAAATAAGCCGACTTATTTAATGGGTGTTGGATCTCCCGAAAATATTTTAGAATGTGTTTTTCGTGGAATAGATTTTTTTGATTGTGTTCTACCAGCGAGAAATGCTAGACACGCTCATGTTTATACTAGTGCTGGCAAATTAAATTTATTAAATTCAAAATATAAAACTGATAACAATTCTATAGATTTAAAATGCAATTGCGAAACTTGTAAAAATTTTTCTCGTGGGTATATAAATCATCTTTTTAAAGCTAAAGAAATTCTAGCCATGCGTCTTTGTGTAATTCATAATTTATATTTTTATAATAATTTGATGCGCGAGATACGCGAAGCTATCAAAAATAAAAATTTTGTTAATTATAAAAACCAAAAAATTTATGAGCTAACACAAAAGAATTAAATATTACTTGTTCTCATATATATAGACAAAAAAATATGGGAGCAAGTTTTGAAAAATTATATTCATGAACGTGCGATTACTATTGCATATTTTATAATAAAAAATAATTCAACCGTTAGAGAAACAGCCAAAAAATTCAAAATAAGTAAGTCAACTGTACACAAAGATATAACAGAAAGATTAGAAAAAATTGATACAAAATTAGCTTTACGAATAAAAAAAATATTAAATCTAAACAAATCAGAAAGACATATTCGCGGAGGTTTAGCTACACAAAAGAAATATTTATCAGGATCAATATAAATAAAGATGAATATTTTTTTAGGTACGAGCGCAATCTTTGCCAATATATTTTTTCAACGAGTATACCAGTCCAATTATAGTGAATAGAACAATTATCGTAGGAATAAATATAGTGATCGGTAAAGATTTGGTAATATTACCTTTTGCTATACATACCAATATCGATATACTTTCTAACATTAAAGCCACACCTAAAAATATTGCTGCCGCTGCATATTTTCCTTCGTTATCATCATCAGATGATAAGTAATGAGTCCGAGGTCCAGCAACACTACCAGTTGGAGATAAATCTTCTTTTATTTTAATACGTTCTACTGATTCGTAGTGATAAGCTCCAAGATTCGCAAGGAATATAACGGTCTTACAAAGTAAAATTAAATTAATGACATACAACAAACGTTCTAAGGCTAAATCTATACTTTCTTCAGCACTATTAGGTCCAATTTCTGTAACACTCAATGCATCGTCTGTATTTAGCAATGGTAAAATTAATTTTGTAAATTCATGTATAGTATCGACATTTGTGTTTCTTGGCAGAATGAAATGTTTAAATTTTTGATCTTTATCAAAATAATAATGTTCAATTACAATAGGATTTGTCAAAGAGTTAGTTGGCCTAAAAATCATTAACGGTTTTTTAGTCAGATCGCAAATTACGTTTGCCGTTTGATAATTTATTTCTATTTGACCACCATTATCATCTCCAATAATGGATCCAATAGTTTGCCCAATTTCATTTAATCTACCTGGCAATTTTCCGGTCTTAAATAATTCATTAAATGCAACTATATCATTTTGTTTTGGTAATTCTGGTAAAATATTAACGAAAGATAGTACGATCTGAGATGACATAAAAAATCTCATTCTAGTATTTCTAATGTAATTTGGACATACGCTATTTGCATGTGAACTCCTTGCTTTACTAAAATTTTCGAATTCAGAATTATTTTCTTCACAATATGTCTGAATATTTCTAATTTGTTCTTGTGTAAGTTGATAAGATATAGCATTAATAAAGCAATCGTTGTTAGATCCACTGGTTTGTACAGTTACAGTTACCTCTTTTCCGATAGATTCCCTTTTAATCAAATTAGGACACAATAGAAATGATTCAAAATATGAACTTATATCGTGCATTCTTTCCCAATTTCTAAAATCAAAATCTCCTATTTTTAAAATATCTTGAAAACTATTTTCGTCGTTTTCTAAATTTAAAAAAGCATGAATTAAACGTCTTAAAGTATTAAATGTAACTATATGTTTTGATTTGGCAACTATACGGGTGTTGAAAAAAATTGAAATTTTTCCAAAATTTGTTACTAGGTTTTCTTCTGCAAGTAAATTTCTAAAATAAGTTGAAAATTTTAATTCTGGAGAAGTTTCTCCAGTTGTTTTTTGCTCTGTATCCGATGTTTCCCCCGAGGTTTCTTCCGGATTTTCTCTTGCTGGTCCAAGAGATTCCCCTTCTCCTCGCGATATTTGCGTGCATATTTCATTAACAATATCTTCAATTGAACAATGCTCATTACTTCGATAGCGAGTTTTAATTGCCTCAACATAGTAATGCACTCCTTTTCCCAACAATGCCATTTTTTTATTGCGATCTGTATTACTTAAAGAACTACTTCTGTCCATTTCGTCTATTTGTTCTAAAGAATCATAGATAAATTTAATCATATTTATGAATAAGATATTTTCGATATTATATTCATTAAAATCGTCACTAAAGTTATCGTCATCAACACGCGCAGGATGATAAAATAACTCCATAATTTTAAAAAGTACATAATTCATATCTGTATTTATCGTTTGCGACATAATCATTCCTGCGAAATTTTTTTTAATACTACTTATAAAAATTATATCACTTTTTCAGGTTTTTGAAATTATTTCCAATATTTTCTATCTAAAGTTCTGTATTGAATAGCTTCAGCAACGTGAGAGAATAAAATTTTTTTTGATTCATCCAAATCAGCAATCGTTCGCGATATTTTTAAAATTTTATCATACGCCCGCGCGCTTAAATTTAAATTTTTAAATGCTTGTTTTAAAATATTTTTACTTTCTTTATCCAATATACAAAAAGCTTCTGTTTGCGAACAATTTAATTGTGAATTAAAATTTAATCTTATATTACTATATCTATCCTTCTGTATCTTTTGAGCTTTTAAGACTCTCTTCTTTATCTCACTTGTAGAAATGGATTTTTTATTCGAACTTAAATCATTATAATCAACATTTGAAACTTCTATTTGAATATCTATTCTATCTAAAAGAGGACCCGAAATTTTATTTATATAACGAGAAATTTCATGTACTTTGCAGTTGCATTTTATTCCTGAACCAAAATATCCACACGGACATGGATTCATTGATGCTACTAACATGAAATCAGCAGGATAAGTTACGGTTGCATTAACACGAGAAATCGTTATTGTTTTATCTTCTAATGGTTGTCTTAATATTTCTAAAACATCATTTTGGAATTCAGGCAATTCATCTAGAAATAAAATACCTTTATGAGATAAACTTATCTCTCCAGGTTTTGGAATTCTTCCACCACCAGTAAGTGCAGAATAAGAAATAGTGTGATGCGGAGATCTAAATGGTCTGTCATCTATCAAAATATTTTTATTTTTTAGTAAGCCACTTATACTATAAATTTTCGTTACATCTATACTTTCTTCAAAAGTTAATTTGGATAATATGTTTGGTAATCTTTTTGCAATCATGGTTTTTCCAGAACCTGGAGGTCCAATCATTAATAAATTATGGTTTCCAGCGGCTGCAATTTCTATAGCGCGTTTAGCGCTTTCTTGACCTCTTACGTCGCAAAAATCTAATTCAAATTTATTATTATTATTATTTAAAATATTTTCGTCATAATTTTTTTCTATATTAAATTTAGTTTTCTCAATATTTTTTTTGTTATTTAAAAAATCAACTAAGTTTTTTAAATTATCTACACCAAATACGTCTAACTGTTCAATTAAAGATGCTTCGTTCGAATTATCATCTGATAATATTATTTTTTTAATATTGTTTTTAAATGCGCAATGAACTAATGATAGTACACCATTTACAGGTTTTAACAATCCATCCAGAGACAACTCGCCTATCATAAAATAATTTTCTATTTCTTTATAGTCTATGACTCCCATACATGCTAAAATTCCAACGGCAATTGGTAAATCAAAAGCCGCTCCTTCCTTGCGAGTGTTAGCTGGAGCTAAATTAACAGTTATTCTTCTTGATGGTACAGTGAATCCAGAATTTCTAAGGGCCGTTCTAACTCTTTCTTTTGATTCTTTGATTGCAGAATCCGGAAGACCAACTATATCAATTCCGGGTATACCTCCGCACATATCAACTTCTACAGTTACGATAATTCCATCTATTCCATTTAGTGCGCCACTTATAATTTTAGCTATCATTAATTATTCTTTTTCCAGATATATTTATTATAAAAAATATAACATTTTGTTTTGACTTTATAGTTATTATTGTCAATTCTAAAAATAATTAAAAATAAAAATTTATTATAAAATTAAAACACGTAATAATAAATCCTAAAAATGCTCCGCCAATTACTTCTATAGGACTATGACCGAGAAGTTCTTTTAGTTGGGTATCTATTTTTATGCCTTGTTTTTCTATTTGTTCGAGAATTATATTTATAACAGCCGCTTGTTTTCCAGCTGCTCTTCTCACTCCTGCGGCATCGTACATAACTATTAAGCTCATTATCAAACATACTGCAAATAAATCTGAACTAAAACCATTATTTAATGCTATAGAAAATGTCATCGAAGTTACAAAAGCACTGTGAGAACTTGGCATCCCCCCGGCACTAAAAAATAAACTCAGATTTATTTTATTAGTTTTAATAAAATTAAAAACAACTTTAAAAAATTGTGCGCAAAACCACGATATTAATGCCAGTGCCAAAGTTTTATTATCTAACATAATGATATTATAATTTTTAATTTGTTTAACTATGAGATTTTTTTAAAAATATTTTAAAAATATTTTGAGAGAATGTTATCAAAGAAATAATTTAAATAAATGTTTTTGCTATGCAGAGCGCAGCTATACCCGGCAAACCTAGAAAACCAGATACAATAATAGTTATGATATTTACGCCCAGAAAAATATTTTTACCAAAAATAAATGTGTTTAGCAGATAAATAATTGTTATATAAAAACTAGAACGAAATATAAATTTTATTAAAAAAAATATTTGAGAATGAAAAAATAAAATCAAAACGGATATTATACTTATTATTGCTATATAGAAATTTTCTTGCGTCAAAAATCCCTAGTCTCCTCTAGAAAATTTGTATTCGTATTGAGTTCGTTATTATAATAAAAGCTTATTCCATATTTTTTGCATTCTGTTAAAAAAAATTTATATCTTTTTTGTACCGAAAGTATTTCATATATCAAACTATCAATTAAATCGTCATTATCTATATAGTTTAATTTTTCTTCTAAGATTTTTAATCTCTCTTGCAACTCTTTAACAGTATTAATTAATTTTATTGTGTAATTTTTATTTATCACAATACCACCATAATTCTAGATATGTTCTAGAACTAGAATTATGATAAGTTTTTTAATTCTTGGTTTAATTCTTGATTGAATATGCTATTTTTCTAGAAACAAAAAAACAATACGACATTTAAAATAATGTTTTTATTCTTCGAAAACTATCGTACGAATGCACAATAACAACTGAGTAAAACACAATTGAATCTTTTTTGTAGTTAGATATCAATCTACTTAGATATCTGCTTATAAACTTTTATCTGCATTGCTTAAGGCATTTTTAGATAAACATAATAATTTTATATAGTGTTTTATTTATTATAATGATTAATTAATTAGTCATAAACTTATTGGATTTTATTTTTTTAAATAATAAACAAGTTACAAAACTCATTAAAGAAAATTTAAGTAAATTAAAAGGAACTATTAGATTTAATATAAGTTTAAGTTGCTTTGATTTTTCCATATTAATATTCATTAGATAAAGATATGATGGTAGCATTATAAAATAGTTAAAAAACGCAGAGACAACAGTGGTTAAAATAGTCGCCATAGACAATGATTCTATAAAATTTTTTTTTATTTTGATAGAAAAATTCATGCAAAGTATAAAAAAAGAACTCAAAAAAAAATCAAATATTTCGCCAATTGCCAAGCTTTGGGAAATAATTGCATGAGTGGAGCTTTTTATAAATGCTGTTAATATTCCCGCTGTAGAACTGTAAATTAAACTTATAGTAAAAATTGAAACGCATGAAAAATCTATTTTTAGAAAATTAAATCCTGGAACTAACGGAAAACTTAGCATATGTAAAATAAATGCCATGGCAGAGAAAATGCCTATTGTTGCAATTTTTTTTGTATTCATTTGTTTTTTCCTCGTAATCTTTTTAATTTTAAAATTATATTATAAAATTATATTTTATTTTTAATTGGCGGTTCTATTGTTAGTAATAAAAAAATTTGGTGGCAGTTCGCTTGCAACGCACGAATTAATTTTTAAAGTTGCTCATCATATAAAAAATGAATATAAAAATAATAAAAAAATAATAATGGTTCTTTCAGCACAAGGAAATACCACTGATGATTTAATTGCTCGTGCTCTAGAAATAAATAAAAATCCTCCAAAAAGAGAATTGGATGCTTTGTTGTCGACTGGAGAGATGCAGTCAGTTGCTTTTATGTCACTTGCACTTAATTCTTTGAGCATTCCCAGTATTTCGTTAAATTCATATCAAATTGATATTTTAGGAGATAATAATTATTGCAATGCTAAAATATTGAATATTAATCCTAGTAGAATTTTAAATGAGCTAGATAAAAATAATGTTGTAATAATTACTGGATTTCAATCGAAAAATTGTTTTGGCGATATTTTAACATTAGGGCGAGGTGGATCTGATACTAGCGCAGTTGCTATC
Organism: Clostridiales bacterium; assembly: GCA_031265515.1. Taxonomy (GTDB): domain Bacteria; phylum Bacillota; class Clostridia; order Lachnospirales; family CAMVHY01; genus JAISCN01. The sequence continues at coordinate 17,290 of JAISCN010000012.1, read as the reverse complement.
GCTGTAGCGCTAAAAGCTAACTCGTGTGAAATTTTTACTGATGTAGATGGAATTTACACTGCTGATCCAAAAATTATTAAAAATGCAAAAAAAATAAATAAAATAAATTTTGATGAGATGCTTGAACTATCATCACTTGGTGCGGTTGTAATGCATAATAGAGCTATAGAACTTGCTAAGAAATATAATATTGATATAATTGTAAGATCAAGTTTTGATTATGAATCAGATGGAACTGAAATAACAAATCTAAATTTAGAAAAGAATAATATAAATATAGATATGGAAAAAACTTTGGTAAGTGGAATAGCAGTTGATAAAAAAATAGCCATGATATCGCTGATTGGTATTGAAGATGAAACAGGAATGACTTTTAAATTATTTTCTATCTTGGCTAGAAATAAAATTTCTATAGATTTGTTGATTCAATCTATGGGCAGACATAGTACAAAAGATATGTCTTTTACTGTGAATTTGCAAAACTTTAAAGAAGCTATAAAAATTTTAGAGTTAAATCAAGATTTTTTAAGATATGATCACTTGATTTATAGAGAAGATGTAGCAAAAATATCAGTAATTGGATCAGGAATAGCAAGCAATCCAGAAATTGGATTAAAAATATTTGAAGCGCTTTATAACCAAAATATTAGTATAAAAATGATATCGACGTCTGAAATTAAAATTTCTTTATTAGTTTCGAAAAGTAATAGCGAAATTGCAGCACAAGAAATACATAAAAATTTAATCAATTAATCAATTAAAAAGTTTTAATACTTTTTTATTTTTTTTGTAACTTAAAATGGTGAGTTTTTTGCAAAAGCAAATTAAAAATTATTTTTCTGAACCCATCAAAAGTATCATTGATAATTTAAAATACATAAAAATTTAATCAATTAATCAATTAAAAAGTTTGGATTTCTTTATTTTTTTGTAACTTAAAATGGTGAGTTTTTTGCAAAAGCAAATTAAAAATTATTTTTCTGAGCCTATCAAAAGTATTATTGATAACTTAGATAAAAGGTTTTTTTTGGATATTCAAGAAATAAGATTAAGAGTTAATAAAAATTTAATAATTAAAAATAAAAATAATTATTTTAGTGTAGATAAAAATAATAAGATAACTCGTGATATATTTTCTGGAATTATAATAAGAAAATTATATATAGAAGAAACTTTGGAAATTTTATTTGAGTACTCCGGATACGCGTTCGAAAACGAAATCTCAAACGGTTTTATAACTATCAATGGAGGCCATCGCGTCGGTTTGTGTGGCGAAGTTGTTATAGAAAATAAAAAAATTAAAACTATAAAAAATATAAGTTCTTTAAATTTCAGAATCGCACACGAATTTAAAGGAATTAGTGACAAAATCATAAAATATATTTTTATCGACGATGAGATAAAAAACACAGTGATTATTTCTCCTCCAGGTTGTGGTAAGACAACTATACTAAGAGATATAATCAGAAATATTAGCTTCAAGAAAAATGTTTGTGTTATAGACGAACGTTCTGAGATCGCTGCTTGTTATAATGGAGAAATACAAAATGATTTAGGATCTCAGGTTGATGTGTTTGACAGATGCAACAAAGAATTAGGTATGAAAATAGCATTGAGAACTATGTCTCCTGATGTCATTGCTTTTGACGAAATAGGATCTGAAAATGATTTCGAAAATATAAAATATATAAAAAATTCTGGTGTTAAAATTATTTGTACTGCACACGGTGAAAATATTGAAGATATAAAATTAAATTTTTGCTTAGATAATTCAAGAAATAAAAAAATTTTTGAAAGATATATTTTTTTGTATAAAAAAAAACTAGGTATAATAAAAAATATTTTTGACGAAAATCTGGGCAAAGTCTTTTATGAGCGATAAAAATTAATTAAAAAATAATGATAGATGTTGATTGCTTTTATATATAAAATACAGTTTATAAAAAATATTGACAATATTTTAAAAAATTATTATAATTGGTGTGATTAATCAATAAAAAATAATTATGAGAGGACTTGTATGGTTAGGGATCAAGATGTAACAAGTAAACAAATCGAATTTTTAAATTCGTTCAAGGGTAAACAATTCGAAGCGATTAATCTATATATCGTAGCGGCCTTATTAGGTTTCTCGATATCCACAGCAAAGATTATGTAGAAAATATTAAAAATCCATTACTTAACAAAAAGAATGCTGAAGATACTTTATCTTTTGTAAGATACCTAATCCAAGAATATGGGCACGGAAAAATATCTGAATCAGATCAAAAGTTTTTTATTCAAACGATAATATATCGTATAGTAGAATCAGAACACGAAGGACGTAATAAAAATAAAGATATGAAAGAATTATTTGATTCATCTCTTTAATATTTTTCTATTTTAAATAATTTTTATATTTCTTAAAATGCTTTAGCGTAGCTAAGCTTGTCCTTTTTTATAGCAAAGCGGCCTTTATTTCATGTTTCATTTTTTTGCACAGCAATATATATTTTGAGTTTTAGTCTAATTACTTATATTTTTCTTAATCTAATCTATCAATAAAAACATTGTATAGAGAAATTACCAAACTAGAAAACTTGGACTAAAAAACACAAAAACGATTTGCTCTGTTATAATTCTGTAAAATTTTTTTAGTCTATTTATGTGTAATATTATTTTAAAAAAATCTTTATCTAAGAATACTTCGATTTTTTTTTTTTTTCATCTATTAGACTATACAATCGGATCTTTTTTTATTGTCTCTTTATTGTCATGGCAACAATAAAAAGAAATTAAACATGTTATTGTTATTAAAATCGGAACAATAGCAAAAATCCCAAAACTTTTTCCAACAGCTTCCCACGCTTTGCCAATCATAGCTTTAGAAAATAATTCATTAGCTTCTTTTGCAAAAAAATATCCGCCGTATCCTACAGCAGCTAAAATACCTGCACCAAAAGCTAATATCAATCCCGAGCCGAGAAGACAACAACATTCATCTTCGTTTTGCGCCGCAAACATACAACAAAGAAATAACTCTCCACCCATAAAAAACACCCACCAAAATTATATTTTCTGAAATTTTATCTTACAGGACATAATAGCACAAAAATATAAATTTTGTTTTTATTTTTTTATTTTTGTACTAGAAATAATAAAAATAAGTTAATTGGCTTTTTTATTCTTTAAATATTTTTTTAACTAAACATTTATATAAATACTAAATTATTATTTTATATTTTCGTTGTGAAGAATACTATAGATTTATTAATTTAACTAAAATTTGGGAGAAGTTAAATGTTTAGCACAGATATAGGGATTGATTTAGGAACGGCAAGTGTTTTGGTTTATATGAAAAACAAAGGTATAGTTTTACAAGAACCATCCGTAGTTGCTATAGATAGTGTTTCTAAGCAAATTCTTGCAATTGGATCTGAAGCTAAACTAATGTTAGGTAGAACACCTGGTAATATAGTTGCTGTTAGGCCTTTAAGAGAAGGAGTTATTTCTGATTATGATGTAACGGAAAAGATGCTTAGATATTTTATTAAAAAAACAACAGGAAAATCTTTGTTTAAACCTAGAATTTCTATATGCGTTCCCAGTAGCGTAACCGAAGTCGAAAAACGTGCTGTAGAAGAAGCGACCAAACAAGCAGGTGCAAGACACGTGTATATAATCGAAGAACCAATCGCTGCTGCTATTGGTGCAGGTATAGATATTTCAAGAGCATGCGGGAATATGATCGTTGATATAGGTGGTGGAACTACCGATATAGCTGTGATATCTCTTGGAAGTTCTGTTGTAAGTACTTCTATAAAAATAGCTGGAGATAATTTTGATGACGCAATAATAAAATATATGCGTAAACACCACAATCTTTTGATTGGCGAGAGAACAGCTGAAATTTTAAAAATAGAAATCGGAAATGCATGTGAAAGAGAAGAGATATTAGAAAAAAATATACGCGGAAGAAATTTAGTATCGGGATTACCAGAAACTATTACAGTAAATTCTAATGAAATACTAGAGGCTTTACATGATTCTGTGAATAGTGTTGTCGAAGCTGTTAGATATGTTTTAGAGCGCACTCCGCCTGAATTAGCATCGGATATTTCTGATCATGGAATAGTTATGACAGGCGGTGGAAGTTTACTTCATGGATTAGACAAATTAATAAATAAAAACACAGGTATAGAATGTTTTATAGCAGAAGAAAGCGTATCATGCGTAGCAATAGGAACTGGTAAATATATAGAATATATAACTTCAAAAAGAAAATTTATTTAATGTTTATTATATATTATTGCCCTTTTATTTTATTTGCTAACAAGAATTTTGTATCGTTTAGCTTATAAAAATAAACAAAAATACACAAATTGATAATATTATTAATAAGATAGTTTAAATGTTTTGTTTTTAATATTTTTGATTATTTATGCAAAAAAATTAAAACTTGATTTTCGGTTATTTGTTAAGTTATAGTGTTAACTAGATCGAAATAAAAAAGGAGGCTAAAATGTTTAAAATTGACATACAAAAAAACGAGAGCATCGACGACGCTTTAAAAAGATTTAAAAAAGAATGTTCTAAATCTGGCGTTATTAAAGAATTTAAAAAACGCGAATGTTATTGTGGTCCGAGCCTCAAACGCAAAAAAAAATCTGAAGCTGCACAAAAGCGTAGACAAAAGTCAAGAAGAGGTTCCTTCAAGAATTGATGGATGCATTACTCAGGATAGATAGTATAAAAAAAAAGCATCACGGCGTAAATATTTTAAATAATTTGTCTTTATGTGTTAGAAATAAGGAGTTTGTAAGTGTTTTAGGGCCAAGTGGTTGTGGAAAAACTACTCTATTAAGAATAATATCCGGATTCGAGACCCCTGATTTTGGAGATATTTTATTTGATAATAAAAGTATTCTAAAATTACCAGCTTATAGAAGATGCTTAAATACAGTTTTTCAAAGATATGCGCTTTTTCCCCACATGAATGTTTTTGAAAATATAGCTTTTGGCTTAAAAATAAAAAAATTTTCTAAATCCGCTATAGAAAAAAAAGTAAAAGACATTTTGTTAATGATTAATATGACTGGCTATGAGAACAGAAATGTTAATTCTCTGAGCGGGGGACAGCAGCAACGTGTGGCAATTGCTAGAGCTTTAATTAACGAACCTAAAGTTTTATTATTAGATGAACCATTGGCAGCACTTGATTTAAAATTAAGAAAAGAGATGCAAACAGAATTAAAAAATATGCAAAGAAAATTAAATATTACTTTTATTTATGTTACACACGATCAAGAAGAAGCATTAAGTATGTCAGATACAATTGCAGTCATAAATGATGGTATTATCCAGCAAATTGGAACTCCAGAGGATATATACAATGAACCCAAGAATATCTTTGTTGCTGATTTTATTGGCGAAAGTAATTTGATTAATGGAATTATGAAAAGTGATGGTTTGGTAAATTTTGCTGGATTTGATTTTGTTTGTATTGATAGAAATTTTAATTCTAACGAAGAAGTTGATATTGTAATACGACCTGAAGATATAGAATTAATCGAGCCAAGCGAAAACAAAATTACAGGAATTGTCACAGATATAACTTTTAGAGGCGTTCATTTTGAAATAATTGTAAGAGATAAAAACAGATATTTGTGGACAATTCACAGTACTATAGCAAGAAAAAAGCAATCTCGAGTTAGTCTACGCATACTTCCAGATTTAATTCATGTTATGAAAAAACAAAAATAAAAACAAAACGTTATTACTAGCACTATATCTTTTTATAAATTTATATATATTTTTTTAATGTGTTTTATATTTTATTTTCTTGTTATTATTTTCTAAATAATATAAAAAAATAAATTTTTTTGTAAAATATTTTTTAAACATTTAAATACTTTTTTATGCAAAAAGCACTAGCTATAATCCCAATAAAAATACCCAAACAAATTGCTATTGGCATTAAAGCAGAAAAAATAATTATTCCCGGCATAAACTCAAAAATATTTTTTAAAGTAGGGTATTTATTGTTAATTTCTATAATTAATTTACTATAACAAGGCCATGTTATTAATACTGGAATAATCGAACCTGTTAATCCAATTATTATCCCTTCTATTATAAAAGGCCATCTTATAAACCAATTTGTTGCCCCTATGTATTTCATAATTTTAATTTCTTCACGTCTTAAATTAACGGCTAACTGTATAGTATTAATTACTATTAATACAGATATCAAAGATAAAATTAAAATTATTACAGTGCTAGTTATCTTAATGACTTTTCTTATTGACATGAGCATATCTATTTCATCTCGCGCGTGTTTTACTCTTTCTACTCCATAAATTTTAAGATTTTCTAATTTATCTATAACGATTCCGTAATATCTATTATCTTTAAGATCAATATCAAAAGAATCAGGTAAAATTTTATCGTTTTCAATTTCTTCTAGTAATTCATGCGCATTTTCATATTCTTCCAAAAATTTTTTTAGACCATTCTTACCAGAAATAAACTTAACATTAGAAATATATCTTATTTTTGATATCTTATCATATAGTTTGCTAATATCGTTTTCGTTTAAATCATCATTTAGAATAACACTAAGACCAATAGAATTATTAAATTGAGTTAAAATATAATTGATATTTCTTGCTAAATAAAACGAAATGGAAAAGACTAATATAGAAGATGAAACTATTGCTATAGACGCAAAAGCCATTAGTTTGTTTTTTATTAAATTATCGAAAGCTTCGAACAAATAAAATTTTAAACTACTAATTCGCATTATATCCTCCGCATTTTACATCACTAATCAATTTTCCATCGCAAAGTGTTACTACACGTTTTTTCATACTATCAACGTGTTCTTTAGCGTGTGTTGCTACTAAAACAGTCGTTCCTCGCTTATTTATTTCGTTAAGCAAGTTCATTATTTCTATGGAATTATTTGGATCTAGATTCCCGGTTGGTTCATCAGCAATTAAAATAGGAGGTTTATTAACTATTGCGCGTGCCAGAACAACTCGTTGTTTTTCTCCACCAGATAACTGACTGGGATATGATTTATATCTTTTTTCTAATCCAACCATCGATAAGACAACAGGAACATTTTTTTTTATATCTTTAGATGATGCTTGAATTATTTTCATTGCGAATGCCACATTATCATAAACCGTTTTGTTTTCTAAAAGTCTAAAATCTTGAAATACAACACCAATATTTCTTCTATAATATGGCAACATTTTATTTTTTATTAGAGAAATATTTTGTCTTGCAACAATAATTTCTCCTTCATCTAGATTTATTTCACGTAATAATAGCTTTACTATTGTGGTCTTTCCAGAACCACTAGCGCCAACTATAAATATAAATTCTCCACGTTGTATTGATAAATTTAAGTGATATAAACCTTTTACATGACCATTATAGATTTTAGTTGCGTTGTGAAAATAAATCATGTGTCCTCAAAAAAAATATTTTTAAAAAATATATCTTTAATTTTACAAAATTTTATATTATTTTTGCAAAATAAATTTATAAATTTAAATTAATTGACGAAAAAAATATTCTTTATTTTTTTAACAATAAGTTTCTAGTTATCCATAAAAATAAAAATTAAATTTATCTAATAAAATATATTTTTTAATTTTATTTTTTAATTTTTATTATATAAAATATTTTAAAAATAAAAATATTTCTCTATATGATATTCAATTTAAAAAATAACCTAATATGCAGCTTGCGTTTTAAATCAGTCTAAGAAAATTTAAATAGAATTTTTTCTGCTCTAATTTATCTTTCTATCGTTTTATTTTATAAAAACTTTTTTCTTCTATGGTGATCATGGATTTTTTATTTTTTATATACATTCAGCTAATTATATTTTATTACACATTGATTTTGAATATTTTCATTGCTTTTTTCGAGCGTTAATTTCTCTCTGGCCAATCAAATAAAATAAATAGCCGTGTAATAATTAAATAATTTTTGTCCACACTTGCTCACAAGAAAATTATAAGCGAGATGGAAGCAATGCAAGATTTAAAAAGAGATATCTGTGCGGCGATTTATCTTCTTGCTGTAACGATTGGATTGCCAAGTGATAGTACAATGGAAATGAAAAATTTTATGCTAAACGTGCACGAAAAAGCTGCATTTGTCGCGTGTGTTAACATAATTAATGCTCACTTAAAATCGTTGACAGAGACACAAGGGTTAGAACTGCGTTGCATCCCTAATAAATTAAATCTGGTTGCTAAAATGATCGAAAAAAATAATCCCGCAGTTTTAAAAGAAATTAATAAATTAACAACAATTTTACAAGGAACAAAACTAGATTCACGTTAATAGATCGATTTTGTTTTTTGCTTTTCTCTGAGAATCTAAAAGCTAAAAATATAAAAAAGTTTTCGAAAATGGAAAAATCCAAACAACTTTCGTTTTAAGATGAAAGTTGTTTAATAATGTTTTTTTTAAAATAGTTAATTTTTTTTCTGGAAATTAATTTGTTCGATGTTTTAAATAATATTTAATATTTAACAGAAAATAGAAATTTAATTATTTGTGACAAAATTAGATATTTCAACAAATATTTAAAAATAAAATTTCTAACGACGTTTTGTTTTAAAAAACATTGAAAAATTTATTTTAATTTTTAACTTTTAAAATATTTTTCGTGGCTGTTATCTAATACCTTTAACTAAATATGATGATGTTAAAGATTAGTGAGCAGGCGATTGGTTTTCGAGCTGTTGGATATGATAGATAATAAAATAAGTCTTTTTATTGATTTTTGTGCGTTTTTATTTTATAATTATTTTATATTTACACTAGATATAAGCAGGTGTTTAAATGATAGAGAAAACAATTCCCCAGAGTTTAGCTTATTTTTTAGGATGTAATGTTGATAGATTATTAGAAAATATGAATTTTAAAATTAATACAAGATTAAGTATATTGATACAAAGTTTATGTCAAAATTCTCGAATCAAAAATTCCGGGAGTAATGAAGCGCGGATGCCTGTCCTGGAAAGTATATACAAAAATTTAGAATTAATCATGACGGAAAATGAAGCAACGCTTAGTGCAGAAATGACAGAATATAAAAGATTTTTGAAATTAATATCGCTTGAAATAGCCGCAATTAGATTAGAAACATTGCAAAAAAATATTACTAGAGAAATTATTGAGCGAAGACGCGCTGAACAAGAACAGTCGTCAAATGTAACTGATACGGAAGTTGTTGAACCGGAACTGGAATCACCAGAAAAAATATCTCCAACTAAAACATTACTAACGATGATTGAAAGAACCAAAGTCGCTATCTATTCTTTATTTTATCTTGAGTTTGATCCAACAAAATCAATGTTGGTTTTTACATGCAATGATAATAAATTAGCAAATTTTATTGAAATGAGTAAATCTTCGGAAAATCAATATGCCGGAGAAATTGGTGAAATTTTAGAACCCTTAAGGCAATTTTTCGAAAAATCGCCACAACATGAGAATAAAATTTTAAATAAAATAGCAGATTATTTAGAAAAATTCTATCTTACTATTCACGATCATTCTGAAACAGCAAGAAAACAGGTTCATGAATTAGATAAACTAGAAAAAATTGGAAAAGCAGAAGAAATTTTTCCAATATTTGGTCTTATTTTAACTTTGCCAACTTTTCTTGTATTAGGCAGTATTCTTCGTGAAATTTTCGAAGGAACAAATATCTTTTTAACGCTTTTGAATTTGTCTTATCGTCAAATGACAATGTTTTTTGCTCCGATTATTCTTATAATTGCGACGATAGTTGTCTTAAAAATTTTTAACGAACGATCAAAATCTAAAATTAAAAATCTAACTAATGCACTTTATGCTTATTTCGAAGAACAACTTCGTTCTGATACAAAAGAAACTGAATCTAGTATACGTGAGATTTAAGAAATAATATCTAATCAAAAATATTTTAAGATTTATGTTCATAATACAAAAAAATCATAATACGTTCTATAAAAATTTAACTATCTAATGCACTTTATGCTTATTTCGAAGAACAACTTCGTTCTGATACAAAAGAAACTGAATCTAGTATACGTGAGATTTAAGAAATAATATCTAATCAAAAATATTTTAAGATTTATATTCATAACATAAAAAAATCATAATACATTCTATAAAAATTTAACTATTTCATATACTGACACTTCGTATGCCATCTTTTCTATTGTTTCTTTATTGCTAATTTTTTTTTGATAACTTCGACTTTGAATTCTGCCGATTACTTTTATTTTATCTCCGATTTTAAAATCACACGAAATTTTAGCGTTTTTTCCCCACATAATGCACGGTATATAGTCTGATTTGTTGTATGCCCTATTAACAGCAATTAAAAGATCAGCTATTTCTCGTCCGAATGGCGTTACTCTAAATATTGGTGTTTTGCACAAAAAACCAATAAGTTCGATATAATTAGCGTCTTTTTTACTACTATAACTTTCATCAATTTTAAAATTTATTTCTTTTGCAAAAATATTTAATATTAGATTCGTAGTATTTGTCTCTTTGTTGAATTTATTGTAGGATCTCAACGAACCAATCACTTCTATGTATGCGCCTTGTGTATATAAATTGTTCACTAAAAATTTTTCTGATACTATAATTGGTAAAATATCGAAATTATCACTTAATCTTTTTGTTTTTAATTTAAATTCAAAAAAATTTTCTCTATAAACTGTGTGGCTAAAAATTACTTCGTTGTTTATCTCGCCAGAAATTTTAACGATATTATTTAAATTGTCCTGAGACAAAAAAATCCACCCTACAGTTATCTCTAGGTTATTTTTATTTTTAAAATATATTTTTAGAACACAGAAGAAAACATGTTAACAAGATTGAATATAAATTTTGTTCTTTTAATTTAATTGATAAGTATCTTATCTATACTTCAATTTCTATGTGACAACTTTGACTCCTTCGTCTTTAGGCGAATAATTTTATCGCGATATTTTATTATATAATTCTGGAAAGACGAAAAAAAGTGCCAAAGTACATGCATAGCAGATATATGATTACGATATAAAGTATTTCACATAATTTAGATGACAAAATATATAGATATAAAGTTTTGATGGAAAACTTAGCGAAAAAAATTCGGATATAATTAATATAAAAACGCTTGGATAGAGAAATAACAGTTTGTGCAGTATGCTTATAGTATCTAAAAATAAGATCATTAAGAAATAAAGCACTTAGTGTGTTGTTCTTCTAACTCAAGGCGACGCTGTTCGAGAATTCGTAGTTCACGTTCCCTTGCTTCAACAATACATAAAGCAGATAAAACTACTCCACAATTAACAAAAATACGACGTAATGTAATTTGATTTTTTTCGCATGTTAATATTCCTATAGAACCTATTAAAGTTTCTTGACTTTTGATTTGATCTTCTAATGGTAGTGTTTTTTTCGATGGCAATGTTCTTATCAATTCTAGATATAGATTCATTCTACTCAAAAAAATAGTTCTTAAATGTCGATTTGTTATAAGATAATCCAATATCCTCAATCTTATATTTAACGGTAAAGTTTCTACAAACAAAGTTATATTTCCTTGAAGAAACATTTCTTCTCGTGAAGCTGTTATTCTTTCTCTTTTAGGGAGTTCTGATTTCCTTTTAAGAAATGTTTTGTTACAATGCGAATGATATATTTGATAACGAATATATTCTAGTGATGAACTATAATAAATTTCTTCTGGTAGATAAATTCCTAGTGGGAAATTATAACGTTGTTGTGAATCAGGACGATGTCGAGCAAATACTTCCAACATGTATAAAAGTGACGGGATTGACATTAACTTTGTTGTCAGTTCATCTTCGACTCTTTTAGCTTGATTTAGATAATAAAAAATTATTGAAGCAACTTTAGAATTGTAATTTTTTTGTTCAAAAAAACTTGATATCAACAGCTTTAAACGTTGATTCAACAATTTCAAATGTCGATTTGATAATTCATTAATCAGCAACTTGACTGATTTTCTTAACAAATCATTACTCGCATGTGAATGACTTTTTTGTAAAATAGTTTGAAGTATTTGTATTTTGGATTCATCTTCTAATGATTTTACTGCTGGTAATAACATACGAAAAATTTTAAAGGTACAATCATTAATATGTATTTGACGACATAATATATCCAAGATTAGTTTTATCATTTCAGTTTTATCTTCTTCAGAAAACCCCGTTGTTGTTAATAGAAAAACTAGATTATCAAAATTTGATAAGAGATATTTATAACTATAGTATTTGGTAACACTGTCAATTGTTATGAAATAATTTCTTATACAACCTAACATTATTTCTTTCCGAAGTTCGATTGGTAAATTTTCAAGATTTCTAATACTTTGTCGTTTAAAACCGTTAATAATAACATTATCAATATGTTCTTTAGCAAGTTGTAGTTGCATAAAAATTTTCCCCTGTTCCTTGTTATTATTTTTCTATTATTTTTTAATGTTAACACAGTATTGAATTATTTTCAAAAGTATAATTTATGTGTTCATGAGTATGTCAAGGATTTTCTTAATATTCGGAATGTTTTTTTATTTTTATAAAAACTTATAATCGTATTTTTATTATTGTTTTGATTTAATCGTTAGGATATTTAATTTGTTTTTTATTTTTTTAACGAACTTTTTTGGAGATTCTAAATGAGATTAATTTTAAAAAAAGAGATTTTAATTAACAGTTTAAACAAAGCCTTAAGAATCGTATCAAACAGAAATACACTAGAAATTTTAGAATGTATATTATTGACTCTCAAAAAAAATAATTTGATTATTTACTCTAATAATTTAGAACTTTCCATAGAAATTTCAAATAGCGAAATAAACATAATTGATTTTGATAAAGAAATAGAAATAGCGGTCAACGCAAAATTGTTTACTGAAATCATTAAGAAGATGCCGAATGATGACATAATAATCGAAATTCAAAATAACGAAATGATAATAAAAGATAACGAAGTTGAATTTAAATTATCTTATCAAAACGCACAAAATTTTCCAAAACTTTATGAAATAGAAAAATCTCAAATGTATAAAGTTAATGCTTTTAAGATGATCGATGCCGTAAAAAATACAATATTTGCATCTTCACAAGACGAAACTAAACCTATTTTAACAGGAGAATTGTTAGAAATTCAAAATGATAAAATAAACTTTGTATCATTGGATGGGTTTAGAATAGCCTTTAAATCAATAGAGTTAATAAAAAATAAAGCCGAAGATAATAGTGATGAAAATATAGAAGCATATATAGATGACAAAATTATTGTTCCATCTAAAAGTTTACTAGAGTTAATAAAAATTTTACCTAATAATAGAGAATTAACTATAAATTTTTATATTACCGATAAGCATGCTTTTTTTGAATTTGACAATTGTTTAATTACAACTCGGCTAATAGAAGGCGAGTATATAAATTATTTTGATATTTTTAATGATAATTATAATTTTATAATAAAAATAAATCGTTTGATTTTCTTAAATGCTCTAGAAAGAGCTACACTAATAGCATTTAGAAACAAACGCGAACCTGTTAAAATAAATATAGAAAAAAAAATAATGACTGTAGCTTGCACAAATGAGATAAATAGTTTTATAGAAAAAATAGATATAGATTTTAATGAGGACAAAAATTTAGAAATTGCTTTTAATCCAAAATATCTTTGCGATGCTTTGAGAAGTATAAATCAGAAAGACGTTTTAATTTTTTTTAATTCCAATTTAGAGCCTTGCGAAATAAAACCATCTGAAGATAAAAATTCTAAATATCTAATCTTGCCATTGAAATTATTTTAGAAATTTTTATAATTTGCACTAAGATCGATTCTCTGAGAATTTAATTTAATTACACAGCCGATACAAAATCAATTAAAATAATTAAAATGCTTGATTATTTTTTCTGTCTTATCAATAAATCTGATGCTTTAAAAAATCCATTATCTAATACTAAAACATTCTTAGCTATAAAACAAAGATATCTGTTCCGATTTGATCTACGTAAAAACTTTAGTTTTTATACATTATTTTTCGTCTATTAAAAAAACAAACAAATCGTGTCATCACAAACAAAGCATATTTTATTAATTGTTTATTTTTCGTAACCTTTTTGATAAGTAAATAAATTTCCGTGTATTTAACATTACTTTTAGTTAACAATATTTATTCTACTATTTTTGTTTATGCCGCAATAAATTTAATCGACTAACATAAATAAGACTCACATAAAAAATAATATAAAATTTATTTTTATAAATTTGTTTTTTATTGACTAAAAAAGCAATTTTGAGTAAAATAAAAATATAACAGTTATTTGTCACAGATGACTTTATAAAACGTAGATCAGCTAAAAATAGTCAATTACTTTGTAGGTTAGCGCTATTTTTTTTGCTTTGTATAGTTTCGAACAATTAATGATTTTAAAAAGTAATTCTATTACTTTCAATTGTTTTATAAGCTAGTAAAAGGCAGTTAAATTAAAAATAGTTACAAATAAAAAATAATAAAAAAAATAAAACTAGAACTTAAAAACCCTAGCTTCGGTAGACTTGGAATTAAAATAGAATAAACGCTATCAGTAAATTAGAGAAGAAGTTTTTTAATGTATTTAATTCGATTATTTTATATATAGTTTTTTTAATATATTATCTTTTGTTATTGATTTTATTTTTAGATTTTTTATTAAAAGTTTTTATTTTTTTTATTTGTTCAACTTTAATATTTTTGGCAGCTTTTTGAAATTTAGTTGCTAAAAGGTTTTTTGTTAGTTAGAGATTTTTTTGTTCAAATATCAATACATTAAAAAGATGTAATTTTATAAAATGATTTACAAAAATTTAATTTGATTGCATAAACTTTAAGAGTTAAAAATTAACAGAATTATTTATCGCGATTTATTCATAATCTTATGTTTCGTTTTTTCTTGTAGTATCGTTGGGAGGAAAAAAATAATTAAGAAACAAAAAACAAAAAGAAAAATAAAACTTATGATAGTTGAATCTCCACATAAAGCAAAAACTATTAAAAAATTTTTGGGAAATAATTTTAAAGTCATATCCTCTGTTGGTCATATTCGTGATTTGCCAAAAAGTCGTTTTGGAATTGAGATAAATAAAGAAAATGACGTGATAATAAATTATATAAATATAAGAGGAAAAAAAGATGTTTTAGATAATTTAAAAAACGAAGCAAAAAAAGCAAGTTTTATTTTATTAGCTACTGATCCTGATCGCGAAGGTGAAGCCATTGCGTGGCATTTGTGTGAGTTTTTAAAATTAGATGCAAATAAATATAAAAGAGTAACTTTTAATGAAGTAACTGACGATGCTGTAAAAAAATCTATTCAAAAAGCGGGAAATATAAATTTTAATTTAGTAAATGCACAAAAAACCAGAAGAGCGTTAGATAGAATTGTGGGATATAAATTAAGTCCTGTATTGTGGCATAAAATTCATAGCAGACTTAGCGCGGGACGTGTTCAATCTGTAGCCTTAAAAATTATTTGTGATAGAGAAACTGAACGAATTAACTTTAACCCGAAAGAATTTTGGAGTATTGAGTTGATTTTATCTAATAAAAATAGAGAAAAGATAATAGCTAAATATAACGGTGATTTGCCTAATATCGAAGACACAAAAAAAATATTAAATTTTATTAATTTAAACAAAGACAAAATTTTTGTTGAAAAAATAAAAAAAAATAATAAAAAAAAACATCCCGATCCGCCTCTTATAACTAGTACTCTTCAACAATGTGCTTCAAAAGATCTAAATTTTGTTTCTAGCAAAACGATGAAAATCGCACAAGAATTATACGAAGAGGGTTATATAAGTTATATAAGAACAGATTCTACTCGAATATCAGATGATGCATATGAACAATTGAAAGAGTTTATTTTAAATAATTTTGGCAATAAATATCTAACGATTAAAAAAATAATTTATAAAACAAAAAAAAATTCACAAGATGCACACGAAGCCATCAGACCTACCCAAGTTATTAATACACCAGATATTTTAAAAATCAAATTAACAAAAGATCAATATAAAATCTATAGCTTAATCTGGAAAAGATTCGTAGCGAGTCAAATGAACGATGCAATTTATAATACACAATCTATAATTATTTCTTGCGATAAATATAATTTTAATTTATCAGGATCGATTTTAAAATTTGACGGTTTTTTGGTCGTATTAAATAATAAAGATATAAACAAGAAAGATATTTTATTACCTAAGTTGTTTGTCGGTGAAAATTTATTTCTAAACAAAATCGATTACGAACAACATTTTACACAACCTCCGGCCAGGTTCAATGAAGCATCATTAGTTAAATTTCTAGAAGAAAACGATATAGGGCGTCCAAGTACTTACGCAACAATAGTTACTAATATTTACATTCGAGGTTATGTATCTAAAGAGAATAAATATTTTTACCCAACTGAACTTGGGAATTTAGTTAATAAAATAATTTCAGAAAATTTTAACGATATAGTAGATATAAATTTTACAGCCAAAATGGAAGAATCATTAGATAAAATTTCTAATGGAGAAATGGTGTGGCAAAAAACTATAGTAGATTTTTATTATCCATTTTGCAAATCGATTGATATTGCAGAAAAAAAACTTGAAAAAATAAAATATATAGATGAAAAAAGTGATTTTGTTTGTGAAAAATGTGGAAAAAATATGATAATAAAATACGGAAAACACGGTAAATTTTTGTGTTGTCCTGGATTTCCAGAATGTAGAAATATAAAGTCATTTTTAGAGTACGCGGATTATTTATGCCCAAAGTGTAAATCGAAAGTAATTATTAAAAAATCACGAAAGAGAAAAGAATTTTGTGTTTGTGAAAATAATGAATGCGATTACATATCATGGAAAAAGGCAGAGGAAAAAAATAAATAAATAGATAAATAAATATAGGTGATGAGCAAATTAGTAAGTATTTTTTAATTAGTTTTCAATAAATTCGTTTTTGTTAAATTATTTTTATTTTGTGAAGCAAATTTTTATGGACAAAATAATTATTAATAATGTTTATATTGATTTTTTTCCATTTTAAGATCTGAATATTCGGTGTTATATGATGAGGTGCTTTGTGTTTTCGATGTTTGTTTAATTATGTTTTTTTAGTCAATAAAAAAATAAATTTATAAAAATAAATTTTATGTTATTTTTTCTGTGAGTCTTATATTATGTTCTGTCAATTAAATTTGACGACATGGGCGACTTCCTCACT
>JAISCN010000062.1 GCA_031265515.1 Clostridiales bacterium | reverse complement strand
TTTTGCCTCCTAGGATTGATTATATTTGAATTATAAAATATTTTTTGACAATATAATTTTAATATTTTGCAATACCCTCAAATTTTTTTTGATATTTAAAAAAATTTTGTATCTGTTATTTGGTGATGATTATTTTGGAAAGGATAAAAAGAGTAGCAAAAGCTACTGTCGATGCTGCTAAACATCTTGATGAGCAATTTAGTAATTCAGCATACAGAGCTGGGTACGATAAAGGTCTTTGGGATGGATCTAGACATCTTCCTCGTATGCCAAATGAACATATACCTCATAGTTATCAGAAATAAATATGATGAAGAAGGATATGACGATGGTCATGCAGAAGGAATGCGACGTTATCACGATGGAAATAGGCCACATGGTGATGATAATTGTAAGTAATGTAACACATTTTAGAAAATAAAAGCTTTTGTGATTTGTAAAAAATATTTATCAAGTTTGTGACATAAAATTTTCGCTAATCTGATTTGTTTAGGGTTAGTGTTTTTTTCGCGTTCGATGCATTTTTTGAATTTGTTGTTTTTTTGATACTAAATTATTAGATTAATTTTTTTATTCTTTTAGATCTAATTTTAGAATCTAATATTTTTTTTCTCATTCTTATTTTTTTTGGTGTTATTTCTATTAATTCGTCATCGTTTATAAAATCTATTGCCTGTTCAAGAACTAGTTCAATAGCAGGTACTAAGATCAATGATTCATCAGAACCCGATGCTCTCATATTTGTCAATTGTTTTTTTTTACAAACATTTATTTCTATATCTCCTAATCTGGAACTTTTTCCAACTATCATACCAGCATAAACTTTTTCTCCTGGTTTTATAAATAATTCACCACGTTCTTGAGCATTAAATAAACCATATGTAATTGCTTCGCCAGTCTCAAAAGATATCATCGAACCACAAGGTCTTGAAATTATTTCGCCTTTGTATTCACGATAACCATCAAAATTGGCATTCATGACGCCGGTTCCGCGTGTATCTTTTATAAATTCACTTCTATATCCAATTAATCCGCGTGCTGGAATTTTAAAAATTAATCTTAAAACGCCTTCTCTTAAATTATTAAAAACCATCAGTTCGCCTTTTCGATTACCTAATTTAGAAATAACAGCGCCAGAAAATTCTTCATTAACATCAACAGTTAAAATTTCAAATGGTTCGTATAATTTTTTATTTATGTTTTTAAATAAAACTTTTGGTTTAGAAATTTGAAATTCATACCCTTCGCGTCTCATTGTTTCGATTAAGATAGATAAATGCAATTCACCGCGTCCTGAAACTTTAAATATTTCAGCAGATTCTGTTTCTTCTACGCGCAAACTTACGTTTGTATTTAATTCTTTAGATAATCTATCACGTAAGTTTCTACTAGTTACAAATTTTCCTTCTTTTCCGGCAAAAGGACTATCGTTAACACAAAAATTCATAACTATAGTTGGTTCAGAAATCTCATTAAATTCTAATGCTTTAACATAATTAACGTCACAAATAGTGTCTCCAATTTTTAAATTATCTATTCCTGATAACGCGACTATGTCTCCAAATCTTGCCTTAATAACTTCTTTTTTTATCAATCCATCAAAAATATATAATTTAGAAATTTTTGCGCGTTTTATATTTTCTGGCTTATGAAAATTTAAAATAGTTATATCCTGGTTTAAATTTATTTCGCCATTTTCTATTTTGCCAATGCCAATTCTTCCAATGTAATCATTATAATCAAGTGCTGATATTAACAATTGAAGATTATTATTTACACAAGTTGGCGCAGGTATAAAATTTATTATCGATTCAAATAAATCTGACATATCTTTTTTATTTTTATCTTTTAAATATGCAAAACCATTTTTAGCAGATGCATATATAACAGGAAAATTTATTTGATTATCATCAGCACCTAACTCAATAAACAAATCAAAAACTTCGTTTAAGACCTCTTCTAATCTTGTATCTGGTCTATCAATTTTGTTTATACAAACGATAATTGATAAATTTAATTTTAAAGCATTTTCTAAAACAAATTTTGTTTGTGGCATTGGACCTTCAAATGCATCGACTAATAAAATAACTCCATTGACCATTTTTAATATTCTTTCTACTTCTCCGCCAAAATCTGCATGTCCAGGTGTATCAACTATATTTATTTTCACACCGTTATAATTAATGGATGTATTTTTAGAAAATATAGTTATTCCTCTTTCACGTTCTAATTCATTAGAATCCATTACCCGTTTTTCTATAATCTGATTACTTCTAAATGTTCCTGATTGTTTTAAAAGCTGATCTACAAGAGTAGTTTTTCCGTGATCAACATGTGCTATAATCGCAACGTTTCTTATATCGTTTCTTTTGTTGATATACACAAGTTATTTCCTCATTTTTATATTCTTCTTAGATTTATAGCTAAATAAAATCAGTGCTTTAAAAAAACTGTCTTTTAAAAGAGTTACACAAATTTCTGTATCGTATCATTTATATATTTTACAAAGTTTTAATCACCATGCAATTAAATAATCATAATTAAATTTATTTAGACGATATTTTAAACGTATTAAATCATCTTATCAAAATTTGTCTCAAAAAAACAACAAACAAACAAGAACAGTTAAATTTATTTTTACAGATTGGATTTTACACACTTGACATTTTTTTTGTATTGATAAAGTATTAAATATAGTTTTATTATTATTTTGTTTTCTAAAATAAGAAAGTACGTGTCGTTTAAATTAGCTGATTAAATTTTTGGGGAAATAATTTGATAGATAAATTAAAAATAATAAAGAATTTTGGAAATAGTATAAATGATTGCGGCTCGACTGGTGTGCAAATTGCAATTTTAACCGAAAGAATAAATGTCTTAACTGGTCATCTAAATATTTATAAAAAAGATTATCATTCGAAAAGAGGTCTGCTTAAACTTGTTGGCCAAAGAAGATCATTGTTGACTTACATTAAGAAAAAAAATCTTAATAAATATCGAGAACTTATAAGTCGTCTTGGTTTAAGAAAATAAAAAATAATTTGTAGCAAAATAATTCAGTGTAGGGTTTTTAATGTGCAAAATTTATAAAACTTCAATTAGTGGAAAAGAGATAATCTTCGAATTAGATGAAGTTGCTGAGTTAGCAAATAGTTCCGTGGTGGTTAGATATGGAGACACAGTTGTTTTGGTTGCTGTTACCATATCAGAAAATTTAAGAAATGGATTAGATTTTTTTCCATTGAGCGTTGATTACGAAGAAAAATTATATTCAGTTGGAAAAATACCTGGGGGATTTATAAGACGCGAGGGGCGGCCAAGCGAAAAAGCTGTTTTAACTTCAAGATTGATTGACAGATCTATCAGGCCTTTGTTTGACAAAAAAATTAGAAATAATGTTTTGGTTACCATAGAAGTTTGGTCAGTAGATCAGAACTGTTCACCTGAGATAGCAGCAATATTAGGAACATCTCTTGCATTAGGAATATCTGATATTTCATTTTCAGAACTGATTTCTGGAATGAATGTTGGTTTGATAGATAAAAAAATTATTTTAAGTCCGGATTCTGCACAAAAAGAGATAAGCGATTTAAATCTTGTTGTCACTTCAACAAAAAACAAAGTTGTAATGATAGAAGCCGGTGCGAATGAAGTTAATAACGATACAATGTTCGAAGCTATAAATTTAGCTCATGAAGAAAATAAAAAGATAATCAAATTTTTAGAAAAAATAGTTCTAGAATGTGGAAAAGAGAAAAAGAATAATAGTATTAATAAAGATGTCAGAAGCGATATAGAAGATAAAATTTCTGAGGATATAAGATTTTTATTAAGTACGGAAAAAATTATTAAATCAATTATTTGCGAATCCAAAAAAGATAGAGAAAATAATTTCAATGAGATATTAGACTACTTAATAAAACAAATAACTGAAAGACATGATTTTTCAGATGAAATGGATTTAAAAAGTTTGATCGAAAGAAATCTAAATGATTACAAAAAAGAAGTTATTCGAAAATTAATTTTAATCGAACAAAGACGCCCAGATGGACGTAAAATAGATGAAATTAGAGAATTAAATGCAAAAATAAATTTTTTACCAAAAGTTCATGGGTCAGCAATTTTTAAGCGAGGACAAACACAAGTTTTAACTGTAGTAACTTTAGGTTCTTCTAGTGATAAACAAATAATTGACGGGATAGATTTAGAAGAAAAAAAGAGATATATGCATCATTATAATTTTCCTAGTTTTTCGGTAGGAGAGACTCGTCCTTCTAGAGCACCCAATCGTCGTGAGATTGGTCACGGGGCGTTAGCTGAAAAAGCATTAATTCCTGTATTGCCAAACGAAGATGAATTTGCTTACGTTATAAGACTTGTTAGTGAAGTACTAAGTTCTAATGGTTCAACTTCACAAGCTAGTATTTGCGCAAGTTCTCTAGCTTTAATGGATGCAGGTGTACCGATTAGAGATCATGTTGCAGGTATTTCTATTGGCCTAATAGTGGATGAAAATAACGAGGATAATTTTGTAATGCCGGTTGATATTCAAGGTTTAGAAGATTTTTTTGGCGATATGGATTTTAAAGTTGCTGGAACAAAATTAGGCATCACAGCTGTTCAAATGGACGTTAAAATAAATGGTTTAAAATTAGAAATGATAAAAATAGCTCTTGATAAAGCACATGTAGCTAGAAATTTTATTATTGAAAATGTGATGTCCGAATGTATAAAAAAATATAAAGATAACATTTCTGGTAATGCTCCTAAAATTAAAAAAATAGTAGTTGATATTGATAGGTTAGGAGATATTATAGGTCCACGCGGTAAAACCATAAAACGTATTATTGATGAAACTGGAGTAGACAAAATTGATACAGAAGATGATGGAAAAATTTTTATAGTCTCAAATGATATGGATAGAGTGAATCATGCCTGTGAAATGATAAAAAAAATTATTACTGATCCTGAGATAAATGATGTAATTTTTGGAAAAGTAACAAAGATAACAAAGTTCGGTGCTTTTGTAGAAATAGCTCCTGATAAAGAAGGTTTGATACATGTTTCTAAATTACTAGATTCTCGCATATTATCGGTTGATGATGCTTTAAAAATTGGTCAAAAAGTAAAAGTAAAAGTTATAAACATAGACGAACAAAATAGAATTAATCTATCTTTAATTAGATAAATCAGTAAATACAGATCTGTTTTTTATAATTTTTTCTTTGTTGAGCTAAAAATAATTCTTGTTAAATATATAAAGTGATTCTAATTTTTTGGATCATGAATTTTTTTGTTAATTTTAAAAGCATTATCATGATCCTATGGATGATTTTGTATTATCTTTTTTTAAATCATATTAATTTTTAGAAGAATTCATTTATATATTGTAGAGTATGTTCTTCTTAGATTTATTGTTTTTGACAGAATTTTCAGACGAATTTAGAATTGAAATAATAAAGCAAACAATTTCAGATTTTTTAGGATATGTTGGTCCATATCATGGCACCAAAATTATTATACTATTGGTATTGATAATAAAATCATTGACAAAAATTTTCAAACAGAAGCGACAATAGTTCTTTTGTAAGAGAACGTCTTTGCTGTTTGGGTATTTTAGCGATCAAAGTAATTGTCTATTCGATGCTTAAAAATATACTAATAATGTAATTAGCAAGACAAAACATAACAAAACTTATATTTATTTGTTAGTAAATAGACAACATAATATTAATAAAAATGTTATGATTTATATAATATTTTAGAATTTTGATTTAAGTACGCGATTATTGTTTTATTACTGAGGTGAGTTAATTATGGATTTAGATGCTTGGATGCAGGAAAATGTTTATGAGTTTAGAAAAAAATTAATAAATAGTGCTGCATCAACAAAATCTTTAGTTGAAGAATTTTATCGAAGAGAATCTTGTTCATTTTGTCCAACCGTCAAACAAGTAGTTAAAAAACTGCGTAGCTTAAATACCCATGAAAATGATGATACATTAAAATTTTTAAATGAACTCTGCCATCTCTCAGGAAATGAAAAAATGAACATTGATATGATGAATCTGCCGATTACGGAACAAATAAAATTTTTAGCTCACACAATTAAGATGACAAGATTGGAAAAAGAAAGAATCTATTTTGAATTGAAACAAAATTGGGAACTTGAGAATCCTGGTAAGGAATATCCTATAAGAAATATAGATGAACTAATTATTAATAAGGACGTTCTTAGTGTAACCACTGATTCGCATGGAAACTTTCCGAGTCTTTTTGCTCACTATGCGCTTACTGGCGAAATTGTCCTTGAAGATGCAGAAAATTATGTTGTAATTATAGATAGAGTTACTAATAGATCTTTTATTACTGAAGAATGTATGGGTCTTATTATAACGATATGGATAAGTGTAGAAAATTATAAACGATTCCATATATTTTCTCAAATATATTTCTTTTTATCAGATAAATGTTATAGAGACTCTGATAATCCATTACTTGAAGGATTGCTTTTAAAGTGCAAAGAAATTATTGATGTTGATGAAAATAGAAATATTTTTTTTAAAGACAATTGTTGTAGATTTATTGCAACTGTTTTTTCAAAAAAGAATAAGTTTTTTGAAAGTATAGGGGGAAGAAATTGTAATCTAGGTGATGTTATAGACAGAGGACCATGTAGCGCAACTAATCTAACTTTTATGCTTTTCTTAGGATCTCCTTTTTGTATGGGTAATCATGAAGCTGACCAAATTGAAGTTGGGTTTCGAAATGTTTTTGTTGGAGATCTAATACTAAGAATTAGAAATATATTAATCTGTAGAAATTTAATGACTGCAGGATTCATATACGGAAAGTTTGTATTGTCTCATGTTGCTCCGAATAAATTAAGTATAATTCAAGATCTTTTAATTCTATCGAAATTATCTTTTCATGCTTCTACTAGAGAAGGAGTTAATAAAATAACACCCTATGACGTCATGACACTTTCAATTAAGGGGTTAGAAAAGTTACTATCAATTTATTTAAGAGAAATTGATGGCGTTGATCTTGTTGACGTTACTTATTTTAAAGATAATACTGCTATTGTTGATGTTGTTGCTGATGATGATGTTAGACGTAAAAAGCATATAGGAATTCTTAGAGCACTGATATCGATAAGACGCGAATTAATGGAACATGGAGATCTATTTTTCAGAATTAGAAAATTTGTAACTAAAGCATTACCCGGATTCGGATTCGATATTACGGCAAATTCTATTTCATTATATGATGATAGTGGTAAACCCGTACTGATAAATAAAATTAATGATATTTACACGATGTTAATGAATGGAGAATGTCAGTTAAAAACAGTCGAATTAATAAGATTTCATTTTTGCATGATTAATGGAATAGCAAAAAGTAAATTAAATTTAAAAACAGGTATATTATTGCCAGAATATACTGACGATTATAAAATTTTTCTTGAATGTATAGACGAATATGTTCAGAGAGAATTTTTAGTCAAGCAATTATATGGAGGAAGAGAATTTCTTGCAGTGGATCGTAATTCTGTTAGCTTTTGGTTATGGACGCGCGACTTAACACTCGAGATAGAATTTTTACATCTAGATATAATATGTTTGGAAGGTCACACAAAGAGTCAACAAATTCGGTACATGATGAGTAATGACGCTAGACCTTTAGTTATTCGTCTCGATACTGGTATGGTTGCGGGTGCTGAAGGTTTTGGTATTCTTAACATTCCGTTTTTTGTTGATGAAAATCTCAGATGTGTTTTACGGAGAGATGTCAATCGTTTAACAGGTGAACACAATGTAACGGATTATAAATTTATCAGAATTGGTAGCGAAATAAAAATTTGTAGAGCAGATATACAAGCAGAAACTGTTTTACCTAATTCTGAAGTTTTTCATGACTCAGATGCAAGTCCATGCACTAATAAATTAGCGCAAGTTATTTTTATAGGTAATATAGCGATACAAACACGATTGGCTGAAGAAGCAAGACAACGAGCAGAAGCAGCGGCAAGAGAAGAAGCAGCAAGACAAGCAGAAGAAATGAGAAAAACAGAAGAAGCAAGAAAATTAGAAGAGACACGATTGGCTGAAGAAGCAAGACAAGCGGAAGAAATGAGAAAAACAGAAGAAGCAAGAAAAGCGGAAGAAATGAGAAAAACGGAAGAAGCACGATTGGCTGAAGAAGCAAGAAAATTAGAAGAGACACGATTGGCTGAAGAAGAAAGACAACGAGCAGAAGCAGCGGCAAGAGAAGAAGCAGCAAGACAAGCAGAAGAAATGAGAAAAACAGAAGAAGCAAGAAAAGCGGAAGAAATGAGAAAAACGGAAGAAGCACGATTGGCTGAAGAAGCAAGAAAAGCAGAAGAAGCACGATTGGCTGAAGAAGCAAGAAAAGCAGAAGAATCACGATTGGCTGAAGAAGCAAGACACGCAGAAGACGCAATAAATCCTTAA
The DNA here is from genome assembly GCA_031265515.1 of Clostridiales bacterium. Taxonomy (GTDB): domain Bacteria; phylum Bacillota; class Clostridia; order Lachnospirales; family CAMVHY01; genus JAISCN01. Next base: position 537 of record JAISCN010000062.1, on the reverse strand, counting down.
CAAAAACGATCTGCTGACGACTCAAGACAAGCTGAAGAAATGAGAAAAACGGAAGAAGCACGATTGGCTGAAGAAGCAAGAAAATTAGAAGAGACACGATTGGCTGAAGAAGCAAGAAAATTAGAAGAGACACGATTGGCTGAATTAGCAAGACAACAAACAGAAGCAAGAAAAGCAGAAGAAGCACGATTGGCTGAAGAAGCAAGAAAATTAGAAGAGACACGATTGGCTGAATTAGCAAGACAACAAGCAGAAGCAAGAAAAACAGAAGAAGCACGATTGGCTGAAGAAGCAAGACAAGCAGAAGAAGCAAGAAAAGCAGAAGAGACACGATTGGCTGAAGAAGCAAGACAACAAGCAGAAGCAAGAAAAGCAGAAGAAGCACGATTGGCTGAAGAAGCAAGAAAAGCAGAAGAAGCACGATTGGCTGAAGAAGCAAGAAAAGCGGAAGAAATGAGAAAAACAGAAGAAGCACGATTGGCTGAAGAAGCAAGAAAATTAGAAGAGACACGATTGGCTGAATTAGCAAGACAACAA
>JAISCN010000037.1 GCA_031265515.1 Clostridiales bacterium | reverse complement strand
TAAAAATAAATTTTATGTTATTTTTTCTGTGAGTCTTATATTATGTTCTGTCAATTAAATTTGACGACATGGGCGACTTCCTCACTTGCAAAAAAGTGAGGTGATTAGATGCTGAGATACATGTTTAAAATTTTGAAAGAAGTATTAATAAGATTACTTCCGGAAATTGTTAAAACAGTTATCGAAGTTATAATCATAAAAAAATAGTCGCTAATCCTGGAAAAGTTACGACTATTTTGTAATTTTTTTTCTAAGGAAGTCGTCTGTGACGAACAACCGTTATGCTTTTATTTTATTCCAAATTACTTTTTTCAGTCAATAAAAAAATAAATTTATGAAAATAAATTTTATGTTATTTTTTCTGTGAGTCTTATATTATGTTCTGTCAATTAAATTCTAAAAATATTTTTTTATAAAATCATTAAACATAATATTTCTAAGTAATTAAAAATTCTTGAATAAAAAAGTAAAACTTACAAAATAATAGCTCTAAGCATTTAAGAAAATATAGTTACTTGATTAAATTAAAGAAATTTTAGTATCTATATCTCTTCCTTTTGCTGTGTATTTTTTTATCTTAATAAATAAAAAATAGGAGGAAATGTAACAATATGAAAAGAAAATTTTCTTTTCTGATGGCTGCCGTTATGGCAACTTCAGTATTTACTACTATTGTGCCACATGTAGAAGTGCACGCAGATTCAAGAAGTTCGTTATCTTATAGTAACTTGTTAGTGCCTAAGAAAACAGCTTTTTACGAAACTAATATGCCTACAATAAAAGCATCAATAGCACAAGGAAATTCAAGTAATTCTAAAATAAATGGATTCACTGGCTGTAACACCCTTACTGTAACTACAAACAATGCAACTATATTACCAGGTGAAACATTTGAAGTTAAACTAGAAAATGCAAAATTTTTCTTTAGAAATGATAAGCCAATGGATACATCAGATTATGATACAAAAGAAGAAGATGAGGGTGAAGGAGAAGCAGTAGCAAAAGAAGAATATGTTGGAGTTGCCGCAGAAGACGATAGCCTACTAAATTTACAAAATCTTTCTAAAGTAAAAGTGTATGAAGGAGATGATGATGAAGGAATTGATGGTACCGAAAACGTAGAAGGATTTATTAAAAAAGGAGAGATCATTTATGATGGAAAGTTAGCTAGCTATATTGGTAAAAATCAAATACCAATTGTAGAAGCAGTAGAAAATTTTGATAATTATACTGGAACTACGTACGATACCAGGAAAGGATTATATTTTTCCTCTAAAGAAAGTAATTCTTCTACTCCGGGAATTTTTATAAGACGAAATAAGAGCAAGGGCGAAACTTTTTGGGATTATGCCATGGAAATTGATAGAGACGATCGTGCTACTGTAACTTTAATGAGACCTCTTGTACCTAATGATTCTAATTTAAATAATATAACAATACCACTTGTTACAAAAGCTGACGAAAATTTAGGTGATGGAAAAAAATTAACAGTTTCTATATCCGGAAATGCTTTTAGTGCTAGCACATTAGATTTTGCTACAGTTACTAAAGGTAGTACTACTGTTGAAGTTGACACAAGAAATTTAGAAACTGCTGCAGATGAATTTAATGTACCAGAGATAAGAATAAAAGAAAATATAGCAGGAGCTTTGAATTTAACATCAGGAGCTAGAATTCAACTTAGATTAGATAACGGATATGAATTTGATGATCCAGATAATTTTAGCGTAACCATTGATGGAAGTAATGCTTTATACGGTACTAACGATTTTACGATCGATGGAAAAAGCATTTATATCACTTTAAAAAGGCAAGATAATACTACTAGCAAAAGAACTATAAAAATAAATGGTTTAAAAATATATTCAACACGCAGCTCAGCACCTAGCGGATTAGAAGAAATAAAAATGAGACTTATAGATTCATCACTGCCAGAAATGGGTTTCAAAGTGGGTTTCACTGAAGAAGATTTTGTTGTAGCTAAACGCTCTTCACAAAATTTATCGTTAAAAGTTGAATATGACGACAAAGACGAAGTTCCAACTTTATTCAATGGCACGACTTACTATGATGACAAAGATTACGAAAACGAAAATAATAAAACTGCTACTTTAATTTTAAAAGAATTAACAAGCGATAGTTTAAGAAAAGGAAATCTAAAATTTACTTTTCCTTCAGAAGTTAAAGTTAAAGGTTTGGAAATTTTGAGCAGCGAAAATTTAAGTGATAGTTTTAATGACAATATTTATTTCGATAACGAAAGCAGTGGAGTTAATTTTAATTCAAACGAAGTTACTTTGAAAAGTCTAAAGAATAATAGTGATAAAGCAAAACTAGAATTAGAGATCGCATTTTATTTAGAAATAGATTTAGGATTTGAGGGTGATATAGTAGCTAATTTATCAGGAACAGCAGTTGGAAATTTAGATGTACAGAAGGATATAGTTGTTGCAAAAGCTATTAATGCAATGAGTTCAAATAATCAAACAACAAAATTTACACCAGGCGAAACTGTAACTTTAGATGACATAATATTAACTGAAAATGTTGACAGCAATGGAAATACATTTTTAGAATCTTTCGAACCAAGCTATGATCAGGCAAGATCATATGCAATAGTATCAAAATCGAATAGAAGTAGTGAAACTAGCAAAAAAATAATTATTTGTTTTAAAAATTTAAATAATTACTTTAGCTTTGTTGGAGACCCAAAAATTGAAGTGATTGAAGGTAATTTAAAATTAAAAAATTATAAAATTTATAATGGTAAAAGTGCCTATTTAGCTGGTAATAGCTTGTTATTAGAGGTAGATGAATCATCGTCTGACGGTTTACCATCTAAAATATCGATATCTGAATTAAAAGTCTCTTCGGTTTCAAATGTCCCAAAAGGTTCTTATGATATTATAATGGGCGTAGGCGTTGATGAAAACTCAGAAAGTAGCTTCTACGATAGTATTATCTCAAATACAAATGCCAAGATAGCAACACTTCAATATGGAGAAGGTAAAATAAATCTTAAGATAACAATTGGCAACGAAAATGTTGAATTAAATGGTCAAGAAGTTCAAATGAAATATGCTCCGTTTATAGAACCATCTACCGGAACAACTTACATGCAAGTAAGCGATATAGCAAGATTAGTTGACCTTCCTGTATCTTTTTTTGATAATAGAGTAGAAAAATTAGAAGGCTTGGCTAATAGTTTATTTGTAACTCTTGGAAATAGAACTTTTGAAATTGGAAAATCCGCTGTACGTATTGATACAAGTACAATTCCTGAAACAATGACGAATGAACAGGGTGTATCAGTTCCGGCTTTATTAAAAGATGATTACACTTGTTTGCCGGTAAGATATTTTATTGAAAAAGTTTTAAATCAAAAAATAACTTGGAATGGCGAAGATAACACGATAATCGTAGAATAGATAAAATAAAAATAAAAATAAAAGAGTCTCAAATTTATTGAGGCTCTTTTTGAATCTCATAATACCTTGTTATAAGATTAAGTGCATTGACGATAATTATGCAGAGCAAAGAAATAATTATCCAAAATTTAAATTAATTTTTTATTGACTAAAGAAAATAATTTGGAATAAAATAAAAATATAACGGTTGTTCGTCACAGACGACTTCCTCGAGAAGAGTTTTTAGATAGTCGTTTTCTTCGTAAGGTTAGCGACTATTTTTTTGTTTTATATAATTTTGAACTATTTTTATGATTTTCAAAAGCAATTCTATTGCTTTTAAAACATCTAAAACATTTCTTATCATATAATCACCTCACTTTTCTTGCGAGTGAGGAAGTCGCCCATGTCGTCAAATTTAATTGACAGAACATAATACAAGACTCACAGAAAAAATAACATAAAATTTATTTTTATAAATTTATTTTTTTATTGACTAAAAAAAGTAATTTGGAATAAAATAAAAATATAACGGTTGTTCGTTATAGACGACTTCCTAAAAGAAAAGAAAATTAAAATAGTCGATTTCTTGTTAGGTTAGCGACTATTTTTTATTGATGAATTCAAAAGTTTTCTTAATAATTTCAGAAATAACTTTGACGATCGATGATGTCAAATGATAAAAATGTTATAAATCAATTATTTTTTGCCACTATAAATAGATTTAAAAAGTTTTTAAAAAAACGAAATTTAAAAATCTATTTATATATAAAGTGTGAATTTAAAAAATTTTCGAAGAATAAACTAAGAGAAGAAAAATATAATATCAAATTAGTTTGTTGCAGTTTGATTTGTGTTGTCGTTTTTATAGCTGATTTTATCTATTCGCCGTTTTCCAGCAAGATAGCAACTTTTTCAAAAAGTATTTTATCAAGTAATGTTTTAATTAATTTTTCGCATCTCAAGGTTTCGTTACTTACACAACTTTTGAATTATTTTTAAATAGTTAATTCAAAAAAATAGAGTAAATTTAGAAAATGAAATAGAATCGTATTTGATTTAAAAATATTTTAGAATACAAGACAGTGTCTAGATAAAAATTTTTAAAAAACAAAAAAATGTGATAAAATGGTTTAACATCTTGATGTTGAATTAATTCTTCTAATTGATTTAAATTTCGTGACAGTTTATTGACATCGTCTAATGTAATTGGTTGTTTGTTTTTGATTTTATCTTGAAAAACTTTTAAACAACTTTGACATTGTTCGATAGTTTTTTTAAATTGCGAAATTGGTTCTGCGTTGACATTATTTGGAATTTTATCTAATAGCTGCGTAATTTTAATTGCAGAATCACTTATATTTTTTATATCTCTATCAAAATCAGCTTTTTGGAATTGATCGATTGTAAAATCTGTTGCGTTAACAAGTTTTTGAGCAAGATGTAATATTACTTGCTTTGGGTCTAAATTCTTTTCTCTTAGTTCACTACTTTGCTCTTCAGTTTTTTCAAGATGGTCGTTAATTCTTTGAATAAATAAAGATAATATCCGTTTCTGCATATCTTTTGGACTAATATTTTGATCGTTTGCCATTATCATAATTTCATCAATAATTTCATTCTTAAATTCTTTTTGCAACCAATGTTGGAATAAAGAAGTATTAAAAGGAAGAGATCTACAGGCCACGTTAATAGCACCAATTAACGCAATCGCTTTATCATTTCTTTCATCCTGCATTATACTCACGTCCAAGATATAATTTCATAACTTATACTAAAAGTAAATTTGTTGAACAAAAAAACAAAATAAAAACAATGTCATTGAAACTCATAATTTTTCTAGAATGACAGATTTTATTTTTGATTTTAATAAGTATGAACTTAAAAAAATAAAATATTACTGAGATTTTATTTAGATGACTACAAAGAAGTAAACTACAATAGTAAATAAAAAAATTAATTTGATCGATATCAATATATTTTCTTAACAGTATCAAATTATGTATACTCTTTTATTTTATTATTGTATTTTAAAAAAATAAAGTTATATTTTAAAAAAAAGTAAAAGGAAAGATAACTAATAATTGACAGTCTAGATAAAATAATTGCTTTGGCTAAAAATCGTGGTTTTATTTTTAATGGTTCTGAAATTTATGGTGGTCTTGCAAATACTTTTGATTATGGGCCATTGGGTGTTGCTCTAAAAAATAATATTAAATATGCTTGGCGTAAAAAATTTATTCAAGAACAAAAAAATAATGTTGAAATAGATAGTTCTATCCTGATGAATCCAAAAGTTTGGGAAGCTTCGGGACATTTATCAGGTTTTTCTGATCCTCTAATTGATTGCAAATCTTGTAAAATGAGATTTAGAGCTGATCACTTAGTTGGAGATTTTATTCGTGAAAATAATATTGATAGTGTTAATATAAATAAAATAACTAATGATGAAATGAATGAATTTATCAAAAATAATAAAATTAAATGTGAGAATTGTGGTTCTAGCAATTTTACTGAGATACGAGAATTTAATCTGATGTTTAAAACTTTTATGGGTGTTATCGAAGATGAAAAAGATGTTATTTTTTTAAGACCTGAGACCGCGCAAGGAATTTTTGTTAATTTTAATAATGTTTCAAGATCGACAAGAAAAAAATTACCGTTTGGTATTGGCCAAATAGGAAAATCTTTTAGAAACGAAATTACGCCAGGAAACTTTATTTTTAGAACTAGAGAATTTGAACAAGCAGAATTAGAATTTTTTTGTAATCCTCAAGAAAGCAGATATTGGTTTGATTTTTGGAGAGATTTTTGCTATAAGTGGCTTTTAGAACTAAACATAAAACCAGAGAATTTAATTATTAGAGATCATGAAAAAAATGAATTGTCGCATTATAGTAGTGCAACATGCGATATAGAATATCGTTTTCCATTTGTTTGGGGTGAACTTTGGGGAATTGCACATAGAGGTAATTTTGATTTGTCTCAACATCAAAAATATTCTGGAGAAAATTTTTATTATTTTGATGAAAAAAATAATTTAAATATTTCGCCACATTGTATAGAACCTTCTGTTGGTGTCGATAGATTATTACTAACTTTTTTATGTGATGCTTATTGCGAAGAAAAAATAGACAATAACGAAACAAGAATTGTTTTAAGATTACATAACATTCTTGCGCCTATAAAATTAGCAATTTTGCCACTTTCTAAAAAATTATCTTCAAGTTGTATAAGAATACACGAAGAATTATCAAGATATTTTTCGTGTGATTTTGATGAATCAGGTTCGGTTGGAAAAAGATATAGACGCCAAGACGAAATCGGAACGCCTTACTGTGCAACTTTTGATTTTGAATCTCAAAAAGACAATTGTGTAACAATTCGAGAAAGAGATTCTATGAAACAAGACAGAATAAAAATTATAGATATAAAAAAATATATTGAAGAAAAACTGTTTTATTGATAAAAAGTTTTGTTAATTAATTTTAGTGATAGAAAACGTTTTTGACTCTTATTTGTATGTTTTTTTGATAAAGTTCTAAACTAAACGCTATGTCGGCTTTTCTATTTTTAGAAATCCTGTCTAGTGTTTCACGATTTTCAAAACAAATGCCTTTTATTTTTTTGTTTTTTAAAATAATTTCTAGAACTGTAAAATTATTTTTGAAAAAATTAATTTTGTTTATATGCGCGCTTTTTAATATAAATAACGGTTCTGGATTGCCATTTCCAAATGGTTCTAAACGTTTGATTTTTTTATACAGTTCAAAATTTATTTCATCAATATTTTTTATCTCTATATCGATTTTTATTTCGTTAATAAAATCTTTATTATTAAAAATATAATTTTTTTCGAGATTTGATCTTAAATAATCTAAATCTTTTTTGTAAATTGAAAAACCTGCAGCCATCGCGTGACCACCAAATTTTAAGAATAAATCTTTATAATTCGATAATTCGTTAAATATATTATAGTTTTCTACAGATCTACAAGATGCCTTTATTATATTTTCGTTTAATGTATTAGTTAAAAATATAACCGGCCGATTAAATTTTTCTTTTAAACGACCTGCAACTATCCCCGATATGCTTTCAGGGGTATTCGAATCATAGATTATTAAAATATTTTTAATATCATTATTTGTTTTATCAAACTCAAGTAAAAATTTACTGTAAATATCGTTAGTTATTTTTTTTCTTTTTGAATTTAAATTAAAAATATATTTAGATAACTTTTTTGCTTCATCTACATCATCAGTTAGCAATAATTTAACAGCCGAACAGGCGCTATCAAGGCGTCCACACGCATTTATGCATGGCCCTATCACAAAACTAATATCTCTAGCATTTAAATTTTCTTCTGATATTTTATTCTCTTTAATTAATGACAAAAGTCCAGGATTTTTTAGTTTTCTAGAATTAATCTTATTAATACCAATTTTTGTTATTGTCCTATTTTCTTTTAATAGTAAAACTACATCGCACAAAGTTGCTATTGAGGCAAATATAATAAAATCTTCTGGTATTTTTAAATTTCTCTTTAAATAAAATTCATTTGAAAACTTATAACAAATTGATGCAGCACACAAAAATTTAAAATAATAATCACAAGACTCTTGCTTAGGATTTATTATAGCATCTGCCCCAGGCAAAATTTCTTTGTCATTATTATCTAAACTAGATTCATGATGATCAATAATTATTACTTTGATTCCTAATTTTTTTGCGTAACCGATTTCTTCTATTGCTGCCATTCCGTTATCGCAGCAAATTATCAAATCTATTTTTTCATCATAAATTTTTTTAACAATATTTTTGTTTAGACCAAATCCATCTGTCTCTCGCAATGGAATATAGAAATCCACATTTGCATTCATGTCTAAAAGCGTTTTGCATAATATAACGCAACTCATAACTCCATCTACATCGTAATCGCCAAACACCATTATTTTTTTATTTTTTTTTATATAATCTTCGATAATTTCTATTGCTTTATAAACATCTTTTAAACAAGAATAATTGTTTAAAAATTTCTTGTTAGAGCTTAAAAATTCAATGGCATTATTTTTTGTTCTGATATTTCGATTCGACAGCAATTTAGCAGTAATATAATCTATTTTTAAAGTCTCTATCATCAAATTAATATTTGTGTCATTTTCAATAATTTTCCATTGTTGCAAAATTTTCACCGATTATTATTTTAAAATAAAAAATATAAATTTATCTAGAAAAATAGTACGTCGAATAATATCGTATCATATCGAATTGATGATTATAACACTCGGAATTGAAAGAAAAAAATGCTTGTAATTGATTTTAAGCTGTATTATTGTATCCCTAATTGGTTAATTTTGCCAATTAAAAAATATTTTGGAGGTAACAAATAGCTATATGCCGCAAGTTATAACAGTAATAATTGCTGATGATAGTAAAGAATCTGCTACTACTCTGAGTGGTCTTTTGATTCGCCAAGGAGACATAAAAGTTTTATATATTGCAAAAGATGGCAACGAAGCAGTAGATAAAACTCGTGAATTAAATCCAGATTTTTTAATCTTAAGTGGTATGCTTTGCGAGTTAGACGCGCTTGGAGTATTAGAAAAATTAGACAAGAAAAATAATCCAAAATCATCGCCTAAGTGCATAGTTTTATCTAGAATTACACAAGACGAATTTGCGCAAGAAGCTATAAATCTTGGTGCTGATTATTATATGGCAAAACCATTTGACGTTGAAGCTTTAGTGAGAAGAATAAGAAGCTTAAACGAAAATGTATACATTGGAAATGATCCAAGAAGCATTTTTTTAAGTACATATAGTGGTTCTGGTTTGGAATCACACGTAACAAATATTTTACATAGGGTTGGAGTACCCGCACATATCAGGGGTTATTATTACATACGTGAAGGAATACTTTTAGCAGTAGACAATATGGATATTTTAAATTATGTAACAAAAGAATTATATCCAACGATTTCTAAGAAATTTAATACAACATCAAGTCGTGTTGAACGCGCGATTCGTCACGCTATAGAAGTTGCTTGGACCAGAGGAAAAATCGATGAGTTGGATAGTTTTTTTGGTTATACAATAAATAATGCAAAAGGAAAACCTACTAACAGCGAGTTTATAGCATTAATAGCAGATAGATTAAGACTTGAACTCAAAGCAAGCTAATTATTGCTAAAATAAATTAATTGTCTTATCAAAGCATAATAAAAAACACTTTCGAATAAATTTTATTAATTGTTTTTTTGTTTGATTAATAAAACTATGTTGTGAGTGTTTCTTTATTGAGAGTTTTTAGCATAAAAAAAGAGAGTATTATTTTAGTATTGTGCATAAGTTTTATTTTTGCTGCTATCACGAACTCTATTTGGCTAGATAAAGTATCACCGATATTTTTTATGCCACTATCAAAAAAAATAATTATTATAGATGCCGGTCATGGCGGTTGGGATCCAGGAAAAGTTGCTGATAATAATATTTATGAAAAAAATATAAATTTATCTATTTCTAAAAAACTTCAAGAATATTTAGAACAAAGCGGAGCATTTGTTTTAATGACCAGATTTGATGATAAAGCTTTAGGAAATAGAAAAATAAAAGATATGCAAGAAAGAAAAGAAATAGCAAATCAATCTAAAGCAGATATTTTGATCAGTATTCATCAAAACTCTTTTGTTAATAACAGGCCACGAGGAGCACAAGTTTTTTATTGCAAAAACTCTGATGCATCCAAGACATTAGCAAGTTTTATTCAAGAGAAAATAAAAGAAAATCTAGATAAAAATAATTTTAGAGTAGCAAAAACTAATTCGAGTTATTTTATTCTTAGAAAAATAAACATACCATCCGTAATAGTAGAATGTGGTTTTTTATCAAATAGTCAAGACTTAAGTGATCTTTGCGACGAAAGCTATCAAAATAAAATTGCATGGTCAATATATTTAGGCATATTAGATTATTTTAATAGTTTTAAAAAATAAACAAAACGCTATATGATATCAATAAAAGTGTTTTGATTTATTTAGCAAGAGAAAGATATTTCTAAAGTGCTTTTATATTCTCTGATAACATAATCTAAATTAAAAAAGATTAGATTTACATTTTTTATTTCGGTTTTTTAATTCATGTTTTTTTAATTTAAATAAATTTTTAGTTACGTCAACGCTAATTTTTTTGTATTTTTTTTAAGAGACGCGATACACAGAAAAGTTTTTTACATACTATAATACTATAAAAATTTGTGTCA
>JAISCN010000026.1 GCA_031265515.1 Clostridiales bacterium | reverse complement strand
GTTTTATTTTCGTAACCATTGATAAAGTCTCGTGTTTTAAAATATTCTGGAGTTTTTATATCGTTGAGTGTGTAAGTTTGAATTGGAAGTGGTGTGGGAATTTCTGGTTGGATTATTTCATTTTGTTCTTCTGATTGATTATTATTATTTTCTTCTTCGGTTGATTCTGAGTCTTTATCAACAAGATCAGATTCTGACGAAGATTCATCAGGATCATTGTAATTGAATTTTTTTGTAGTTCTCGCATTTACAGAAGTAAATCCGCTATCCCTTTCAAAATTAAAAGAGCTAATTCTAAAATTATATAATGTATTATGTTTTAATCCATTTATAGTTTCAGATTCATCGTCAAACTCTAACTCTATTTTAGACCAATTATTTTTATTATTCTCTTTATATTCTAAAATATATTTTTTTGGTGGCCACTCGGCAGGCAATGTCGAAGTTTCTAATTCGTCCTCTGTTTCGTTGCTTTCTCTCGCTTTATGGTATTCTTTAGAATCTCCCCAATTATTTACTTTATTCCAAGCAAGTTTGACATAATCAGATCCTATTTTTTGGACTTTAAAATCACCCGGTATATCAGGCCTTGTGAGAAGTGTTTGTTCCCAAAAGATCAATTCTTCGCTAGATAATTCCGCAATATTTTTTGTTTGTATGCTAATATCATAATGTTTGTTTGGTTCCAAATTCGTAAACACGAGATCGTAATCAATTTTAGTAGACAAATGACTAACGAAATTCTCTTCTATAACATCAGAATCTTTCGAAATTTTTACGATATATTCTCTACCATCATCATTCAATTGATTATCTCCCCAATTGTCTATCTTACTCCATTTTATTTTTATACTATCGTGTGTTGGTTCTAAACTTACTCTTTCAGAGTCTATTTTTTCAGGATTTTTGCACGAAACTGGGCTTACTATTTTTGATTTATTAGATTCAAACGCATAAAAATCTTTATCATTCCCATCCCAATAGTCAGCTTTTACCATTATTTCATAAGTTTCATTTGGATCATATTTATTGTCAGGAAAATAAATTGGTTTTAAATTTACTAAAAATGGTATACTATAAATATTTGCCTGTTTTGAAATATCTTCTGAAGATGGAAAAAAACTATCTCCTCTATATTCGTTGTTCTGACCTTTACCACAGTTATAAATACTTTGTGTACGTCCAACTAATCCTCCAGAATCAGATATTTCATAACTGTAGCCATACAAAGGAACGTCATTCACTAAGTATATATTATCGTGTTTAACTTCATTAGAAAATCCGATTGTTAAATCAAGTTTTAAATTATCGACTTTGCTTTCTGAACTCCATTGTGCTTCTTTTATAATTAATTTTATTTCTGGATCTGGACTTTCCAGTGATGAAACTATTTTTGCACCAACAAAAAAAGTAATTAACAACATCAAAACAAAAATCAAAATCTTTTCTTTTAGATTCTCACTTAGATTTAAAAATAATTTCACAATAAAATACCTCGCTTATTAAAAAAATCCTAAATATTTTTGAGCAAAACAAGAAAAATTATGCCATCGATAACTTAATTAACAAGCGACATTTATTTTAAGATAATAATTTTTTAAAAAATATAAAAAACGTCTTATAAAAAAATAAAAAATTTTGAGACTAATAAAACAAAAAAAGTTAACAAATACAAGCTAAACTAAAAGAATTTATTAGTATTATTTTATCTATCGTTTTAAATTTAAAAAACAGGATTATATACAATGCTGGATATTATTAAATTTATAAAAAAACAGGGGCTAAAAAATTTTTATATTTTTTATGGAGAAGAAAATTTTTTAAAAAAGTGCTATGCAAAAAAACTAAAAGGTTTTTTTTTGAATAAAAAATTTTTAGATATTAATTATAATTATTTTGATTTTAGTAAATTAGATAAAAAAAAGAATAGCAGCATAGATGATATAGTAAAGTGCGCGTGTAGCCCTCCATTTTTTGATAGCTTTAGAATTTTAGTTATAAAAAATTTACTAGAATCTAAAAAAAATTGTGAAGAATTCGATAATTATATACACAATTTTCTAAGCACTAATATAATTATATTTCTAGAAGAAAAAATAGATAAAAAAAATAAGGTTTTTCAGAGTATATCTCAAATTGGTGACGTACTAAAAATTAATCATCAAACAACTTCTGAATTAGCAAAATGGATAATTAAAATATGTGATCGTGAAAAAATTTCTATATCAAAACAAAGTGCTATTGATCTGGTTAAATTTGTTGGTAATGATATGTTTTTTTTAAAACAAGAAATATATAAACTTATAAATTATTCTCGCGATAAAAATACAATTGATTTTTCAGATATTGAACTACTTACTAGTAAAAATTTAGATAATAAAATTTTTGATCTAGTAAAACTCGTAGCTCAAAAAAATTCTAAGTCTCTAGAAATTTTTGATAATTTAATAGATCAAAATGAGCAACCTTTAGTAATTTTAAGTATGATAGTAAGACAATTTTATTTAATTCTAAAAATTAAAGGCTTGTATGATAAAAACAAAACACTTCAAGAAATCACTAATATATTAAAAATACAAAGCTTTATAGTCCACGATATTATATCTCAGAGTAAAATTTTTAATACTAATGATTTAGTATTTATTTTAAATTATTTATTAGAAATAGATTTTGAAATTAAAATTGGCAGTATCAATATTATTCATGCTATAAGACTTTTTATCATTAATTTAATGTATCGATTTGCTTAGTCAAAATAAATTTATTATCTTTTAACTTCTACGACATTAGGCATTTTTAAGATCATTCCTATATAAATTTTATCTGCATTGTCCATATTATTTTCTTCTAGAATTTTTTCAATCATATTAATGTTTCCGTAAAATTCTTTACTTATTTTAGACAAACTATCGCCATCTTTTACTATATAATTCGTGGGAATTTCTATTCTTTTTTCTTCTTTATTTTTACTAGGATTATTATCTTTGTTTTTCTTGTTATCTTCTTCGCTTAATAATTCTTTGTCATAATAAATATCTTTATTTTTATTATCTTGTTCGATATCTTTTATAATCTTCGGTGAAGTTTGTAAAAAAACTTGTTTATCTTCTATCTCTTTATTACTATTATCCTTTTCAGTGCTGTTATTTATTTTATTTACATTGCTAGCTCTATCAGAATTATTAAAATTTATTGATGCTATATTTTTTTCTAATTTTGTTATTCTATTTTCATTTTGAACAAGGCCAGCTCCCATAATGACGCAAACTAAAAACAACACTCCGCACAGAGTTGCCATGAGATTAATAGTTTTTTTATTTTCGCTATTATTTTTTTGAACTCGTTCGAATTGTTTTTTTCTGAGAAGAATTTCTGTAGGAGCGTTTTTTTCGCGAGATTTTATAATTTCGTTATTGTTATCATTATCTTTTTTATTTTTACCAAAACCTTTTATATCTACTAAATAACTATTCATGGCATCATTTTTATCATAATATATAAAATACCCAGATAATCCTAATAGATTTTCTCTATCAGCGTTAAAAATATTAAATAAATTTAGCTTTTCAACAGGATCAACAACAAAGAATACTTGATTGGGCTTATTAAAATTATTTTTAAATAATTTAATATATTTTTCATTTAGATAGATGCCATATCCTGGTTGAGATTGCATTAATCCAATTATTTCTAAACCAGGAAAATATTTATTAATTGTTTTATATGCTTGTGTCCAACTTTCAGGCGTAAGATTTAAAATTCCATTTGTAAATACTGTGTATTCACATGCGATTGATCCACTTATTAAAATTATATTTTCATTATTTTCGTTTAAGAAACTTTCGCCAATTAGAAAAGCCAATTTTTCTTTTTGACTTATACCAGCGTATTGATTTAAAAAAGTATATGCATAATCTTCAATGAAAACTTTTGCAGGATTCTCTACCATACTTCCGATTTGTTTTAGATTATTGGGTATAGTTCTTTTATTTGACATCGAAATCTCCTTAAAGATTGTTTACAAAAATGCTATAAACGAGAGTAAAAAAAACATGTCGATTTGGAAAAAAATTATGGCAAAGTGTGACAGAAGAATTAAATCTTTAACATCATCTTGTAAAAATATATATGGAATAGGCATAGATATAGTCAGAATTGATAGGTTTATCAATTTGAGAGAGCAATTTATAAAAAAAATTTTTTTACCAGACGAATTTTTTTATGCACAACAAAGAAGCATAAGTTCGCTTGCAGGAATTTTTTCAGCTAAAGAAGCAGTTGCCAAATCACTCGGAACAGGATTTAAAAAAATATCTCCGATTGAAATCATGATTCGCCACAATACAAATAATAAGCCCTTTGTAGAATTGTTATCTAGAGCAAGTAAAATTGCTTTATCTAGAAAAATTTGTGAAATAAAAATAAGTATTACACACGAAAAAAAATATGCCATTGCAATCGCAGTAGCGATATATAAAATTTAAAAAAAATTTTAAAAACTGATTTATTTAGATAACTAAGAAATTTATTTTTTAAATATCAATATTTTATTTTTATGAAAAAAAATATAATCAGCGAGAATATATAAAATTTTATATGTTAAGGTTTTTATATTATTTCTTTTATTTTTAAAAAATTTTTAGCGTTAAAATAAAATATTTTATCTGCGATTATTTTTCCAAAGTTAATCTTAAATAAGTGATATATTTTGTTTATGTCTAAAATATTTTTTATACCCACTGGCAGACAATTATCTACACCATCAAAATCGCACCCTAGACATATATTGTTTTCGCAATTTAATTTTAAAAAATGTTCTACTTGTTTTATAACATGGATTAGTTGGGCATTTTTATCATCTGTTAAGAATTCATTAAATAAATTTAATCCTATTATGCTATTACAAGATTTAATCGCTAAAATTTGATCGTCGTCTAAATTTCTTATATGATTATACACTGTTTTTGAATTAGAGTGTGTTGCTAAGATATTTTTGTTGTTAAAATTATAAATATCCCAAAAAGTTTTTTTTGAAGCGTGAGAAATATCTATTAATATATTAAATTTTTTTGAACGTTCTAGTATCTCGTAACCGAATTTTTTAAGTCCTTTAGAGCAATAACAACCACCAGCTAAATTATTTTCACGGTTCCAAGTTAAAGTTAATAATCTAACGCCGCGATCATAAAATAAATCTAAATTGTCAACATTATTTTCTAATGCTTCTCCTCCTTCTATAGATAAAATAAATTTATGCTTGTTCGATAAAAAATATTTTTTATATTTATTTTTTTGATCATAAAAAAAATCTATAATCTTTATAGTATTTTCAAAAGGTCTGTCTAAATAAATATCATCTAGCCAAATTGCCAAAAACAATATAGCATCTTTAAATTCAGATATTTTTTTTAAATCTATATTTAAATTATTAGACATTAAATTTTTATTAAGTCTATAACATTCGCTCAAAGTGTCGCAGTGCAAATCTATGAATTTCATTCTTTTATCTCTCTTTATAAATAAAATAAAAAACTTTTTTATTATTTTTCGTAATTATTTTTTTATAAATTTAAAAATAAATTTAAAGAACTAATTTTATTTAATAATTTTATGTATTTTTTAAAATAATCATTTTTTTAATACAAAGAATTTAATTTTAAGAAATTTAATTTTTTTATCGAGGTGAAACTAATTAATTTAGCGATAATATTGGCTGCTGGATCTGGAAAAAGATTTAAAAATAAAGAACCTAAACAATTTTTATTCTTAAAAGATAAGCCAATTTTAATTTATTCGCTGGAAAAATTTGAAAAATCTAATTTAATTGATCAAATAATTTTAGTTGTACAAAAAGATTTTTTAAACTTATCTAAAAAATTAATAATTGATTATAATCTTAAAAAAGCAAAATTCTTAGTAATCGGCGGAAAAGAGCGTTATGAATCAGTAATAAACACAATAAAATTTATAGATTTTAAAAATATAAGGGTGAAAAAAGTTTGTATTCACGATGCATCTAGGCCATTCGTAAGTATAGATTTAATAAAAAGAGTGATTAATAATTTAGATAAAAACTCTTGTTGTGTACCAGCAATTAAATCCACAGACACTGTTAGATACAAAAAAATTAAAAAAACAAAAGTATTAGATAGAGAAAAAATATATTTTACTCAGACGCCACAGGCTTTTTATTATGATGATCTTAAAAAAAATTATTTCAATGCTATAAAAAAAAATATTTTTAAAAATAAAAATATAACGGACGATGCTAGTTTGTTTGAACTCAACAACTGTGACATAAAAATTATAAATGGCGATTACTTTAATATAAAAATAACGAAGAAAGAGGATCGTAGTCTAGCAGAATATTTTTTAAACAATATTAAACTAATCTGATTTTTGCGTTTTTTAAATAAAACATAAAAGCTATTCACCAATTTTAATAACACCGCGAATTGGATTATAAAAACTTGTATTGATTAATTTTTTATCTATTAAATTATTATTATTATAAATCAATTTATAGAGTTTATAAACATATCCAGGCTGTGCCCTGATTATTATTAATCTATTGTCTTTTTTTATATTACTATCTTTTGTTATTTGTTCTATTGGTGGTTGAACTGTTTCTATTAATTCATTAATAAATTTAATTTTTCGAGATTTGTTTCTTGTTTCTTGCCCATAAATATTTACAAAAATATTATTTTTATTAATATAACTTTCTATTAAAATCGCAGATTCTAAATTATTTTTTATTTTCAAATCAATATAATTATTAGCCATCGTAGCGTCAAATGCATAATCGACGTAACTAACTTTACGTGAATGATTTTGTCTTTCTATTATTTCTAACTCGGCATGAAGCGCTGTATTATACAATGTCGTAGAAACTTGACAAATGCCACCTGCAAGATCATCACTAATTTTTCCATTTATTATTGATATAGCTTTTAGATATCCATTTTCATAACTATATGGTTCTAAAATTTTACATAGTGAAAAAACCTCACCTGGATAAATCATAATATTATTAATTTTGCTAACAGCATTAGATATATTTATGTTTCTATTTTTATTTTTACTGCTAACGTTAAAATTAGTACTGAAACCACCCAAAATATCTTTTATATTTTCTAGATCTTTATTTTTATATTCAGCCTCTATCTCTTTAAATATTAATTCGATTTTCCCCGATGATTTATCTTTTAATAAATTTTCTACTTCAGGTAAATTTTTTTCTACATCAAAAAAGAAACCATTTTTATCGCTAATCATTATAAATCTATTATTATCACGCATTAATCTTGCATTCACTGGTTCTATAAAGCTTAATTTTTTTATTTCGTTTAATTTTTTCTTAACAAAATCTAGATCGTAGCTATATTCAATATTAATTTTTAACGGATTTTTTTTTAATTTAATAATTTTTTCATAGCGGTCCAAAATTTTTCCAGTTCTGGCGTAATTAAAAGCCTTTTTAACTGCACGTTTAACATCATACTTTGCATCAAAATCTTTAAAATTAAATCTATACTCATTATTTTTTTTGTTGTCTATAAAAATTATTACTTTTTTAAAATTATTTTTATTTAATTTGTCATCTAGTTTCTTTTCAGCTTCTTCGATACTTAATAAACTCACATTAATATCGTTAACAAATATATTTTCATAAATTTTATCTATATCAACTACTCTTGTGATTTTGCTGTAAGATTTTTTGATAAATAAAAACGATAAAATACATACTAAAATTATAGAGATAACAAAAATAAATATTTTATTAATGCTTTTTTTACTCAACATAGTTTTAATTATATTTTAACTTTTCAAGTAATACTTCAATCTCTTCGCCATTGATATTAAATTTTTTTTTGCTAGCATCATCTATTTTTTTATTTAAGATTTCATGCGCGAGAGTTTCTTTTTTTATAAGATCAATATTTTTATCAAATATATCATTTAACTTTAGATTTCCATAGTGATAAATTTTAATCTTATCCATAACATCGAAACTTAATTCTTTACGCATATTTTGTATTTTACTAATTATTTCTCTAACAAAACCTTCTTCGATCAGTTCTTCGTTTAGATTAATATCTAAAATAACAAAAATATTTTTTTCGTTAGCAAACGAGAAATTTTTTTTACTTGTTTTTTCTATAAAAATATCATCTTTAGATAAAATAATTTCTAGCTTATCTATTTTGAGTTTTAAATCCTTTTTATTTAACCCATCAATAAGATTTTTCTTATCGCAGTCATCTAAAAATTCTGTTATCTTGTTTAAATACTTGCCGTATTTTTTTCCCATGGTTTTTAGATTTAGTTTGATGCGATAATCTAAAAAAATGTTTTCATCTTCAAAAAATTCATATTTTTTTATATTTAATTCTTTTAAAATTATTTTTAAATAATCACTTTCGATATAAATATTATTTTTAATAAAAATTTTACTAATTGGTTGACGAATTTTTATATTAGATTTATTTCTCGCAGATCTTCCTAATTCAACAATTTTTTTTGTTACGTCCATGTCTCTTTCTAATTTTTCGTCAATCAAATTTTTATCAACGACAGGATAATTTTCCAAGTGAACGCTTTCTTTGTTAGTTAAATTTTTAAAAATTTCTTCACTCACAAATGGAACAAAAGGAGCAATCAATTTACTTATATCTAACAAAATTTTATATAGAGTTTTATAAGCATTAAGTTTATCTTCTGGCATATTAGAAACCCAAAATCTTTCGCGACACACTCTGATATACCAATTACTTAAATCATTTATAATAAAATCATTTATTTTTCTCGTAGCTTCGAATATTTTATAATTTTTAAGATTTTCATCTACACAAAAAATTAAATTATTAAAACGAGAAATAATCCATTTATCCAAAATATTCACAAGCGTCAGATTTTTTTCATCCGCAACAAAATTATCTATATTTGCATACAGAGCAAAAAAATTATATATATTTTGCAAAGTACTGAAAAATTTTTTTTTGATATCATTCAAGTCATTTTCATCAAATTTATTCGGTAGCCACGGAGAACTGTTAGAATAAAAATACCATCGTGTAACATCAGCACCAAAATCATCTAAAATTTTTTTTGGATCGATTACATTATTTTTATGTTTGCTCATTTTAATTCCATTTTTGTCTAAAACATGCCCAAGTACTAAAACGTTTTTATATGCCGGTTTATCAAAAACCAAACTAGATATTGCCATTAAAGTATAAAACCATCCACGAGTTTGATCTACAGCTTCAGAGATAAAATCTGCCGGAAAATTTTTTTCAAAAATATCTCTATTTTCAAAAGGATAATGAAATTGAGCAAACGGCATCGAACCCGAATCAAACCAACAATCTATCACTTCAGAAACCCTTATCATTTTTTTTCCACATTTTGGACAATTTAAAATTATTTTATCTATAAACGGTCTGTGCAAATCCAAATTATCTATCTTCTCTTGAGATAAATTTGACATTTTTTTTAATTCGTCAATACTTCCAATCGAGTGGCTATATTCACATGACTCGCATTGCCAAACATTTAATGGTGTTCCCCAATATCTTTCTCTGCTAATACTCCAATCAACCACGTTTTCTAAAAAATTCCCAAATCTACCATATTTTATGTTTTCTGGATACCAATTAACTAAACTATTATTTTTGATTAGTTTTTCTTTAATTTTTGTCATAGCAATAAACCAAGAATTTCTTGCGTAATAAATTAATTTTTGATCACATCTCCAACAATGTGGATAATTATGCTCGTGATTAATTTTTTTAAATAATTTATTTTCTTTCTCTAGTTTTTCTATAATTATTTTATCTGCATCAAAAATTTTTATATTTTTTATTTCTTTCATGTAATTTTTAAAATAGCCGTTTTCATCGACAGGTTGGAAAAATTCCAAACCGTATTTTAATCCAACACGTGCATCATCTTCTCCAAACGATGGAGCACAATGAACAACTCCGGTACCATCTGTTAAAGTTACGTAATCATCGCATATTAACTTAAAATTTTTTTTATCAAAATTAAAATCTCTGGCATAATCCAAAATCATTTCGTACTCTATATCAATTAAATTCTGTCCTAAAAATTCTTCTAAGATCTTAAAATTCACAAAAAAAATACTCTCTACAAGATTTTTACCAACTATATAAACTTGATCATTATATTCTACTTTTGCGTAAATTTCATTTGGATTAACTACAAGAGCAACATTAGATGGCAGTGTCCATGGTGTGGTTGTCCATGCTAGAAAATATTCGTTTTTGTTCTTAATTTTAAATTTAACAATAAGAGAATTTTCTTTTATATTTTTATATCCCTGTGAAACTTCATGACTCGAAAGCGCTGTTCCGCATCTCATACAATACGGTACTATTTTATATCCTTCATAGATTAAATTCATGTCAAAAATTTTTTTTAGCGACCACCAAACTGACTCTATATAATTATTATCAAAAGTTATATACGGATTTTCCATGTCAACCCAGAATGCTATTCTCTCTGATATTTCTTCCCAAAGATTTTTATAAATCCATACACTTTTTTTACACTCGTTAATAAATTTTTCGATTCCATAATTTTCTATTTCTTTTTTTCCGTCAATATTTAATTTTTTTTCTACTTCTAATTCAACTGGCAAACCATGAGTATCCCATCCAGCTTTACGTAAAACTTTAAAACCTTTCATAGTCTTGTATCTGGGTATTAAATCTTTTATAGCGCGTGTTAAAATGTGTCCTATGTGTGGTTTACCGTTAGCAGTTGGTGGACCGTCATAAAATACAAAAATCTCTTCTTCGCTGCGATTTTCAGTGCTTTTCTCAAAAATATTATTTTTTTTCCAGAAATCTATAATTTTTAACTCACGATCAGAATAATTAAAATCATCTTTTATTTTTAAAAATGTCAATTAAATACTCCAAATTAAAATAAATTAAAATATAAATTTACTTTACTTAATCAACAAAAATAAAAACTATAAAAGTTTTTTGTTTTTTTGTTTTAGTTTTTTGCTTACGGAGAGAGTGGGATTCGAACCCACGGTTCTTTTTGAGAGAACACCGGTTTTCAAGACCGGCTCCTTAAACCGCTCGGACATCTCTCCAAATAAATTTTATAAAAAAATTTAGTTGTTCTGCGTATTTTATAACCAATAATCATAAAAACTTTACCAAAATTTAAAAAAATCATGTGAAAAAGCAAACATCTTGATTTTTATTTTATAAATTTTATTTTATGTTAATATTAACAAAAGTTATTAATCTGTAATATATTCTTATTCTAGTTATTTTAAAAATAATTTGATTTTTTTATATGATTTATCTTTACTTTAGTTCGCAAAAACTACATCTAGTTATTTAATTTTTTGTAAAAACCCACCGAACCAACAACAAAAACTTTCAAGCTTTGTCAACTCGAAAGTTAAAATTAACTGAGATATCGCACTTTCATTAAAATATTTATTTGACGCACAAAAAAATAATTTATAATTAGCTGATTACTGATTAAGTTGAGTATTAAACAAGCCTGGCATTCCCATTTCTGTCGCTACACCGTTTATAGCTTCAGCGGTTGTTGTATCAATTCTGCTCACAATTTCATTTATAAGAGAAACTATCATACTTGTTAATTTGTTATCATTATTTAATAATTCTTTGTCAACTATTGTTATACTCAGCACTTCTTTTTTTCCGTTTAAAACAATAATTAACGAACCACCGCCAGTACTTCCTTCAAATGATCGCGACATAAGTTCATCTTGAACTTCTTTTATTCTAACCTGCATTTCACTTGCTTTTGATACTATGTCCTTCATAGGCATTGAGCCAACTCCTGGAACTTCCATTGTTTCTGAACTTTTCATTGCTTCACTAACCTTATCTTTAAAAAAAGCGGCCATTTTTATTTCTCTCCTTAAAATTAAAAAATAAATTGCCTTTTCATTATGACATTTTTAACTAAAATATTTTTTTTATTAATTTTTTTTATTATAAAATTAAGATATTATTAGCTGAAGTAGCTCAGTTGGAAGAGCAGCTGATTCGTAATCAGCAGGTCGTGAGTTCAAGTCTCATCTTCAGCTCTTTTGATTATTTAGTAATTTGATTTTTAAAATTCAATATAAGAATTTATATAAAAAAATTTCGTTCATGATGATATCATTTTTTGCCATGAATAATAAAAAAATTAATAATGTAAGAAAAAGAATGAAAGAATCTGGAATATCTCAATTGATAGTTTCTGACCCTTATAATATTTTGTATTTAACTGATAGATTTTTAAATTTTGAGAATAAATTTTTAGTCTTTGTTATTAAAGAAAACGATAATGACGATTTTTTATTTACTCATAAAGAAATAGATTTAGATGTTAATAAAATAATTTATAAAGAAAAAGACGATTATATTTACGAATTTGCAAAATATATAGATAACAAAAAAACAACAATAGATCCAAATTTCAAAGCACAATATCTTTTAAAAATTTTAAAAGAAAAAAATATAACTGATATTCATGTCGATAATATTTTAAAAAAATGCCGGCTTGTAAAAACTCCAGAAGAAATAAAATTTATGAGAGAAAGTTCGAATTTGAATGATTTAATAATGGACGAACTTGTAAAAAATATTTATTTAGGTGCAACAGAGTTAGAAATATCTAAAATAATTTTTGATATTAAAAATAAATATTGCGTTAAGTCGTGTTTTGAATCAATTATAGCTTTTGAAAGTAGTGCATCAGATCCACATCACGAACCAAGTAATAATTATTTAAAAAACGGCGATACAATTTTATTAGATATAGGATTTTTAAAAAATAATTATTGTTCTGATATGACTAGAACTTTTTTTATGAACAGCGTTAGTGATTTTAAGAGAGAGATTTATAATTTAGTTTTAGATACAAATACTGAGACAATAAGCAAAATTAAACCAGGAGTAAAGTTTTCTGAATTAGATAAAATCGCACGTAATTGCATAAATAACAAAGGGTATCTTGATTTTTTTATACATAAAACTGGTCATTCAATAGGTTTAGAAGTGCATGAATATTGTTCAGTTTATGATGACAATGATGAAATCTTAGAACCAGGAATGATTTTTTCTATAGAACCAGGAATTTATTTTAAAAATAAATTTGGAGTTCGAATAGAAGATTTAGTATTAGTTACAGAAAGCGGATGCGAAATTCTGAATAATTACGATAAAAATCTTGTTATATTAAATAATTAAAAGTAAAATTAATAAAATTTTGATATCATCAGAATATAAATCTTGATATGAGTATGTGTGATTTTTAATTAGTTTAAAAGAGTTTTTAGAATAATTTTTTATTTAAGTTTATTTTTTAAGTTTTTTATTTAAAAAATGAAATAAATATTTTTGTGAGAAAAAAATATTGTTTATAACTTTTGAGGGAATAGATGGTTCTGGTAAAAGTGTTCACAGCAAACTTTTATTTAATTATTTAAAAAAAAAACATGTAAAAGTAATTTTAGTTAGAGAACCAGGTGGAACAAAAATTGCTGAACAAATAAGAAATATTTTGTTAGATAAAAAAAACAAAGAAATTTTCGATATGACAGAAGTTCTCTTATTTTTAGCGGCTCGATCTCAACTAGTTCATGAAAAAATAAAACCAGCGCTGAAAAAAAAATATTGGGTTGTATGCGACAGATACGTTGATTCTACGATTGCTTATCAAGTTTACGGCAAAGGATTAAAATTTAATGATATAAAAAAGATAAATAATATTGCTACTAATAACTTAATGCCTGATATAACTTTTTTTTTAGACGCTTTTAACATAAAATATATAAATTTTCAAGATCGAATTGAAATAAGAAATTATAATTCTTATAAAAAAATTTATGATGGTTATAAAAAAATTGCTCGTGAAAATCCCAAAAGATTTTTTACTATAGATACAAAATGTAAAAGATACGTAGCGCATGAAAATATACTGAAAGTAATAGATATATTTTTGAAAAATAAGCAAAATAAAAAATAACAAAAATCAAAACAACAAAAAAAGCAATATGATCAGATATAATTTTAGTTAAATTTTTAAGTATGTTTTGTTAAATACGTTTTCGGATACATAAGTTATTTTTATTATTATTTTTAACGATTCAATAAATCATTATCATTAATAAAATTTTAAGTATATTTTTTGTTTTTTTATTGCTTAATAATTGTGAATTTTTGAAACATATTTTACTTTTAGCAATTATGATTATTTGCAGTAAAATCTGAGCTTAGATTATTTTTTAGTTTAATAATATTTTAAAAAGTATAATAAAAAACCAGAAAAAGTTACCGGAGTGTTTAAAAAGAATATATGGGCATTATAGCATTAGATCTAATGGGCGGAGATAAAGCACCTTACGAAATTTTAAAAGGAGCTCTTGAAGCATTAAACAATAACGAAAATTTAAGATTAATTTTAGTTGGATCAGAAAAATTAATTCATGATGAACTAGATGATTTTTTATCTGCAAATAGTTACTTGAGAGATAACATAGAAATATTCAATTCTGAAGAAGTGATAAATAACGATGAATCTCCAATTAAAGCTATTAAAAAAAAGAAAAATGCATCTATAATAAAAGCATTTGAATTAGTTTCTAAAGGTGAAGCGCAAGGAGTAGTAACAGCTGGAAGTACAGCATCAGCTGTTGTCGTGAGTTCTATTTATTTAAAAAAATTATGTGGAATATCGAGACCTGTCATCGGAACACTTTTGCCAAATGTTAATAAAAAATTATCTTTGTTATTAGATAGTGGTGCAAATATTGATTCTAAAGATTATTTCTTGTTGCATCATGCAAAATTGGGTTCACAATATTTTAAAAGTATTTTTAAAATAAAAAACCCTCGTGTTGGATTGATAAACATTGGAACAGAAGCTAATAAGGGAAATAAATTATGTCGAGAAGTTTTTGAGCTCTTAGAAAAAAATGAAGAATTAAACTTTGTTGGAAATATAGAATCAAGAGATATATTTTTTGATAATGCTGATGTTTTGGTTTGTGACGGTTTTATTGGCAACATAATAATTAAAAATATAGAAGGCGTTGCAAAATTTATTTTTGATTCTATAAAAGAAGAGCTATCTAAAAATTTATTAAGTAAGTTAAGTGCCGGTTTTATATCTTCGAGTTTTAAAAATATAAAAAAAAGCCTGGATTACAATGAAGTTGGGGGTTCTATTCTTTTAGGATTAAGTGCGCCAGTAATAAAAGCACACGGTTCATCAAATTATAAAGCAATTAAAAATTCTATAGTAAAATGTAATGAATTGATAGAAAGCGGATTTATAGAGACAATTGGAGTGCTGAAAAATAAAAAAGAAAATTAATAATTAGATAATAAATTTAGAAAACAATAATATTTTTGTTTATAAATTAAAATGTTTTTAGAACGAATGCATAAAGATTAAAGTAGTAGAAAGATTAGATTCTAGGAAAAAAATAATGAGAATACGGAGATTATGTGCTTTAAAAAAAATATCTTTTTGTTGATTTTGTTTTTATTTTTGTTTGTAAGTATAAATTCAATAATAGTTGATGCTAAAAATAATACTAAAAAAAATGATTTTATAGTAGGCCTAGAAGGTTGCTATCCTCCATTTAATTGGACTCAAGATAATAGTTCAAACGGTGCTATTAAATTTTACTCAAGTAATCTTTTTGCTAATGGTTATGATGTTAGTATTGCAAAAATAATTGCTAAAAAATTAAAAAAAAATCTCGTAATATTAAAAATCGATTGGGATGGTCTTTTACCTGCGTTAACTTCTAAAAAAATAGATGCAATAATAGCAGGAATGTCACCAACTGAAGAGAGAAAAAAAAGTATAAATTTTTCGGATGCTTATAATAACTCTCGAGTAGTAATACTCGTTAAAAATTATTCTAAATTTGCCGATTCTAAAACTATTTTTGATTTTGGAGACGCAAAAATAACTGCACAATTAAATACTTTTCATTATGATCTGATTTCACAGTTAACAGATTCAATCAAACAGCCGCCGATGGATAATTTTCCAGCAATGAGAGTTGCGTTAGAATCAAATGTAATTGACGGTTATATAACAGAATTTTCTGAAGCCTATACAGCGCAAAAAATAAATAAAAATTTTAAGCTGATAGAACTCGATAAAAATAATGGTTTTAACTTGAGTAATATAAATGTTTCTTCAGCAATAGGAGTAAGAAAAGATTTTGAAGATTTAGAAAGAATAAATAATATATTAAAAACTATTGATAAAGATCAACGCGAAAAGTTAATGCAAATTGCCATAGATAATCAACCGGAACTAAAATTAAATAATAACTTTTTTAATAATATTATCGAGATATTTAAAAAAAATTGGTTAGGTTTTTTATATGGCGCGCTGATGACTTTATTTATTTCTTTTGTGTCTACTATTTTTGGAGCCATAATTGGCTTATCGATTGGCATGTTCAAGATAATTAAATTAAACAGAAAAATAGAACTTTTTTTTTATAAGATAATTGATTTTATTTTTAATCTTTACATAGAGATCTTTCGTAGTACACCTATGATTGTTCAAGCGGCAATAATATATTATGGAACCGCGCAAATGTTTTCTATAAATCTAAACAGAATATTTGCAGCTATTTTTATAGTATCGATTAATACTGGAGCGTATATGAGCGAAGTTGTCAGAGGCGGAATTATATCAATAAATAAATCACAATTCGAATCATCACATGCATTGGGATTAAATAATTTTCAAACATTAACAAAAATAATAATGCCACAAGTTTTAAGAAATATAATTCCATCAACAATAAATGAGTTTGTAATTAATATAAAAGACACTGCTGTATTAAATATAATTTCAGTTTTTGAATTATTTTTTGAGGCGAAAAGCATAGCTGGCACAAATTTTAAATTTTTCGAAACTTATACTCTTACATGCTTAATTTATTTTTTGATGACATTTTGCATAACGAGAATTTTATTAAAAATAGAGAAGAAAATCAGATTTTAAAAAATTATATCTAAATTTTTTAGATCATAAATCATATCTGTTGATTTAGTACACAGTTATTTGATTATCTGATGTTTAGATACTTTTGTCGAAATTTTAGGAATAAATTTATAAAACTTAGCCAAGAATGACTCGAAATTTAATATTTGTTTCTCAAATATTTATTTTTTTCAAAATTATTTTATTTTTTTATTTATTCGATTTACACATAAATAAAAATGATTAGTGAGTGAGGCTAAAAAAATATGGCAGAATCAGCAATATCTTCACGAGCAGGCGCAAGTACGGCAGATGAAATTGCGAATGCACTTAGCATTTTTCGTAAAAATTTTGAAACGCTACAAAATTCAGATCCGCAAAATGCGATGGATATAACAACCGCAGTAATTAAATCACTTAGCAAGATCGAACCGTTTAGAGACAGATTCACAAGAAATCAAACAGATCAAATTAATCCTGAACAAGCTTCTGAACAAGCTGTTGCTTTAGAATTAATTAAGATTGAATCGAAGTATCCCGGAACAATGCAAAGACTTCTTGATCTTTGTGGAACTGGAAGAGATATAAATCCGAGATCTCCAATTAATTCTAATTATAACCAGCGTGAAGATTCTCGTTAAATTCGTAGAAGATTTGTATGAACAAAAAATATTTTTTGTTTATTTAATAAATTTATAGTAAAATAAAAAATAATCAAATAATTGAGGTTGTTAATTATGTCAGAATTTTCAGCAGTTGACATTGCAGAAAAACTTAAAATTTTTGCACGTGTGGTAGAAGAATCATCAATTCAAGATAAACAAAGCATCCCAGGTGTAATGATAAAAAAATTTTTTCCCAAAAATGCGAGGGATGAGCTTATAAACGAAACAGATCTTTTTAATATCTATGTTTCAGCTAAAGCTTTATCAAACTCTCCAGAAGCATTAAAAGCTCTTGTGCATTTATCGAAATGTCCAGAAATATTAAATGATATAATATTAAATGGTACACTTAAGGGAAGTAGGGAAGATTCTAGATAAAAAGTCCTGTACGAGTAGAATATTATTTGTTATTTTAACAAAATAAAAAATAATTAAATAATAGAGTAGATGATTATGGAACAATTTTTAAAGGGTGATGTTTTTGTTACTGCACAGAAATTATCAAGTTTTTGTAAATTGATAGAAATGCTGTCAATCCAAAAAAAACAAAGTATTGCAAAGGCGATGATTGAAGAATTTAGTTCTATAAATACAGGAGATGAACTAGCATATAAATCATTTCTTTTCAGCTTATATAATTCGGCTAAGATTTTGTCAAATCATCCAGAAATGTTGAATGCTATTATAATTTTATTAAGCAATGAAAAAGCGTTAACCGACATAATGACATATAACAATGAAGATTCTAGATAAAAAATACTGCAAAAATAAAAACACTTTTTATTTATTTAATAAATTTATAGTAAAACGAAAAACAATCAAATAATTAAGGTGGAAAATATGGAACAACTTTCGGCAGTTGACATTGCACAGAAAATACAAATTTTTTGTGATTCGATAGAAGAAAAGGCAAGACAAGAAGGAAAAAGTTGTGCACAAGCGACAAGAGAAAAAATATCATCGTTAGAACCCATTATATTAAATAGGGTAATATATCCTTGGACGAACGCAGATGAAGAATATTGGTCAAAATATTTTAATTCAGCTAAAAATTTGTCAAGCAATCCAGAAGAAATATTAAGAATTATTTCATATTTTACAAACCATCCAGAAAGAATAGCGGGAATTGCAGATGTCATAAATATAGGTGTCATAAGAACTATAGGAGAAAGCACCACAGAAGAACTTAGATAAAATATATAAATAATTATAATATAAGTGTAAATAATATGTTAATTGGCTAGTGTTTAAAATATGATCTCTGAGTTATTGAATTTTATTTTTCCCAAAAAATGTATAATTTGTGGAGAAATTTTGAATTTAAAAAAAGAGATAGCAATATGTGAATCATGTGACAAAGAAAAACTAGTAGAGAAAATCGATAATGTTAATCGATGCAAAATATGTAGCCGTATGATTAGTTTTAATTCAAAGATTTGTAAAGATTGTCTCTCGAATGATTTTTCTTTTGATAAGAATTTTTCTCTATTTAAATACAACGAAACAATGAAAAATATTATTTCGCGTTTTAAATTCGAAGATAATTCTTTTATTGGAATCTTGCTTTCTGAATTAATGTGTAAAGAAATAAATTTAAATAAAATATTTAAAAATAGAATTTTTGATTTTATAATACCAGTTCCAATTCATTGGAATAGAGAGAGAAAGCGTGGTTTTAATCAGTCAAAAATTCTTGCAAAAAAAATATCCCAAAAGAACAAGATATTTTTGGAAACGAAAAATTTTTTAAGGGTAAAAAATACTAAAGCGCAGTTTAATCTCAATAAAATAGAACGAGAGGAAAACTTGCGCGGTGCTTTTTGTGTCAAAAAAAATATATTTAAAAATAAAAATATAATTTTAATAGACGATATTTTTACGACCGGAAGTACTATAAATAATTGCGCTAAAACTCTGAAAAAAATTGGGTCAAATTACGTTGCTTCCATAACTTTGAGTATTACCATCATAGATAATTTATAATTTTCTTTGATTTTTATAGAAAGATAAATAAAAAATTAGTGAAAATAACATAGAAATGACAGACGACACTGAAAATGAAAATGCTGGGCCGCCAATATCTAATATTTTTAATAATTTAAAACTTAATATAAAATTTATTAAAAACGATATTATGGATGAGATTAGCGGAATAAAAAGTTTTCTTTGTGAATAAAAGGCACTATTTAATATAGTCTGAATTGCATAACCAAATATTCCCCACGAATAATAAAACAAAGCTCGAGATGTCAAGCCTGTATCATGAGAGTTAAAGTTTCCGTGTTCGAAAAGTATTTTTATTATTGATCGTGAAAATATTAATAAAAAAACTAAAATTAATATTGAAAATAAAGATGTTATCTTTATTGCATTAAATAGAAATTTATCAAATTCTTTGTGATTATTCTTAACTTTTATTTTAGATAGTTTTTGAAAAACATAATTATTTATTGATAATATAAAAGTTCCGGCTGAAATTGTATAAATAGAATTGGCTTTTTGCAGCGCAACGCCGCCGCCATTTATGTATGATGCTGCTCTGGCGTTTATTAAATTGTTAATTGGTGTTATCCATGAGCTTATCATAATTGGCAAAATTGACTTGAATATATTTTTAATATCTTTTGATTTGAAATTGATATAAAATCTATGTTTATATTCGTATTTTTTTAAAAATGGAATTTGTATCAAAAATTGTAGTGACCAAGCAAATAAAGATGACCAAGCTAAACCAAATACTCCAAATTTTTCTATAAAAAATAAATAATAAAAAATTATTGTTAAATTAAATACGATGCTTGTAGACGATGGAATATTAAATTCATTAAATGTTTGAAGAAATCCTGTTACGCTGAACGCAAGAACACTAAATAAAATAGACGGCGATGTAATTTTAATAAGTTGCGAAGACAGAACTTGTGTTTTTAAATCAAGACCTGTTGCTAAAAAGTTTATTATTTTACTCGAAAATAAAATAGACAATAAAATTATAAAAATTGAAATAATTATTAAAATATTTAAAAAATTATTAAATAATTTAAAAGCTTCTTTGTTATTTTTATTCTCGAGTTTCTTATTAAATATGGGTACAAAGCTAGAATTTATAGATGAGGCAAACATAATATCAAAAAAATAATTTGGTATACTGCTAGCATATATAAAAGCAGTTCCAGCAATAGATTGCGCTCCAAATTTTTTCGCAAATAAAATTTCACGTATAAGTCCTAAAAACTTCCCTAACATGCTAATTATCATCATGCTAGATATAATTTTAAAAATATCGTTTTTTTTTGACTTAAATATAGATAACTGTTTCATGTTAGAAAAATTTAAAAAATATTTTAAAAAGTAATAAGCGATTTCATATTTTTTATTATATATTTAATTTAAAAGAATTATATATTTAAAAAAGTCTAACAATGATTATAAATTATTAACGGTGTTTAATTTGGATTTTAATAATCATGTCTTTGGCATAATTAATTTTTTGGGAATAAAAATATGGCTGACAGAAAGTCTAATTAATACTTGGGTTATAAGTTTTGTTTTATGTCTTATAACTCTTATACTAAATATTTTTGTGATAAAAAATTTTAAAGAAACTCCTAAATTTTTACAAAATATTTTAGAAACAATAATAGAATTTGTAAGCTCAATTATAGAAAAAAATTTAGATATAAAATCTCGGATGATGGAAGGATATTTTTTTGGTCTTTTTATTTTTATTTTGTTTTCTAATTTATCCGGTCTATTGGGTCTAAGACCACCAACAGCAGATTTCTCAACATGCTTTTCTTTTGCTTTAGTTACTTTTTTTTTAATACACACAACAGGAATAATTACTGGAAAAAGTAAATATTTTAAATCATATTTTGAACCAAATTTCGTAATGTTGCCTATAAATTTAATAAGTGAAATAGCTACACCAATTTCTTTAAGCTTTAGATTATTCGGAAATATGATCGGCGGAACAATAATTATGAGTATGATATATAAATTATTGCCGATTTTTTTAAAATTTTGGATTCCAGGAATTTTTCATATTTATTTTGATATATTCGCCGGAATTATTCAATCTTTTATTTTTATATCTTTGAGTTTAATATTTATAAAAAATAAAACTTATGATTAATTGCTTAATTGAAATTATATTTGCTTAACAAAATATTTTTTTACATTAAAATTTATAGAAAATATATTGAATGATTATTTTAAATACCTATTTTACAATCCTAAATCAAAAAATCTTGGAAAAAGAAAAAAAAAAAAAAATACCAAAAATCATAAAAATTTAGGAACAAGACAGCGCAATGAATCTTCTACAAAGATAAAAGAATTTTACAACAGAAAAATTAGAATAAATAAACTTCTTACCAACTTTTTTATAAAAACAAACCATAAATGCAAAATTAATGCCAAATTGGTTAGCGATAAAATAATGCTTAAGATAAAGTTATAGAATTTGATATTAGACATAAATTTAATAACAAAGAAAAAGTTAATAAAGAGAAAGAAATTGAAATTACCAAAGAAATACCTAAAGACGAGGTAAAGATAGAAAAAAATTTCTAAATCTGCTAAACTATCTGTAAAAGAAATACAAAAAGTTTAAAACCTAGAATTGAATTCGTACTTCTTTAAGTGAGTTTAATGTAAATATCTTTGTTAAAAGTTTTTGATCTAATTATTTTTTTTAACAGTGGGAAAAAATAAAATATCTCGTATAGATTGCGAATTCGTAAAAAACATTACTAATCTATCAACACCGATTCCCAGACCTCCTGTCGGAGGCATTCCATATTCCATTGCTAATAAAAAATTTTCATCAATACGATCTACTTCTTGTTCTCCTAATTCACGTAATTTTTCTTGATACAAAAATCTCTCTCGTTGTTCACATGCATCGTTTAATTCAGAATAAGCATTTGCGATTTCATGACCTAAAATATATAATTCAAAACGTTCAGTAAAATTTTTATTGTTTTTTTTGCATTTAGTTAATGGCGATATTTCAATGGGATAGTCTATAATAAAAGTTGGTTGTATTAATTTGTCTTCTACATATTCTTCAAAAAATAAGTTTAAAATATGTCCTTTAGTTGAAAAATCCTTATACTTTATATTTCTTTCATCTGCTATTTTTTTTGCCTCATAAAAATCTATAGAATCAAAATCGATATTACAAAATTTTTTAACAGCGTCGATCATACTCATTCTTTCGAATTTTTTACTTAAATCTATTTCTATATCTTTATTTCTAAATATTTTGTTTTTAAATATATTATTAGCAATATATTTTATAATTTCTTCTGTCAAATTCATCATGTCATTATAATTTGCGTATGCCTGATATAATTCTAGTAAAGTAAACTCAGGATTATGTTTGGTGCTTATTCCTTCGTTTCTAAATACGCTACCAATTTCATAAATTTTATCAAATCCACCAATAATTAGTTTTTTTAAATTTATTTCAGGAGCAACTCTTAAATACATATCCATATCAAAAGTATTATGATGTGTAAGAAATGGTTTTGCATTTGCTCCGCCAACTATATTTTGTAAAATTGGTGTTTCGACTTCTAAAAAATCTTTGTTATCTAAAAAATTTCTTATCTCTTTGATTATTTTGGATCTATATATAAAGTTATTTTTGCTTTTATTATTTACTATCAAATCAAGATATCTTTGTCTATATATAATTTCTTGATCGTTTAGGCCGTGAAATTTTTCTGGCAATTGTCTTAAGCTTTTATTAAGTAATTTTATTTTGCTAACCCTTACAGAAATTTCACCTTTGTGCGTTTTAAAAACTTTTCCAACGATACCGATAAAATCCCCTATATCGTAATATTTTTTAAAATTTAAATAATTTTCATCGCCTATTTCGTCACGTTTGACATAAATTTGTATTTTATCACTAAAATCTTTGACATCACAAAAGCTAGTTTTTCCCATAATTCTAATAGTCATGATTCTGCCAGCAATACTAACTTCTTTATTTTCATAGTTATTAAAATCATTGATTATCGAAGAATTATTATCGCTAACAAAAAAATTTGTTATATCAAACGGATTTTTATTATTATCTTTTAGATAATTTAATTTATTTAATTTTATTTTAAAAGAATCGTTAGCGGTGTCTGACATAGAAAATAAATTTCTCCTAATAATTTTATTTTTAATTTTTAATTAAGATATAATTTCAAGTATAAAATTCTAATTAGTGATCTTAAAAATTAATATAAATTTTTGTAATGAGATAATCTAGACGTGTCTATTTTTTGTCTATATTGCAAAGTGTTTTTTGTGATATATAATTAATTATGATTTTACTCAAGAATGTCACGTATGTTTATAAAAATATTGTAAATGATAAAACTGCTATCGATAATATTAACATGAAAATACAAAAAAATAGCCTAATAGGTTTAATTGGACCGTGTGGTTCTGGAAAATCTACTCTTGCTCAAATTATTAGTAAATTAATTAGACCAACTTGTGGAGAAATAATTTTTGATGAGAGAAAAATAAATTTAGTTTTTCAATATCCGGAACACCAAATCTTTAATAACACAGTGTACGACGAAATTAATTTCGGAATAAAAAACAATAAATTTAATGATATCGATAGAAAGAAAAAAATTTTAGACGTACTTGAATTAGTAAAATTAAACGAGAATTTTTTGTATAAAAATCCGTTTAAATTATCTGGAGGACAACAAAGAAGAATAATAATCGCAAGTATATTGATAATGCAACCGGATGTTTTAATATTGGATGAACCTACTGTTGGTTTGGATTTTGAATCTCGTGAAAAAATAATAAGTTATATAAAAAATATATATTTTAATAACAAAACTACTGTAATAATTATTTCTCATGACTTAAACGTTATTTTTGAATTAGTTGAAAGAATAGTATATTTAGACAGTGGAAAAATTATTTTTGATGGTAGTGCTATTGATTTTTTTTATAACATTAAAAACTTCGTCGTTGAAAAATCAGAAACAAAATTACTTATAGATCTATTAAATAGTAAAAATTTTTGTATCAAAAAAGATATAATCAAAAAAAAAGAACTAGTTGATTTTATTTCACAAAAATTAAAAAGAGAATGACTGATTATTTTTTTTCAATATGTGAATCACAAATCCACTATTCATGAAATAAATCCATTCGTAAAGATATTGTCACTATTATTTCTTGCTCTCATGATTATTCTCATGAATAATGTTTTGATATATATAGCACTTTTAATTTATATTTTTATAATAATAAAATTGACAAAAATAAAAATTTATTTATTTTTAAAATCTATAGAAAATATTTTTAAATTAATTTTGTTTACTAGTATATTAAATATTTTTTTTACTCGTACTGGAAAATTACTGTTTAGTTTTTATTTTTTAAAAATTACAACTCATGGGTTATATTATGCTCTTAATAGCGCGTTAAAATTTTTGATAATGATTCTATCATCATCGATACTAATTTTAACAACATCTCCGTCAGAATTAAGCAATGCGTTTATAAGTATTTTGTATCCATTCAGAAAAATTATACCAGTTAACGATTTATCAATGATTTTAAATATATCTCTTAGATTTATTCCAGTTATTTCAAGAGAATTTGAATCAATAATAAAATCACAAATTGCACGTGGAATTAATTTTAAATCCAAAAATATAATAGATCGTATAAAAAATTATTTAGCCTTGCTTATACCTGTTTTTGTATTGTCTTTTAAACGCGCAGATAACTTGGCGTTTGCAATGGAATCAAGATGTTATAATCCGCAAAACAATCGAAACTTCAAAAAAATAAAATTTAAAAAAAAAGACTATTTTTTATTATTAATTCAAATCTCGATAATTACGATAACGTTATATGTAAATTTCAATATTGAAAAAAAATAACGCAGCATACCATATTTTTTAAAAAAATATCGAAAAAATCTTGATTAAAAAATAAGTAATTACATTGTCACAAAAATAAAACAGTCATCAACTCAAAAAGTAGACGACTGAATATGTTCTAGACTCCGGTTGTTGACATTTATCTGAGAACTCTATTATTTTACTTAAAGAGATTTTTTATGTCAAGAAAAAAATAAATTTTCTTTAAAAAAATTATTTACTTATTTTTTAGCTGTGCCGTGTTAGCGTATGTTGGATATTTGGAGATATTTTTTAATTATAAAAAACATATATAATTTTAGAGAAGTTATTAAAATTTAGTTTAAAAACAATAAAGTTTGTCTTTAGAACACTGGTCATGTGTTATTTGACGACAAAATTGTTAGTCTTGTTAGCTATATGTCATTATATATTATGTAATAAACAAACGACAAACAAACTATCGCTATATTAATCACGATATTTGGTATATTAATTCTATTCGTCATTATTTTTTTTGGTATTATCGAAATTTATAGTCGCAAAAAAAATCAGAAAAATTTTTTTGTTAAAAAGTTATTTAATATTATAAAATTATGAGTCAAGATTCGAATATTATACAGCAGATCGTAAAACTTGTTATCTCGAAAATATCTCCTGAAAAGATAGTGTTATTCGATTCCTACGCACGAGGAGATAATAATTAAGATAGCGATGTGGATGTTTTGATAATAATCAATAAGCTAGCAAATGAACGAAAAGTTACGAGTATCTTATATAAAGAATTATTAAGAGAAAATATTTCAGCATCTATTGATTTTCTAGCAGTAGATTATGGTGATTACGAGATGATAAAAAATAAAATGGGATATATATACGAAACTATAGACCAAGAAGGCAAAATATTATATAAAAAATAATTATAAAACTTAGATAGATAGAGCAAAAAGCAGTCTTGCAGTATCAAAGATAAAATTCGATAAAGACATTCTTTACGAAGATTTATGTTTTCAAGCCCAATAAGCGGCTGAAAAAGCAATAAAAGGATTATTGATCTTCTATGATATCGCACCGAAAAAGACTCACGACTTAGTTTTTTAATAAAAGAATTATCAAATAAAATCTATGTTTCCGAAGATGTAATCGAGACGGTAATTTTAAACGATTATGCTATTCAGACAAGATATCCAGGAGATTGTACTCCCGTTACGAAAGAAGAATACGATTACGCATTATTAGTAGCTGAGAATTGTGTAAATTGAATTGACAAAAAATTAAAAATTTTTGACTAAATTAACTCGTCCTAACAATCAGTTAAAAAAATCGTTAGGTTTTTTTGATAGTTTATTAATTTTTAGTACTTTATAAAAATAAAATATATTAAAATATGACTAATAAATTTAAAAATTAGGTAAAATTTAAATGCGAAACTTAACGTTCCTTCAAAATATAAAAAAGATATTAAATTAGCTACGAATCTACTCAAAAATAAGGGTTGCGAATTTGTTTTTTTATTTGGTTCTTTAATTAAAGGAAAAATACATGAAGATTCTGATATAGATATAGATATTTAGATTAAAAGACTTACAAAGGGAAGATTTTTAGATATATATTCAAAAGTAATTCTATCACTTTCAAAATATCTAAGATGTTCTTTATCATATAATCACCTCACTTTTTTGCAAGTGAGGAAGTCGCCCATGTCGTCAAATTTAATTGACAGAACATAATATAAGACTCACAGAAAAAATAACATAAAATTTATTTTTATAAATTTACTTTTTATTGACTAAAGAAAATAATTTTGAATAAAATAAAAATATAACGGTTGTTCGTCATAGACGACTTCCTATAAGTCTTAACACATTTAATAGTCGAAACTTTTCTAGGGTTTAGCGACTATTTTTTTGTTTTATATAATTTCGAACTATTTTTATGATTTTCAAAAGTAATTCTATTGCTTTCAAAATATCTAAAACATTTCTTATCATATAATCACCTCACTTTTTTGCAAGTGAGGAAGTCGCCCATGTCGTCAAATTTAATTGACAGAACAACCGGAGTCTTAGATAAGACTCACAGAAAAAATAACATAAAATTTATTTTTATAAATTTACTTTTTATTGACTAAAGAAAATAATTTTGAATAAAATAAAAATATAGCGGTTGTTCGTCATAGACGACTTCCCAGTAGAAATCTTAAAATAGTCGATTATCTTGCTGGATTAGCGACTATTTTTTTATGATTATAACTTCGATAACCGTTTTAACAATTTCCGGAAGTAATTTTATTAATACTTCTTTCAAAATTTTAAACATATATCTCAGCATCTAATCACCTCACTTTTTTGCAAGTGAGGAAGTCGCCCATGTCGTCAAATTTAATTGACAGAACATAATATAAGACTCACAGAAAAAATAACATAAAATTTATTTTTA
>JAISCN010000001.1 GCA_031265515.1 Clostridiales bacterium | reverse complement strand
CGAGCAACCGTTATATTTTTATTTTATTCCAAATTACTTTTTTTAGTCAATAAAAAATAAATTTATAAAAATAAATTTTATGTTATTTTTTCTGTGAGTCTTATTTAAGACTCCGGTTGTTCTGTCAATTAAATTTGACGACATGGGCAACTTCCTCACTCGCAAAAAAGTGAGGTGATTATATGATAAGAAATGTTTTAGATATTTTAAAAGTGATAGAACTACTTTTAAAAATCATAAAAATAGTTCGAAATTATATAAAAAAAAATAGTCGCTAACCTGCCGAGTTTCGACTATTAAATTTGTTCAAACTTCAGGAAGTCGTCTGTGACGAGCAACCGTTATATTTTTATTTTATTCCAAATTACTTTTTTTAGTCAATAAAAAAATAAATTTATAAAAATAAATTTTATATTATTTTTTTTGTGAGTCTTGCTAAAATACTTCGATTGTTTTGTCAATTGCTGTACAGCATTTGTCTGCATTTTCAAAATCGTTAAATCTCAATTCCAATGCTTTCTACGCAATTTTATCATTAACGTTTAATACAAATAATACTAATCTGAATTTTTTAAGAGAATTAATTGCTGTATTATGATTTTTCAATAAATTTTATTTTTGAATTACTGAGCTATATTTTTAAAAATTTAGAAAGTATTTTAAGTCTTATTTTGATATTTGTTTGCAAAAGATTTTTAAATCATGGCTATTTCAGATAATGTATTTTATTAATTACAAATTAAGATATAAAAATAAAAAATTTTTTAGCTTTCTTTAATTTTTGTTGTAATTATAATATCTACTTTTTTAAAAATTTTTATTGGTTTTTTGGTTTTTATTTGTCTATAAGGTAGATTCAACTAATTAAAAAATAGGGAGTGTACGTTTGTGGATCCATCAGATTTAAAAGATTTTGAAAAAATTCGCTTAGAGGAAATTGGAAATTTAGATGAAGCTGGAAATGAGGAAGAACAAGCCGAGGAGCGTGTTGGTGTACTAGAACCAAATCCCTCTCCTTTAATTTGTGAAACTATGACGCCAGATCAATACAATGACTACTGGCAGACGTTACAATCAGTTGCTGATGAATTAAATCCAGCTGATGAATTAAATCCAATTGATGAATTATATCCAAATGAAGAAACTTGTGCAATGGTGGTGCCGAATCAAAACGACGATGATTATCAGACTTTACAATCAGTTGTTGGTAAATTAAATGCAAATGCATATTCATACGAACACGCGATTGATTTTTTAACTCAATTAACAGATCAAGAAGAGGTGCAACGTGTACTAGCTCTACCATCACATAAATTTAGCGCTAAATCTAAAGTAAAAATACTGCTCGCAATTCTAAGAAGGATTGAACCTCCTGCTACTCTAGAATTAGTTGATTTATTGTCGCCAATATTTAGTGCAATACAATATATTTCTGAAAAAGATAAAAAAAGAATGTGGTCAGAATTTTTTGACGAATGTGAAATGTCTTATTTCTTTGATTATCTCACTATATGTCTTCCGGTAATAGCAAAAACAGGCAACACTTCAGATTTGAAAAAGGTAATTTCGATACTTAGAAAAAGGATTGATTGGAATAGCACGGTTTGCTACATTTTTGGAGACGAATTATTTAATGAAGTATTATATAAAATGGATGTTGAAACATTAGAAGTGATAGCGAAAGATTTTCTGAGATCAGAAGGGGTAGAAGGATGGCGTTGGTCTTCTGCAATTTATTGCAGATCAGAAGCTGTTGCGAATGTTATACGTTCAAGAGTAATTGCTTATGCTAAAACTTTTCCCTTGGAACTATCAGATCCCTTAGAACTATCAGAAACCTCTCCCGTGGAACTATCAGTGATAGAAGAAGCTCGTGCTAAAACCTTTTCCCCGAAATCCATAAAAGAAATAATTTCGATTGCTTTTGCTCAATATATTTTTGCAGAATATAATTTTAACAAAGGCTCCGATGATTCTTGGCTTGAAACTTTCTTGGCATTTGCTCGCTTGCCCGTGAAATCGATTGAAGGATGGTTAGCATTTGCCTTTTTAAAGGCCATTGGTTCATTTGGTTCAGATTATGGGCAACTAGCTTATTTAAAACCGATTTACGGTCATGACGATCTAGAAGTGCAAAAATTTAAGCCTTACTTTAATGATTTATTATGTACTAATGAAGAAGCAAGACAATTAGTTTATTCAATATTTTTAAAAGGAATAAGTGAAATTGAAAGACTTGGTGGCTTTGTATTGCATATTACAGATCAACTATTTGATCTTAAAAAAGACATTATAAAACATTATAACGATCTTTTACCACTAATATTAGAGTTGCCTGGAAATACGCGATCTTTTATACTTTCAGCAGCACTAATGAGACTTAGTAAGATTGAAAGATATGGGTTGTACAATTTGGATGATTTTCATGATTTTTGTGATGATTTGCATGATTCTCAAAATAAATATAATAGAGAGATAAGAAAATCTAAATCTCCTCTACTTCCTGAAATGCTTCTATAATATTTTTTTATTTTGGATTTCTAATTTATAACAAACGATAAGCATATAAAAAATCAAATCAAAGAGATAAAATAAACTTTGATTTGATTTTTGTAAGTTATGATAAAGTTCCGATATAAATATTAATTTAATTTGACAAATTTATTTTTAAAAAACATAATTTAGTTCAGCACTTGGAGGCAAAAATAGTTATATGTCTATATGTCCAAAAGGTAAAGTTTCTAAATCTAGAAGAAATAAAAGAAGAGCACAAAGTTGGAAAATTGGGATTCCAGATCTTGTGAAGTGCAAAAATTGTGGAATGTTATTTTTATCACATAAAATGTGCAGAAACTGCGGTAGTTATAATAAAAAGGTAATTATTGATAAAAATAAAAACAGATGAAAGATATTATAATTGAGGTTTCTTTGTGTAAAAAATATGAAAAATTGTTAAAAAGATAGAAAGGCTTATAAATTTAAGAACTAAGAGACATTTCGTTTTTGTTGCTAAAATAAATAAATAAATAAATAAATAAATAAAAATATTAAAGTCTTATAAAAGTTTTATTAATAAATAGAGTGTTTTCTGATATGAATTATTTTGTAGAATCATTGGAAATTTTGGAGGCAACTTATGTTTAATAGAAAGATATTTTTGATCTTTATTTTATTATTTCTATCAGTGTTTATTTTTAGTGATTTTGATGTGAATGCTTTTGAAATTCCAGATAAAATTAGCGTCGGATTGGATAGTTTTGATGTCTCGGAAGTTATCATAGATAATAAAGAAATTTATTTAGGTTATGATGGAAAATTTTCTGAGTGTGCTCTATATTGCAATAATAGTTTTAAAATTTATATTCTTAATGAAGATATAATTTTAAACATAGATGGCGTCGATATGATTAATTTAAATGATAATTTTCAGATTAAAGCTAACGATTGTTTAAAATTAAATTCCAAAAGATATAGAGGAATTTTAGAGTTTTATAAAAAAAAAATTGACCTGAATTATAAGTTAAAGATTATAAATTTATTGAGTTGTAATGAATACCTTTATGGCGTTGTGTGCAGTGAAATGCCGCACAATTGGCCTGAGCAGGCTTTAAAAGCACAAGCTGTCGCAGCTAGAACATATTTGTTATCAAGCATAAATAATAAAACTCACAAAGACTTTGATATTTGCGATAAAGTGCATTGTCAAGTATATAAGGGATTGGATTCAGAATATAGTAGAGTTAATGATTTTATAGATGAGACAGAAAATAAGTGTATCGTTTATAATGATAAAATAATAAATGCTTATTTTTTTTCTAGTAGCGGGGGAAATACTGATGATGTTGAAAATGTTTGGGGTAATAAAATTGATTATTTGATAGGTATAGATGACAAGTACGAATCTGAATGTAAAATATGGAAATGCAAATTTAGTAAAAACGATATCCAAGAAATATTAGATAAAAAAAATATTGATCTTGGAGAAATTATTGATCTGAGTATTGACGAAATAAATAAAAATAATCGAGTAAATAAGATTTTAATATCTGGAAGTAAAAGCAATTTAATTTTATCAAAGCAAAGTATAATAAATTTTTTTAATAGTATCAAGACAGGATTCTTAAGCAGAAATTTTTATATAGAAAAAAATGATACTAGTGACGGTTTTGAGATTATATTTAATGGAAAAGGGTATGGACATGGTGTTGGCATGAGTCAATATGGTGCTAAAGGAATGTCTGATAGCGGCTTTAATTTCATAGAAATATTAAAATTTTATTATACAGGAGTAGAAATAGCAAATAGCTAGACTCTAATTAATATGTGCAGAAAAAATAAAAAATGAACAATCTTTTCAAAAGTTATAAAACAAATGCTAAAAATAATTGTTAAAATTATTTTTTGAGTGTTTTTATAATTTTGATTTAATAAATAAATAATTTATGTATAAAAGAAATAAAAGATATTGGTGTAATTGTGATAAGATATTTTAAAACGATAGATAATGTTTTAGTAGAGATAAAAGAAATTAAAAAAGATTGTTGGATAAATGTCGTTAATCCGAAATCAGATGAATTTGAATTATTAACAAAAGAAATAAATATTAACTCTGAGTTTTTAAAAGTATCACTAGATGAAGAAGAACGTTCTCACGTAGATTTAGATAAAGGACAAAAAATTGTTATTGTGGATGTTCCTTTGGATTTTGAAAATAATAAAACTGCATATTCTACTATACCACTAAGTATTATTATTACAGAAGATTATATTATTACAGTTTGCTTATCTAAGACATCAGTAATTTCACAATTAATCAATTTAAATTCGTATTTAAATACAAATCATAAAACACAAATGCTTTTAAAATTATTATATAGAACAGCAAGCGCATATCTTAAAATGTTAAAAACCGTTGGACGCGTATCAGATGAGATAGAAAAAAATTTACATAAATCACAGAGAAACAAAGAACTTTTTCAGATGTTAAGTCTAGAAAAATCTTTGGTTTATTTATCTACTTCGCTTAAAGCTAATGAATCAACCATAGAAAAGATATCACGTGGTCAAATAATAAAAATAGACTATGAAGATAGGGAAATATTGGACGATGTTTCGATAGAAATAAAACAAGCAATTGAGATGTGTAATATTTATTCTAGAATTCTCTCTGGAATAACAAGTTCTTATGCGTCGATTATTTCTAATAATTTAAATATAGTAATGAAAATTTTAACATCGATTACGATTCTTATGACCATACCAAATACTA
This sequence comes from Clostridiales bacterium, assembly GCA_031265515.1. GTDB lineage: Bacteria > Bacillota > Clostridia > Lachnospirales > CAMVHY01 > JAISCN01. Next base: position 17,307 of record JAISCN010000001.1, on the reverse strand, counting down.
TTTTCGGTTTTTATGGAATGAATGTAAATTTACCATATCCGACTTGGATTTTTGCAGTCATTATAGCTTTAATTACAGTTTTAATGGTTGCTTTTATTTTATGGATAAAAAAAATGTTCTAATCGTTATTTTAAGATTTGTTTCAACTTTTTCGTGCCTGAAAATTATAAAAACAATTTGAAATTATATAAAACAAAAAAATAGTCGCTGATCCAACAAGATAACCGACTATTTTAATTTGATTTTCTTCAAGGAAGTCGTCTATGACGAACAACCATTATATTTTTATTCTACTCAAAATTATTTTCTTTAGTCAATAAAAAAATAAATTTATAAAAATAAATTTTATGTTATTTTTTCTATGAGTCTTGTTTAAGACTCTGGTTGTTCTGCCAATTAAATTTGACGACATGGGCGACTTCCTCACTTGCAAAAAAGTGAGGTGATTATATGTTGAGATATATTTTTGAAATTTCAAAAGAAGTATTGATAAGATTACTTCCGGAAATTATTAAAATAATTATCGAAGTTATAATCATAAAAAAATAGTCGCTAACCTTAGAAAAAAACGACTATTTTGAAATTATTTCCAAGGAAGTCGTCTATGACGAACAACCATTACATTTTTATTCTATTCCAAATTACTTTTTTTAGTCAAGAAAATTGTTTTTTATTTGATCAAAAAGAAAAACTAATATAAAGTTCTTGTCTAAAGTCAGATTAAAAAATTTAAATAGTTAAATAGATTTTTTCTCAAATTTATCTTTCTATCGTTTTATTTTGTAAAATACTTCTTTCTTCTCTATATATCATAAATTTTTTATTTTTATGTGCATTTAGTCATTTGTGTGTTGTTCATGTACTGATTTTAAAACTGATAATTTTAAATGACTGGATAATTCTAATAACAAAAAATCTAAAATAACTTTCTAAAAAATATTTTATGAATTCCAAACTAATTTAAATATTGTGATATATTGTTCATTAGATGATAAAAATTATTTTGTTAATTATTTCTATGATTTTTGTTTTTTTGTTTTCGAGCATAAAATATAAAATCGAAATTTTATATGATAAAAAAGACTCAGAAAAAAAACTTTTTTGTTTTGATATAAGGTTTTTATTTATAAGAATAATAATAAATAAAAATATCAAACTTAGCATTTTTGGAATTAATCTTCGTAAAAACAATAAAAAAAAATATGAAAAAACTAAATTGCCAATAGAATACAAGTATAAAGATAAAAAAAAACATCACAGCAAAATTGATTCTAAAGACTTTAAATATCTTATAGAACCTTTTTTTTGCCTAATAAAAAGAATATTTATTATTATAAAACCTGATAAACTTAAATTAAATCTTAATTTTGGTTTAAACTCGCCGATAAATAATACTCTAGCCTATGTTATATCAAAAAGTATAAAAATAAAAGATGTCAACATAGAAGTAGATTTTGTACAAGAAGTTTTTGAACTCGAGATTTATGCAACTGGAGAAATTTTTGTGATAAGTTTATTAAAATCTATATTTAAATTTATTTTTAATAAAAATGTTATCTTATTTATCAATAAAGTTTTTTTTACAAAAAATAAAAGTATTAAAAAATGCGAGGTTTGATATGAGTAACAATTTAAGTAGCAATTTAGACGTCTTGTTTAGCAAACTTGAGAATTTTGTGTCGTCAAAAACTGTCGTAGGTGAAGCTATAAATACAGACGGTATGACAATAATTCCTCTTATGGATATAACTTTAGGTGTTGGAGCGGGGGCTAGCGATAATAATTCTAAAAAAGAAAATGGAATTGGCGGTCTTGGTGCAAAAATAACTCCGTCCAGTGTTTTAATAATTCAAGATGGCATAGCAAAAATAATAAATACAAAAAATCAAGATGGTGTAACAAAACTTGTTGATTTAATTCCAAATATATTAGATAAATTAAATCTAACAAAAAAGCAAACAACATGATGAGATTATGAATTTTAACTTTAATTTCAATAGAAAAAATCCAAATTTTTTAGAAGAATTAAAAAATAGTTTTTTGATTACTTTAAATCTCTTAAAAAAAAATTTTTTGATAATTCTTTTAATCTATGTAACTGTATATGTTCCAATAGATGTCTGTTATCTATTTGCAGGCAATAATTCTTTGGATTATTTGATTAAGTTAATTTTATCGATGGATTTTTTTAAATTAATTGTTTATTTTTTGCCGTCTTTGATGTTTGAGCCGTTAGGTTTTGCAGCATTAAGTTCAGTTGTTAGTCAATACATATCTAAAAAAGAACTGAAAAAAGAAACAGAAATAGAAAAAATAATTGAATCGTCTCTTCTACAATGGCATTATTTAATTTATGCAAATATAATATACTTTTCTATCATATTGATTTCGATTCCGTTTTTTATAATTCCAGCAATTTTTCTAGGCGTATCGTTTTATTTCTGCATAACAATTATTTCTCTTATAAAAAAGACATCGGTTTTTCCAGCTATGATGTTGAGTATGATAAATCTACAGGGAAAATTTTTAAGAGTATTATCGATAATATCGATATTGGTGTTTGCAAACATAACTCAATATTTTAATTATTTTTTAATGAATGAGATATTTAAAATTGCAGGAGTAAATATATTTTTATGTATATTTTTTATAATCTTATCAGTAATTTTAATTCGATCTTTTAGTATATTTATAAAAATTATGTTAATAAGTTATTTTTTAAATAGCGCATGTTTGATAGTTCCAAGAAATAAATAATATATTTAAAATTATTTTAAGCGCAAAAATCAGATAACGAGGTTTTAAAAATAAAACTTCCATGGGATAAAAAGTATTTAAAAATTTGTTTTCATGTTATTTTTACGTTTTTAATAATTTATTTATTGTCAAAGATAATTAATATAACAGGATACTTTTTTCTTAATCTAAACAAAATATTTTTTAATATAGCTTGCTTTTTTAAAATCATTTTTAGTTCTCTATCTATATTTATTATATCATTCATAATATTTTATTTATTAGATCCTTTAGTAGATAATGTTCAGAGTTTTTATGATATAAAAATAAAAAAAAAGAAAGAAATAAATAAAAAAAGAACTGCTGGGACATTAATAACTTTTTCAATAATAATTTTAATTATCAGTTTGATAATTTACTCAGTAGTCGTGAAAATAAATAATTACGATAGTGATAATGATTTCATCGAAAATCTTAGTAATTTTATAAAATCTACGATAGAAGATTTTGATGATACTTACACGAATGCTCAAAAAAAACTTAAAGATTTAGGTTTATTTGAATATTTTTCGATTTTACTAGATTCAGTTATAAATCTATTTAACGAAATGTCAAATAATATATTAAATATTTTAAAATCCACAGGAAGTGGTATTTTAAATTCAATTCTTTCTGTAGTGATGACTTTTTATTTGTTAAGAGATAAAAATAAATTTATAAAAACGATAAATAAAATATGCGAAATTTTTTTGCCTAAAAAAATTCTTGAAAAATTAAAAAATATTTTGGAAGACGTAAATTTTGTTTTATCGGGTTATATTTCTGGACAATTATTAGATGCGCTAATAATGGCAGTACTTTTGAGCTTGTGGCTCAGTTGTATAAGGGTTAAATTTGCTGTAATAATAGGATTATTTTCTGGACTTGCAAATGTTATACCATACGTAGGGGCAATAATGTGTTTTATATTATCAGTATTGAGCGCATTTATAAACGGAGAATATCATAAAGCATTTTATGCAGGTATTGGTGTTTTAGCTTTACAACAATTCGATGGATTATACCTGGGTCCTAAAATAGTTGGCGATAGAGTGGAATTAAGTCCATTTTTAATTATTTTATCTCTATCAATAGCAGGAAAAACTTTTGGTATACTTGGCATGTTATTTGCAGTTCCAGTTTGCGCAGTTATAAAAATATTTTTATCAAGATACATAGAACGAAAGAAAAAACATAAACAAAAAAATTTTTAATTTTAATTTTAAATTTTTATTTTCTTACATAGTTTATATTTATTAGCAAAACTTTTATCGTATCCATGAAAAATTATCTTTTGTAGATCAATCATATAGTTTCTTGATAGTTAATATTTTAACTGTTGGGAGGTATCTTGATCATGAGTATAAAAAAAAAATTGAGTAATATATTGGAATTACCAAAAGAAATAGTTTTAAACCTCCCTATTATAATAATAACTGGAAACGATGAAATCAGTGTTGAAAATTATAAAGGCATAATTGAATACAGTACTGAAAAAATAAGATTAAATAGCACCGTTGGAATTTTAAAAATAGAAGGAAAGAAACTAATTTTAAAACAAATGACTTCTGAGTGCATTTGTATAACCGGATTGATTTTAAAACTAGAATACGTACTATAGAAGGGTCAGAAATTTTAAGAGCGCATAATTTTTTTAACGGCTATTTAAAAATTAGTGTTAAAGGATTCTCAGTAGAAAGATTTTTAAATCTAGTGACATATAATAAGATTTATGTCTGGGATTTAAAGCGTGATAAATCTGGGATCGTATTAAAAATATCTATAAAAGCATTTAAATTATTAAAACCATATGCTCGAAAAACAGGCTGTAAGATAAAAATATTAAATAAGTTTGGATTGCCATTTAAAATTTATAAGTATCGCAAACGAAAAGTTTTTTTTATAGGCGTCATTTTATTTATATCAATTTTGTGTGTATTATCAAGTTTTGTATGGGATATAGATGTAATCGGAAATAGTAGAGTAAATTCACAAGATATAATAAAATTTTGCGAACAAAAGAGTTTTAAGGTTGGTAAACCAAAATTTTTGATTGATGATAAAAAAATAGAAAAAGAAATATTAAATAATTTTTTAGATATAAACTGGGTAAATGTCAAAATAAGAGGCACACAAGCTTTTATTAACATCAGAGAAACAATAGAAAAAAATAAAACCATCAATTCTTACGAACCTTGCGATATTATCGCAAAAAAAAACGGTATAATAACAGATATGAATGTTTTTAGCGGAACACCAAAAGTAAAAATTAATGATGTAGTTAAAAAAAACGATGTTATCGTCAGCTCAGAAGTTGTTATTTTAAACAATAATCAAAGTTCTTGTGAACCAAGTTTTGAATTAAAACACGCGAATGCAGAAGTACAGGCTAAAACATTTTATAACATCGATTTTTTCGTATCTAATTATTACAAGATAAAAAAATACACTGGCAAAAAAAAGAAAAATTATGTTGTAAATTTTTTTAATCACAGGATAAATTTGATAAAAAAAATTAAATTCAAAAACTACGATAAAAAAATCACTAAGAAAAAGATAAAATTAATCAAAAATTTTATTTTGCCTATTGAAATCTATATCATAGACAATAAAGAATTTTTATTGATCAATAAAAATAGATCACCGGAAGAAACGAAGATTCTAGCAAATAAATTGGTGGATAAAAAAATTAAAAATCGTGATTTGATCAGTAAAAACATAGAATTAATAAAAAAAACAAACGGCTATCTTGTAAAAACTGAGATTATTTTAAAAGAAAGAATTGATACAATTAAGTATAGAAATTGACTTATTTCTGTGATCTTCAGTATTATGTTATACTTCATACGTTAGTTATAATTTTAAAATCGTTTTTTAAATGAGATATACGAGATGATATATCAAAAGGTTTCTGAATGGGATGAAGATGACTTCTCTTCGATTTTACTAACGTTTTTATTTTTAATTTTTTTAGATTCTATAAGTGCTGCAATTAAAAAACCAACACCAAATATAATAACAACAGGTCCCGAAACGGTTGTTATAAAACGAGAAACACTAGTAATATTAAATGGTAAAAACGAAAAACCTAAATTAATATCAAATACAACGGTTAGAGCAGATCCCATTATCAAACTGGATAGCCCGCAGAACAATAATATCTTATAATCTTCATCTTTATCTTGAGAAAAAAATCTTCTGACTTGATGATACATAATTACAACAACCCACAGTTTTACGAATCATTATATAATCATTATAACAAGAAAAAAAATATTATAAAATATTTATGACTTCTAATTTCACAATGTTGTTACATATACTGATATCGCTTAATCATAATATACTAAATAGTTAGATTTGTTTCTAATAAAACGATAATTATCTTGAATCGCAAGCCTAATATAATCAAATTTAGCTTATAATTTTATATGTGTGTGAAATACAGTTTCTGCGAATTTAACGCTTGACAATAAAAATATGTCTTGATAAGATCAAACCACGTTATTTATTTAGAAAACGTTTGAAGATTGAAAACTGGATAGTTGTTTTGAGAGAAGTCTGCATTAGTAAACCCTTTTCATATATTTTAATCTAAAAATTCACAAAATATCAATTTTTTTGTTAATTTTAACACATCTAAAAATATTTTTAACTGAGTTTTTTGCTTATTAATTATCGTTTTAGTTAGTTATCATTTTTGATTCTTTGATATTTTTTTAAGAGTTTGATCCTGGCTCAGGATGAACGCTGGCGGCGCGCTTAACACATGCAAGTCGAACGAAACTGATCTCTTAGGAGATTAGTTTAGTGGCGGACGGGTGAGTAATATGCAAACAACTTGTCTTGTAGTGGGGGATAGCCGAGAGAAATTTCGATTAATACCGCATAATATAGTTCGGATGCATATTCGAATTAAGAAAAAAGTAATTTGCTACTAGAGAGGTTTGTATCTGATTAGCTAGTTGGTGGGGTAATGGCTCACCAAGGTTACGATCAGTAGCCGATTTGAGAGAATGAACGGCCACACTGGGACTGAGATACGGCCCAGACTCCTACGGGAGGCAGCAGTGGGGAATATTGCGCAATGAGGGAAACCTTGACGCAGCGACGCCGTGTAAAGGAAGAAGGCCTTCGGGTCGTAAACTTATATCGACTGTGAAGATTTCGGACGGTAACAGGGTAAGAAGCTCCGGCTAACTACGTGCCAGCAGCCGCGGTAATACGTAGGGAGCAAGCGTTATCCGGATTGATTGGGTGTAAAGGGTGCGTAGGCGGTTTTACAAAGTCATATGTTAAATCTCGTGGCTCAACTGCGATTTTGCATAAGAAACTGGTAAACTAGAGTACAGGAGAGGCAAGCGGAATTCCTAGTGTAGCGGTGGAATGCGTAGATATTAGGAAGAACACCAGTGGCGAAGGCGGCTTGCTGGACTGTGACTGACGCTGAGGCACGAAAGCGTGGGGAGCAAACAGGATTAGATACCCTGGTAGTCCACGCTGTAAACGATGAGCGCTAGGTGTCGGCAATGTATTTGTCGGTGCCGCAGTTAACACAATAAGCGCTCCACCTGGGTAGTACGGTCGCAAGACTGAAACTCAAAGGAATTGACGGGGGCCCGCACAAGCGGTGGAGCATGTTGTTTAATTCGACGCAACGCGAAAAACCTTACCAAAACTTGACATAACACTGAGTCGATAGAAATATCGAGGCCTTTCGGGGAGGTGTTACAGGTGGTGCATGGTTGTCGTCAGCTCGTGTCGTGAGATGTTGGGTTAAGTCCCGCAACGAGCGCAACCCTTACTGCCAGTAGCTAATTGTGTTTTCACAAAGCACACTGTCAGAACCGCTGCAGGCAATGCAGAGGAAGGAAGGGACGATGTCAAATCATCATGCCCCTTATGTTTTGGGCAACAAACGTGCTACAATGGTAATAACAATGTGATGCAAAGAGGTAACTTAGAGCTAACCATTAAAATTTATCTTAGTTCGGATTGTAGTCTGCAACTCGACTACATGAAGCTGAAATCGCTAGTAATCGCGAATCAGCATGTCGCGGTGAATGCGTACCCGGGCCTTGTACACACCGCCCGTCAAACCATGGGAGTTGATAGTTCCTAAAGTCTATATCTTAACCTTTCACAAGGAAAGAGTGGTCTAGGGAAAGATCAGTGACTGGGGTTAAGTCGTAACAAGGTAGCCGTATCGGAAGGTGCGGCTGGATCACCTCCTTTTAGGGAGATTAGCAGATTAAGCAACTATTCAGTTTTGAGTTTTTAATTAAACTCGTGCAACTGGTGATGATTCGCTTGTGATAAATACCTGTTTTCCATTCCGAACACAGAAGTTAAGTCTCGAGCGGCTGATGATAGTGGATGGGTAACTGTCTGTGAAAATAGGTGGTTGCCAGTTGTTTTTTTCAGGGAGTTATCTATGTCTGTAGTGTATAAACTGTTTTATTTAAAAGATCTATGGGCTCATAGCTCAGCTGGTTAGAGCACACGCCTGATAAGCGTGAGGCCGGTGGTTCGAGTCCACTTGAGCCCATCTTAAGTATATTTTTAGTTTGGGGGCGTAGCTCAGTTGGAAGAGCACCTGCCTTGCAAGCAGGGGGTCATGAGTTCGAGTCTCATCGTCTCCATTTTTTTGCGATAATCAATTAAACGGCTATTTATCACAAGCGAATCATCACCAGTTGCACGAGTTTAATTAAAAACTCAAAAAATACAAAAATAGCGGAAAACAGATTTGAACTGTTGACCTTTCGGGTATGAACCGAACGCTCTTACCAGCTGAGCTATTCCGCCGAAGAAATCTGAATGACAGGATTTGAACCTGCGATCTCTAGAACCCCATTCTAGCGCGATACCTGGCTACGCTACATCCAGAAATAAAATAACTCAATATAACTTTATCAATATAATAATTTTAGTCAATGATCTTATTTTTAAATTTGAATTTGAATATCGTTATAAATAATTTTTTAAAATCACTGGTTCTTGACGTATTTTTGTCCTGGCAATTTTTTAATAAGATTTTTAATCTCTAATATAATCAAAGTTGATATCAAAACACTAGTTGGAAGAGTTGTTCTGATTGATATATAATCAAAATCTCTTGCTTCAACTCCTAACAAGTCATAAATATTTTTCTCATCATCGCTTAAATTTAACTTTTTCTTAAAATTTTCTTTTTTATCTATAAAAAAATTATTTTTATCGCTGTTGTTATATTTATTATTATCATTGTCTTTGAAATCATTACTCTTGTCTATTTTCAAAATATCAAAAACATCTTGAAAATTACGGACTAAAACGGCACCTTGTTTTATTAAGTAATTAGTACCGATTGAGAATCCGCTTGTGACTTCGCCGGGTACTGCCATAACTTCTCTTCCTTGTTCTAAGGCATGTGCGACTGTTATCATCGTTCCGCTTTTATTAGATGCTTCTGTAACTATTACTCCTTTTGATAAACCACTTATAATTCTATTTCTTATTGGAAAATTTCCTACGAGTGGTTTTGTGCCCAATGCAAATTCAGAAATAATACAACCATTATTTATTATTTTATCTCTTAATTTAAAATTTTCTGGTGGATAACATATATCAACACCACATCCCAGCACAGCAATTGTATCGCTATTTGCTTCAACGGCTGATTCATGAGCAATGCTATCAATTCCTCGCGCCATACCGCTTACTATAATTAATTTATTTTTTGATAAATCATAACTAAGATTTCTAGTTATTTTAGCACCATATTCGGAATATTTTCTAGAACCTATTATTGCCACTTTTGTATCATGATCGTTTGGCAACTTTCCTATAATAAAGAAACCTAACGGCGGATCTGATATGTTTTTTAATAACATGGGGAATTCTTCAGAATTTTTATGTATATATCTGATTTTATTTTTAATCATAAATTTTTTTAATAACAAAAATTTTTTTTCTGAACGATTATTTAATAAATTTTCCATTATATTTTTTGAAATATTATCTACGCAAAGTAACAATTCTTTAGGCGATCTAAATATTTCTTCAGCAGTTCCGAACTGATTAAGCAAAATTTCTTGACGTTTTGCAGTCATTCCGATATTACTAACTAGCCACGCTAAAAAAAATTCTTCTTCCATAATTTTACACTTATATTAAATTATTTTGCGATTCATGTAACTCATCACAAACTAATATATTATCAAAATACTATCAATATCTGACATAATATTTTTTTGATAGATAAAAGATATTCTGTAAATTTGACTCTATAAATCTTTATAAAATTTGATATTCTGAATTCTAATTATTGTTTATTATTATTTATATTTTTTTTAAATATATCGTCGATGTTATTGTTTTTTGGAAAATGCTGTTTTTTCGAGATTCTTTTGTTCAATCAACGCTGATTTTATTTTATTAGCAAGAATTTTTTTTTGTAAATCTAAAGCACTTAATAACTTATATTTTGCAAGAAAAGAAATAAAAAAATAAACAATTATTGAAAGCAAAAAAGCATAATAGATTTTATATTTAATGACCAATCAACCCGTACTCTCAAAATTAAATTTTTCTAAAAATTATTTTTATATTATTGACAAGTTTATTCTTCCTGAGTCTGGCATATCTTTTTACTTTATTTAAGTATATTTTCGACGGCTTTATGTGCTTTTTAATGTTTTTTTTTAATTTTCGTGATAATAAAACAATGGACCGTATCGGGATTAAAAAAAAATTTATAGAAGCAGCAATGATGTTTGTTAAAAAAATAGTTGTTATCTGACTTAAAAAAATAGAATAAATCAGCATACCAAAAAAAAATCCAACAACGTTAAATGCTCTAACTTCCCCATAATTTTTAGTAAATAAAATATAAAAAACAAATATAGAATTTATAAGCCAGTAAAAAAAATCTTGAATATTAATAACGATTAAATTAAAGTTAAAAATTCTACGCATAGCTCTAATAAAATCATATATAAATCTGGATAAAATACCAGATAAAATCATGAAAAAGAATAATTTTAATTGAAAATTAACAGATAGAATCATGAATATTATTTAAATAAATTAGAAAATATAGAACTCGCTTTACTTTTTTTGTTTTTGACAGAATTATAATTCTCGTATTTTAAAGAAACAATTTCTCCATCGATAGATAATTCACCATTATCGAGATTTAGTTTGTTAACATGCAATTTTTTCCCACATATCACTAAAATCATATCTTCTATTTCAGCAATTATACTCTCTTCTTCAAAAGAAACCAATTCACTTACACCAGTTATAAAAATATTTTCTCTATCTAATTTTATCGAATGTTTTGTATTTTCCAAACTTTATTTCTCCTGTATTTTATTTAATAAATTGTATTTTTTAATTTTGTTATTTATGATTGAGTTAGTGTTTTTATAAAAAAAAATAAAAAAATAGTATAATTTTTGTAGCATGAATTTTGTATAAAATATCAGTATTAATAAACGGTTGACCTCTTTGAAAAAAAATATTATGAATTACAAGATAGATGAATTAGAAGCTGTATTTAAAAATTTATATGAAAAAAAATTCGTAGCTTATCAGATTTTTGAATGGATTCATAGAAAGAATATTTTTGATTTTAATTCTATGAGTAACATTTCAAAAGAACTCAAAAACAAACTTTTTAAAGATTTTTTTATATCTAAATTAAAAATTTTAGAAGTAAAAAAATCTTTTGATTCTGAGAAATTTTTGATCGAATTAGAAGATAAAAATTTAATAGAGTGTTGTTTAATGACATATTCATTTGGTAACACGATATGCGTATCTTCACAAGTTGGATGCAAAATGGGATGTAGTTTTTGCGAATCTAAAAAAAATAATTTTATTAGAAATCTTGAAGCAGGTGAGATCTGCTCACAGATTTATTTAATAAATAAAACAAAAAAAATTTCTAGAATTGCAGTAATGGGAATTGGCGAACCATTAGATAATTATGATAATTTGCTAAAATTTATAAAAATAATAACTTCGCCAAATGGATTTAACATAAGTCAGAGAAACATAACTATTTCTACTTGTGGATTAGTAAATAAAATAGAAAAACTTGCACGTGAGAATTTAAAAATAAATCTCGCAGTATCTTTGCATGCTCCAAATGATTATATAAGAAATAAAATTATGAAAATATCTCAAAGCTATTCTATAGATAAAATTTTAATAGCATGTGACAATTATTTTAAAATTACAAAACGAAGAGTAACTTTTGAATATTTATTATTAAATAACATAAATGATAGCAAAGAAAACGCAGAAGAATTATGTAAAAGATTAAAAAAGATATCGTGTCACGTTAACTTAATAAAATTTAATAAAATAACCGATAATTTATACACGTCAAGTAACAAAATTAAGCAGGATGTTTTTTTTAATATATTAAAAAAAAATAAAATAAACGTAACAATAAGACGAAGCTTAGGTAGCAATATAAGTTCGGCTTGTGGACAAATGAGCTATCGTGTATCACAAAAACAATATTAACAAAAACAAGATATTTTAAACTCTTAAAGATATTATTGTATTTTGTTAATTTATTCTAATTATTTCTTGAACGTTTAAAAATAATCACTAAACAAATTATAGAATAAAATAAGGTAAAATCAAAAATAACTATAAATAAAAATTAGCTAATTTTTTATAAGATTCATATCTTTTTTTGCATCTAGTTCCGCTTGTTTAAATAACTCATCAACTTTCTCTGAAAATAATAATTTTAATGAAGAGTATCTTACTTCTTGATTTATAAAATCTTAATAGCTTAGAGTTGGTTCTTTAGAATCTAAAATAAATGGATTTTCATTTATTTTTCTTCTCTGATTTTGATCGATAAATTTTAGCTAATTTTTGTTTTATTTTATTCTTTCTATTCTTTTTATCTCTTTGATCGTAAGTCCGGTTCCTTGTGATATCTGTTCTAAAATTAAATTTAATTTTAATAAATTTCTAGCTATCTCGATCTTTCTTTTTCTTTCCCATTTCTTCTCAGCATTCTCTAACCTAGACTCTATTCTCCTTATCGCTTCTTCATGTCTCCAAGCTTCTTCTCTAAACGCTTCATCTGCTGTTAACTTTTTATAAACACAAACAGCTTCGTTTAACTCTGGGCTTTTTGCACTCAACATTTCAATTTCCTCCTCAGATTTGAATCCAATAAATTTTAACCAATTTATTAAATCTTCATCTTCTTTTATTTCTTCTGGAATTCTTTGAAATTTCAAAAAATATATTCTTATTAGATCACTTAATTTTATTCTATGATTTTGACTTCAAATGGAAGAGTTGGTTTTTATGTCGATCCCAGTCGCGGTATGTCCTCCGCGTACAAGTTTATTGATTGCAACGGTGAAATAAGTAAAGAGTTTTATAAAACTCCGCAAGAACTTATTGAAGATATTTTCATAACTACAGGTTTGAAGATTCCCGAAGCTATGCTTGCAATAGAAACGATAAAAGATGAAATAGCTGCTAAATGAATTGAAATTGCTATTTATAAAAAACTTCTGAAAGCTTAAAATAGTTCTTTTGTGGAAAGGATTATTTTGTATGGCTGTTTGTCCTAAAAATATAAATGACTTTTGGTTACAAAGTGCTTTGCATGGACAATGTTTTGAAAGCGCTCTACTTGATATAAATAATTGCTCTATTTTTTTAAAACGTGACGTTCAGAAGCAAAAAGTTAGAAAAACTACTGTCTTAAAATTTAAAAGCATCGTGAATGGAGATGGTTTTCTAATTCCTACGATGCTTTATGATCCCGAAAAAAACAATAAGAATCTTCTACTATATTTTCACGGCGGAGGTTGGGTAATGGGAAGTATAGAAAGTCACGATTGTCTATGCAGGAAAATCGCGAATACTCTGAATATCAGAGTACTTTCAGTTGAATATAGACTGGCTCCTCTGTACAAATTTCCTACAGCTTTAAATGATATTTTGAGTGTTTATTGTAGTTTGTTTAACAACAGTTACATAGATTTTGATGAAGTAATTGTTGCAGGTGACAGTTCTGGCGGAAACCTGTGTGCCTCTCTCTGCATAAAATTAATGGAAATAAAATTTAAAAAAGCGCCAATTTTGCAAATCCTTTTTTATCCAGTTTTATCAAATGATTTTTCATCTAACTCGTTCAAAAAATTTGGTAATGAAGTGAATTTAACAAAATCGATGATGCAGTGGTTTATGTATATGTACGCAGGAAAGGAGTTTGATAACGAAGATGTCAAAAATAACAAATTAATTTATCCGCTATTGCAGGATGATATGTCCATTTTTCCAGAAACTCTGCTTGTCTCTGCAGAGAATGATGTTCTACTAGACGGACAGTTGTTGTTTTTATCAAAATTAAAGAAAGCTAACGTAAAAGCAAATCATTTAACTATAGAAAACGCCAAACATGGCTTTATGACTTATGGAAACAAACATTGGAAATTTACTTCCGTCGCCTTAAAAAAAATCAAAGAGTTAAATGGATAAGCCATATTGCTGAAAACGCCTGGATTGGCGACTATGTCATCGCTCTGATGTTGAAAAATATCCGCCGTTCAGATTTATCTCGCGCGAATAATGAATTAAAATACTCATATTTCAGATTGTTAGCATCGTTAACAAAATTGCTAAAAATGCATGCAAAAGAGTGTGAACGCTGCCTAGGATTATAGATCATAAAAATAATTATGAATAAACTCCGTTCTAAAGCAAGCTGTAAAAGGATCAATTGAGCCGCAAAAAGACTAATGACCAGTTCTTTTTACAGATATTAACCTGACCAAAAAATTCTCCGCAACATGAAAATACAGTTTTGAGCCAATATCCGGAATAGAGACAATTTCAGACTTTCTCCTAAAACCGCATTTCCCTTTATCTTCCCTCCTTTATAGAATTCTTCTAAAAATTTTGACGATTAGCAGAATTGCTTTATTAAAGAACGTTTTGCAAACATGCTATCTGCGCTTGAAAATGCTGACAGCATCGCATTTGTTACAGGACTTTTTTAGAGAATGGTTTTCATTTGTTACATATTCTCCCAATACTACTGTGAATAATTGCGTCAAACATATTATAAAATATAGTCTTTTGAACCTGTCATATCTTCGAATTTTCGTTTTTTTGATGTCAAATCCAAAGCTTTTTTGATCCTAAAAGCATTTTTCTATTCCGAGTCTCTTTTGATAAATTGCAGAAAACTTTTATCCCATGTAAGGGAAGAAAAAAATCAATTACTACCGACTAAAGCTGGAAGTGTGTTAGATATCTGAAGATACGTCGAGCGAGAATAAATCTTTCTTTTCATCCCATATTTTGAATGTGGAATCCTCATCATTTTGATCTTCGATGTATTTTTTAATTATATTTTCTGTAACAGCGCCAACTATACTGCAAAAATATCCTCTCCCCTCACAAATGACATCCCCAATATTTTTTTCTAAGTTCGGAGAATTCTTTCAGCAACGCATGTGCAGTGCGTTCCTTGAGATACTGTACCGTTCTTGACGGAGACATGTGGCCTTGAGTTTTTACGAGTACATGGATATGGTTAGATCGTATATTTCCCTTTATAACACTCATTCCTTGAAGAACTCATATTTCTCTTATCAGATCTCTCAACCATAGAGCAATATCTCCGCACATTACTAGGAATATTTCGTTTTCCATACAAAGTGATACTCTAGATCCAATGTCGTGTAGACACCTTTGGTATATCGTTCTTTAGCATACATGCCTCGTCTTACAACTCCTATTATAAAGTTTGTCACCGACCAACGGAAAATGAAAAGGAATTAGATTTGTCCAAAGAAGATATTGACTTTGTATATTCTACTATAGAGAAAAAGAGGCGTATGTATTATGGAGTCATGGATGTGTTATATCCATCAGAAGAACCGGCCCGTTTAAGATTGAATGATATCGGTCCAAATTTTGGTTTGGTAATCAGGCCAGATGGGGAAGTAAGAATTGATTGTACGTGCCCGTTTTCTATCGAAAATATTAAAAAAGCTTCTATCACGGAACTTCGGGAGAAGGCCGGAAAGGATATATGGGACCACCCAAAAGTGATTGAGTATACTAGTTCTGTAAAATCAACTAAAAGATTTGTTAAGAGCGCTTTTTAGATCACATCTTGATAAAACTATTGCTTTAAGTGGTATTGAGAAGCTAGGATCATGATACAGTACATGATATTATAGGAGCAGAGGTGTCTGTAAAAAAGAGTTTTAAATCGAGAAAAGATTCTGATAGGTTTTTATTTGTGATGTCAGATTGTGAATGCGGGTATATGTTATGCCTAAATAATACGTCGGCGATGATACTTGGTATGTGTGATGGAAACAATAGCATATCTGACACAGCAAAGCAGTTATCGTTAAGATACAATATTAGTTATGAAAAAACGTTGCAAGATGTCACAGAATGTGAATGCATATCAGGATTGGAAAATGCGAAAATAGTTGCTACTAATGTACTTACAGATAATTGTCAGTGTAATTATTAGGTTCTGTTAGCGAAATTTTAAGAAAAGAAAAAGATGTCGTATAATCTCAAATATCAACAAAAAAAGGACATACAACATGGCAGATTATAACATATCGGAAGCGATTTTTTCAAAAAATATATAGTTTTTTGGTTACGATCAAGGCAATTTATACTAAAAATAAGCAAGAAGTTCGCATATTTTTAGAGGCTATTTACTATTTTTAAGGACAGGATGTCAAGTAAGGATATTATCCCTCCCCCCCTCCCAGAATATGGCGATTGTTTTGCAATCTACCAAAGATTTCTAAGGAGGAGTTTGGGAAGCTCTGTTCTAGCATTTCAAGGATTATGTTGATGATGAATATTTTATGATTGAAGGATCCGTCATTCGGGCAAACCAGTGTGCCGCAGGCTATGTGAAGGAATTGAACGAGGATCTTGGGCACAGCTGCGGAGGATTTTCTACGAAAATTCATGCATTGGTTGATGCGTTCGGGAATCCCGTAAAATTTGCTCTAAGTCTCGGAAATGATCATAATATTACCCGTGCAAAGGAGTTGCAGGATCCTAAAAATACTTCGGTTCTGGGAGACGAAGGCTACGTCTCAAAGGTATTTGTTAACTTTTTATAAACACAAACAGCTTCGTTTAATTCCGGACTTTTTGTACTCAACATTTCAATCTTCTCCTTAGATTTTGATCCAATAAATTTCAACCAATTTATTATTCTGCTTTGTCATCCTAGATTTTTTATTTCTTCGATGGATAAACCAGTATCTTCTGCAATATCTTCAATTCTGTAATTTCTTCTTAACATTTTTCTAGCTATCTCAATCTTCTCTTCTTCTCTCCTCTCTTCTCTCCTTTCTTCTCTCCTTTCTTCTCAGTATTCTCTAACCTAGATTCTATTCTCCTTATCGCTTCTTCATGTCTCCAAGCTTCTTCTCTAAACGCTTCATCTGCTGTTACTTTTTATAAACACAAACAGCTTCGTTTAATTCCGGACTTTTTGTACTCAGCATT
>JAISCN010000038.1 GCA_031265515.1 Clostridiales bacterium | reverse complement strand
TGGAAAAAGGTATGGAAAAAGGTATGGAGAGAGGAAGGGAAGAAAGGGAAATTGAAATAGCTAGAAATTTATTAAAATCAAATCTAAGTCCGGAATTTATCTCTGAAAATATCGGACTCTCTATCGAAGAAATAAAAAAAATCAAGGAACAAATTTAAATAAGTAGTAATTTGCAAACAACGACAAAATTGTATAGAAAGAACTTTAAAAAAATAAAAATGAAAAAATATTAGATTCTAAAAATAAATCTAAAAAACAGAAAAAATTAATTTAATAATTCAATAACAAAGAAACAACAGACTCAAAAGCATAATAAACACAAAAAAAATAATCTTGAGTATATTAGACCAATAAACTTTTTTTGCAATAAATATTTTTTATAAGTTCTTAAAAAATTTTGGTTTCCAATACTATGTCATACTACATGACAACACAATCATCATCATCACGATAAGGTCTATCGCCATTACGATAGCGCTCTATTCCTTCTCTATAGCCATCGTCATATCCTCTATCATAATATACTCGTCGTTCACGAAACACATAAATATCTGGACTACGTGAACGATTTCTAGATCCATCCCAAAGACCTTTATCATGTCCAGCCTCGTACGCACCTCGATTAATGCCATTATTAAATTCACTAACAACTTTTAACCCTGTTTTAAGTTTATCCAAACTAATCTTACCCCTCTTTTTCCCTAGTAAAATAAAATAAAATAAAATTTTTGTCAATAATTGTAATTGAAATAATATTTTTCTTTGTTTTGTTTTTTAGTAAATTACTATAATTTCAAAAACCGAATAACTATACGAATCACAATAGATTTATATCTCTTGCGATTTTTTATTTAATTCATAAAAATATTTTCTTTATTTTTATTAATATTTAGTTTAAAGAATTTTGTAATTACTTAGACAGATTTATTTTTTTACAGTATCGCTGTACTGTTTAAGATTTTTGTTAAGATTTTTGAAATCGTAAATAATTATAAAATTATTTAATTTAAGTTTTTTATATTTTTTCTGCAAAATCATTTAAATTGCCCTTGAGATTTATATTATATTTTATAGAATCAAAGGTATATTTTCGCCAAGAAATCTTTAAAATATTGGAAAGTACTTTTAGTATATTAAAGTATTTAAGTTTGTAGATAAAATTTTGTGCTTAAAAAATATTTTTATCTAAATTATGGTGTTTGTTGATTTGTTTCTATTTTGGGTTGTTCTCTAGAGCTAGAGATATATGATAAAATAGCTGACACAATAATTAATATTACAATACTTGCTACACAGGCACTACTTATCGCTTTAACAAGCAACTCAGAAATATTTTTTTTTATATCGGGTTGGTTAATAAATAATGTTGTGGCTACCAAAAATATTAATGTTAACTTAATGTTATCAAAATTTTGCATTTGATCTTGTGATGGTGGCGATGCGCTTGATAATTGTTCTGGATATAATTCCATTGATAAAATCGGAGTTGTAGTCACTTCTGGTGAATTTTGTGTTAATGTTGGATAAAAAAAATTTTCGTACTCTCCGCTATTAAATAAACTACTGATGCTATCGTTTAGAAATTGTGCTTGTTGAGCTGTAAAATTTGGAGTATTCATGTTAATCGTGTCATTTATTTTACCTGAAAAATGTGTAAATACTGTACGCGTATTATCTAAATGATCTAAATGTGACAAATTAAAGCTTTCGTCAGATTGACAGAGATTACAATAATTACTAAATAATTTTATACATTCAGAAAGTAATTCATGATTTCTTTCTCTAAAAGAAATATCATTAAACCATCTGCAATATAATATTGTAGCTTTTGTGACAACATGTCGTATTTCTACTAATTTATCTAACTTATCTACGTCAGTTGTTACTAAATCAACAAGCAATCCATTCTTAATTTCGTTTTTAGTAGGTATACGACGATTAGGACATAAATTTCGTATAGCATTGCGAACAGGAGAATCTTCCGGTTCATTACATTGATTATGAACAAATATATCTATAACATCGATATTGCTCGATGTTTCTAAATATCTTTTTATTTTTTCTATAGAATCACTATTTTGATCTATAAATTCTTGGAGTATTCGCATTATATTTTACTCTCGCAAACTATCTTTAATTATATAGATTGAGCTAATTAATAATTAAAAAAATAAAACAAACATCATGTTCACAATTTTTTAAAATAATTGCTCTATATTTACAAACATAGTCTCGTCAGAAAAATAAAAAACTATCCAAATTTTATTAATATAATTTATTTATAATTTATCGAAGTCTATTAAAAATTCTCTAAGTTTTATTTAAGAATTAAATATTACTCTAAATTCATCACCAGTAATCTTTTCTTGTTTAATTAACAAATTCGCTGCTTTGTGTAAAACTTCTATATGTTCTGATATAATTTCCTTTGCCATTTTATATGCATTTTTGATTATATTTTTTATTTCGCTATCTATTTCTTTTGCAAGTTCTTCACTGTAATTTTTAGAGTGGCCAATATCTCTTCCTACAAAAATCTCATTACCGTCTTCAGTATATCTGATAGGACCTAATTTTTCACTCATTCCATATTTAGTAACCATCGCTCGCGCTAATTTTGTAGCTCGCTCTATATCATTAGATGCTCCTGTTGTGATATCATCCAAAACCAAAGATTCGGCAGCACGACCGCCGAGCAAAGAAATTATTTCCTGTTCCATTCGTTTCTTTGTTATATAAGATCTATCTTCAGTTGGCAAAGGCATCGTATAGCCTCCAGCAATCCCAGTTGGTATTACAGATATTATATGCACTTTATCTAATTCAGAGAGAGTTTCAAAAAGTATAGCGTGGCCTGCCTCATGATAAGCAGTTATTTTACGTTCTTTTTTAGATATTACGCGAGATTTTTTTTCTGTTCCTATGCCAACTTTTACAAATGCTTTTCTTATTTCTTCCATCGATATTTTGGATAAATTACTTCTTGCTGCCAATATAGCTGCTTCGTTCAACAAATTTTCTAGATCAGCACCAGTAAATCCTGCAGTACTACAAGCAACATTTCTAAAATCAATATTATCTTCAAAAACTTTACCTTTGGCATGTACTTTTAATATGTCTTCTCTTTCTGAGACATCGGGTACTCCAACAACTACCTGTCTATCGAATCTTCCGGGCCTTAATAAAGCTGGATCAAGTATGTCAGGTCTATTTGTAGCCGCCACAACTATTACATTTTGATTGACAGTAAATCCATCCATTTCTACTAAAAGTTGATTTAGAGTTTGTTCACGCTCATCGTGGCCTCCTCCTAATCCTGCTCCTCTTCGTCTTCCTACTGCATCTATTTCGTCAATAAAAATTATACACGGAGAATTTTTTTTTGCTTGTTCAAAAAGATCTCGAACTCTTGATGCGCCGACTCCCACAAACATCTCAACAAAATCAGATCCAGACATACTGAAAAAAGAAACATTTGCTTCTCCTGCAATTGCCCTAGCCAAAAGTGTTTTACCAGTTCCTGGTGGTCCAATTAATAAGACACCTTTTGGTATTCGAGCTCCTAATTTTAAGAATTTATTTGCATTACTTAAAAAATCCACGAGCTCACTTAATTCAACCTTCTCTTCTTTTAATCCCGCAACATCTTTAAATCTAATTTTAGATTTATCTTTATCACCGTTTTTTGATTTAACACTTCCAAAAGAAAAAATTTTTCCATTTCCTGAACCTATTTTTCCCATTGTTTTAGTTAGTATCAAAGATCCGATTATTAAAATTACTATTGGTGAAAGCATACTTTGTAAAATTGTTCCAATTGTGTAAGGAGAACGAGTTATAACTCTAAAATTATTATTATAAATAGCGGAATTTTTATTAACTACTTCCATAAAACTTTTTATACTAGGAATTCTTATAAACGAAGTTACTTTATTATTTTCGAATACAGCTTTTGCTTTACCCATGTCACTAATATTTGCATCTCTATAAATCTCTATTCGAGTAACGAGACCTGATTCCATTGCAACGATTAAATCACTATACTCATAATTTTCCTCGACAGCGATATTATTATTTCTGGTCGAAGATAAAGAACTAATAAATGCATAAGAAATAAATATAATTAAAAATGTTATTGCATAAAACCACAATGCCTTAGAATACTTTCTCAAGGCAAAACCCTCCAAAAAAATTAACCTAGATTTCTATCAAAATTTTAATTCTCAATTTTAATTCTCGTAAAAAAATAATATACAAAGACATAAATGCGATTCAAATTAAAATATAATAAACATAATTATAAAATATTTGATCTGATATAACAAATCACATTGCTCACAAAATTTTAATACCGTTAAACAAAAAATAATAATTATTTTTTTAAATTAAATATTAATTTTGATAACAAAATTTCAATATTTTTCTAAAACACTTTAACAATTTTATATCAAAAATTTGTTTTTATTTTTTAAATATTTTTTAAATATATCTATTTTTAATATTAGTTTATTTATCTATTATGAAAATTCTTCGAACTCGAATTCTTCTTCTTCATCTGATTGTTTTAATGAAGCGCTTTTGCTTTTTCGTTTAGAATCTTCTATTTTTGGTTTTAAAGTAGGTGGTTTTTTATTTATTTGTTCTACTACGAATAATAGTAAATCTCTAAAATGAGGCAAACCGCTAATTTCTGAATTTATAGGGTCCGTTGCCAATCTCTGCCCGACTTTTAGAATATCTTCTATATTTCTTTTATATTTTGTAAAACTTGGGATATCTGCAACAACACGCGAAAGAAATAAATTAATTATTTCTATTTTAAATTTGTTTGATAGAGACGAAAAAGATTTTCCTTTTGTTATTTCTTTAGAAAAAATATCAGGTCTAAAATCATATTTTTGTTGTTGTGCGATAGTTAATGAAAATTTGAGAGAATCTAAAATATCACTTTCTGGAACTTCTGGATTTTGTATAAATTTTTCTACAAATCCTAAAAGTTTATCTGTTTGTGCTAAAAAGGGTACTCTAAAATTTTTTGGATTTCTGTTGACCGATTGCATAATTAAACGGAGTGTTTGTGCTTTACTCTCAAGTGGTAAAGAAAGAAAATGATCTTGATTTGGAATTGCAATACATCCACTCGATGTATAATCTTGATTTTTTAGAACAGTTTCAATGGCTACTAAATAAATTTTTATAGAATTATTTTCAAATTCTGATTTTAATAAAGAATCAGGTAATTTGTTAAAATAGCTAGATAAAACAAACAACGATGGTACAAAGCTAATATCTTTTGCATGATCAGCATTTTGTTTAATAATTTCGCAAATAAGAACAGTTTTTTGTTCAATAGTGAGATTTCGTAAACGCAATAAATTAGGCAAATTACGTATATCTGTTCTCAAGCAAGTCTCCAAAATTTCTATAATAGTATTTAAATTTCTTTCTAAAATTTTAAGCTGCGTATTACGCCCTATCCCATTTTTTAGTTCCTGTATCGAACTGTTAAAATTTCTTAGGGTTTCTAAGTGAGCTAATTCTGTTTTATTCTCTGAACTATTAAACACATTTTCTACAATACTTACCATTTTTATACTAGGCAAAAATTGAAGACTGTCATACACACTTGCAAAAATATTAACGTTATAATTAGAATTATATATTTCGGATAATGCTCTTCTATGTTCTGGTCCGAATAAGGTTTCTGTTGCTTCAGGCCTAAGTTCAACTTCAGTTCGTCCTCGTTCTTGAAGATAGCTTACAAATTTTCTAACTTGGTTGTGATTCATCATTAATTGACAAACAAAATCTCCTAATGTATTTGCATCTGATTGAAAATATCCGAAATTTAAATTAACATTTTCGAGATTATAAATAGCTCGTATATCAATAAATAAGTTCATTAACACTTCAGGATTATCGAGATTTATAAGATTATTGTTTTTAAAAAACAATAATGTTTCCATACACTGATTATAATTTAGTTGTACAAATATTGACGTATATCCAATTGCATCTATTATTAGATCATCATCCGAACGTCTTTCTCGATTATAGCTAAGATAACGAAAGATAGAAGTATAACAACGATCAATCTGTTCTTCATCGCCAAAACGCAAATCATGTGTACGTACATAATAGCCTTCTCTCTTAAAGAATTCCGCTACAATTCTTTTTTGTTTTGGTGTCATATACGTGCGATTTGTAAACGAAATATTGAGAATTTGTGTTATATCCATGCCAAACGGCATTAGTTTATTTTCATTAAAAAAAGGCACAATAAAATCATCGACGCTATCAAGTTCTGGTCTTCTACGATTAATTGATTCCGTTCCAAATTCGCGCCTATTAAATATAATAGATAAACGAGTTATATTTGCTGATGACTCATTAATTCCAAAATCAACGTTAAGTATTTCTAAGACACTAATTATACTTTTAATATCCATATAACGACGAAAAAAAAAATAATCTTGCAAAACGCCGTGCAAATTATTAAATCCTTGACCAACGTCAATAAATTCGCGATCGATAATACTTTTTATATTAAAAACACAGACTTGGATTGCTTCTATGTCTCTATGACTTTGTCTTTGCATAAAAACCTCTAGATTGTTTTTTAATTTATATTTATAAAATTTATATTTCAATATTATCTCATATTAATACTTTAATTCATATTTTTTACAAAAAAACAATTTTTTCAAGAAATAAAAAATATTTAAAATAACTAAAGTGCGTCACAGTACTCATCAACTAATTTTATATATATAACTTTTATGGCTGCAAATTGTAATTTTTATTGATACGATGGGACTTTTGATTCTAAATTAAACTAAAAATCTTGACTAGAAATAATTTTATTTAATATAATCTATTGTGTGTGGCTTTTGTTTAGACGATTAGCTCCAAGTAAAAATTGTTTCAATAACTCAAATAACCCTACTTAGAAGCGCGGTTATTTAAAGTTTTTAAAAATATATTGCACAACTTCTATTAGTGTTTTTTCTAAAACATTGACTAGAATTTGTAGCAGTATTTTTTTTATACACTCACCTCCAATCTTGGAGGCT
>JAISCN010000034.1 GCA_031265515.1 Clostridiales bacterium | reverse complement strand
TGTTAAAGCGATGATATATGATCCGGGATTTTCATAAGTATGTTTTATTCCGGAATTGCTAGGATCAGGATCGCTTTCTTCTCTTTTTATATCTTCTTCTGTTCTGTCATCTCCCCAATCAACATTCCAGTTATAATCATTAAAACTTCCACCTACTTGTCCTTGTGTTGGAACATAATAAGTTTTTGCGGTTTCATCTCCATCAGGTATCGTAACCTCAAACTTAAAAATATAAGGATCATGATCCGGCGACGATCCTTCTACCGCAAAAATATTTTTTTCACTAAAATTAAATAAAAAAATAAAAAGAAAAGTTAAAAAGATAAGAGAAAAAATATTACGAAAAGTAAATCTCTCTCTCTCTCTCTCTCTCTCTCAAAACTACGTTGTTTGTAGACCATTTCATATTTATCTCCTTTTGTTGAAAACAATTCAGAGATATTTTTCTACAAAAATTTATTTTTTATTCGAAAAAATATTTTTTATTTTGTATGTTGTTTATTTTTTATTTATATTTTTTGGAGTTTTTTTATTTCTTTGATTAAAAAATAATTTTTGTTTTTGATGAAGATATATGTAATTACACTAGAAATCAAAACTCTAAAATTTTAAAATTCTATCTAAAATTTCAATTAAAGTTTTTCCGTTGGAGCATTTCACGTCGAAAGAACTTACACAAACACACATAACATCTGGTCGTCCAAAATCATGAATCAAATAATTTTTTTTTTTGTAATTGCCAAGATAGATTCCAACATGTCCATCGAATAAGATAATGCTGCCCGGCATAGTTAAATCTAGAACATTTTTTCTTTTTTCTAAACTCAAATCTTTAATTATTAAACAATTTTTGATACATCTTTGTGTCCGTGTATTTGATGGTAATATTAAACCAAAGCATCTAAAAATATTTTTAACATATGAAGAACAATCTTCGGAATTTTGCATTCCACCCCATCCATATTTTTCTCCAAGTTGTTTAAATGCTAAATTCAATATATTTCTTCTCGTGAGTTTAAGATAACCTATAGACGTATCTTTATTAATTGATATATCAGCATTTTTTTCCAAGCAGAAACCGTTATTGTCACGCGTTGGAATTATGACATTATGCGAATAGAAACTAGAATTATTTGATAATCTTAATTTTGTTCCCATACTTAATTCAAGTTCACTGATTTCAAGATTATACAAATCATATTTAGTTCTAGATTTGTTGCCAGTTACAATGAGTATCTTTTCATTTTCAAAATTTTTTAGCCAGTCATCTTTTTTTTTATAGATAGCAACATTATATGATAGTGTCCAAGCGCGATAGCCATAACTACTCTCTACAAGATACCAATTTTTGTCTTTACTTTCGCATAAAACAATAAGCGGTTCACCAACTAAAATTCTGCTTTCTTGAAAAAAATCATGTACTACATTATTTTTTAGATTATTAGATTTTAAGATTTCACTTTCTGGAAGAGTTCTCAGATCTCCTGATCTTGCACAAATACCATATTTTAATTTAATGATATTTTCTGAATTGCCAGGGACAACAATATTTTTTTCGATATTTTTTATGTACTCATCGCTAACTTTATTGTTATCTAAAAAATACAAATCATTATCTAATTTTAAATTTACGTATCTATCCAAAAAAAAATTTAAATCGATTTTCTCAGGATAATCTCTTAAATCTCTTACAAGTGTTTCGTTATCATTCAAAATATTTTTATTAAATTTTAATATATCTTCTGAAGACAAGACTATCTCATCAGGATTAATCATATTAGAAATCCAAAATTTATAATCAGTCATTTCATTAGTTACATCTTCGAACAATTTTACATTACTCATTTGATCACAAAATATGTTATTAAAATATATAGCTTGAATTAACATTATAAAAATACTGAGTAATACCAAAAAAAATTCCCCTATTTTATATAATTTTTTTTATTCGTTAAAAAACTTGTAAATTTTATTTAAAAATCAGTTTCGCAATTTAATTTTTTTGTGCAACATAATTTTTTCTACACGCTATTTTACGTCATTATTTATATATTAAATTTTAACCAGTTGTATCTCTAAATTATTCTCAGAAGATTCAGTTATGTTTTTCATTAGTATTATTATGATTATTAATTTCAGTCTATTTGATTTGATACTATTAATATTTTTCTTATGTTTGTTTTTATACTTTTTATTTTTAAATTTTAAAAAACAGATATTTTGATTAATTATTATTGATAGTATTCATCGATAAGCATCATAATAAAAAACAGAAAACTGAATATTTTTTTCCTTTCTAGAAATAATTTCTCTGTGACAAAAAAATTTTTTTTCTTGACTTTGTTTGCTCTGCTAATTGGTTTCACAAACGGTTTATTTGGTGCCGGCGGTGGTTTAATTTTAATTTTGTTTATAGAAAATTTTTTTGGCTTAAAAGAAAAAAAAGCACACGCGACATGTACTTTTATAATTTTATTGCTTTGTATTGTAGGATCTTACTTAATGATAAAAAACAATAATAAAATAGATTTTAACACTGTAATGTTTATTTGCTTAGGAGAGATAATCGGTGGTTTTATAGGTTCAAAGCTTTTAAATACTATTAATAATTCGTGGCTGAAAAAAATTTTTGCAGCAGTAATAATAATTTCAGCAGTTAAAATAATTTTATGACGTTTATTTTAATAATTTTAATCGGTTTAGTTTCTGGAATTATAACCGGACTTGGTTTCGGAGGCGGCATGATTTTAATACCGGCGTTAGATATTTTTTTAAATTTCGAACAAAAAACATCGCAGACAATGAATTTAATTTGTTACATACCTGCAGCTTTGATAAGTTCGATGATTAATACTAAAAATAAAAATATAGATTTTAAGATATTTATAAAAGTAATTTTTATTGCGCTTATTGGAAATTATTTCGGTACAATGATGGCAATTAGTTTGAATGTTAATACATTAAAAAAGATATTTGGTATTTTTCTTTTTGTTATAGGTGTAAGAGAAATGTTTCTTGCATAAATATTTAAAAAAATAATACTTCATGTGATTATCTATACTTTGATTAGTGATAATCGCATTAACTCTTGATTTTTTTCTTCTATTTAAAATTTATTAAAAATAATATTTATTAAAAATACAATAATAATAGTATAATTAAATTATATAAATTTATAAAATTTGAAAATGGGAAAAGTAAAAATAAATATGGATCTATCACAAACAGATTTTCGTGAATATACTCCTGAAGAAATATTGAATAACAAATATCCAATTCCCGAAATTTTTGACCATTGGGATCCTATGATTAGATATATTAAAGGTATACCTGAACATTCATTATTCGGAGATCTTTTTACTGTTGAGCAACGTACATCAAATTCTATTTATAATAGTAACACGGTTCTTTTTAAAAAAATGTATGTAGCGATTACATTTGAATATATGTTAAATTACGCTCGTACAAGTCGAGTTTTTTCCAAGAAACAGAAAAGTGTTATACAAAAACTCGAAGTAATAAACAAAACATTGAAAGATCAATATGAAGAAGCTAGGAACGGTGTCGCTAGCAACGCAGAAATTATATTAACGGTAAAGATCAGCGAAGCAAGATTAATGAGTTTGTTAAATGTAGATTTTGGTTTACTTACGTATATTCCAAGTCGCAATCATTATAGTACACAAGACAAAATAAAATTTGCTTCATATTTTTTTATCGCACTAGGAATTCTGGGTACTGTAGCAACAGCTACTTTAGCAATTTTATTATCACAAAAAGTAATGGAATTAAGTTTAAAATCTGCAGCTTTTTTAGTTCCGGCAATAGCGTCTCTAACTATTTTATTGATTGCAACTATAGTTGCATTAGTTATTAAGAGATCTCAAAAACAAGAGCAAAATTTTGAGGCGAAACCTATGCAGGGATTGGTTTACAATGATCCGACGTGGAGTTGAGATTATTCATAAAGGCAAAGACAAAATTTCAACTAGCGTATTCAATAGCACGAATTTCACGAATGACACTTATTTTTATTTGTCCAGGATATTGAACTTCTGATTCAACGCGACGTGATATGTTTTTTGCTAAAATTGGCAATTCTAAGTCATTTATTTTTTCTGGTATTACTATGATTCTTAATTCTCTACCAGCGTGTACAACAAATGATTTTTTAATTCCTTCGAATTCATTACAAATTTTTTCGAGATATTCAAGACGTTTTATATAAGTCTCTAGAGTTTCACGACGAGCACCTATTCTAGCAGCTGATAAAGTATCAGCAATTTTTACCATTACTGCGGTGACACTTTTTGGTTCAACCGCGTTATGATGAGCCTCTACAGAATTAATTATCAAATCTGACTCACCATATTTTTTACATAACGAGACGCCGATATCAACATGAGAACCTTCTGTTTCGTGATCGATAGATTTTCCAATATCGTGTAATAGACCAGCACGTTTAGCTAATGTGCTATCGATACCGAGTTCATTAGCCATTAAACCGCAAAGCAAAGAAACTTCGATAGAATGCCTTAATGCATTTTGACCATAACTAGTTCTGTATTTCATTTTGCCAAGTAATTTAATCAGTTCTATATTTAAATTCATAACACCGGTTTGATAACACGTACTTTCTCCTTCAGTAGTTATTATATTTTCTATTTCTTTTTTAGAATTAAGATATAATTCTTCGATTCTAGTTGGATTTATACGACCATCTGAAATTAATTTTTCAAGTACAATTCGAGCTGTGTCTCGTCTAATAGGATCAAAACACGATAGAACAATTATTTCTGGAGTATCATCGATAATAATATCAACACCCGTAAGATTCTCTAACAATCTAATATTTCTACCTTCACGACCAATAATTTTGCCTTTTAAATCGTCATTTGGTAACACCACGCTAGATACAGTAGTTTCAGCTATATGACTAACATCGCATCTCTCCAGTGATGATTTTATTACATCTAGAGCTAATCTATCAGACTCTAATTTTATTTTTTCTTCTGATTCTCTAATAATTCTAATTTCATCCAAAATGCACTCGCTTCTAACTTTTTCTAAAATAATTTGCTTGGCTTCTTGGTGAGTTAGTTGCGATATTCTTTCAAGTTCTTGTTTTTTTAAAAAAAATATATTATCTATTTCAGCTCTTTTTTTCTCTGTTTCATTTATTTTTTTTTCTAACGCTTCTTCTTTGTTATATATTTGATTTCTCTTTTTTTCTAACGCCTCTTCTCTGAGAAAAATTTTTTTCTCATAAACTTCTAGTTCAAAACTTTTATTTTTGGATTCTTTATCTATTTCTTCTCTAAGTTTTAGACAGTCTTCTTTAGCGTTGATAATTATTTCTTTTCTTTTAGAATCAGCGTCATTTAATATCTCTTTTGATTTTAAACTGGCATTTAATAATTCTTGTTCTGCAATTTTTAATTTTTCTTGAGCATTGCTTAATATTTCATCTGCTTTTTCTTGAGCTTTTAGAATTTTATTTTTATTTATTTTATTTTGATCTATAATTTTAAAGCTATATATTGCGGTGATAATTATAATTAAAATTATTATTGCTATTAACATAGTTAAATACAAATTTTTTTCACCTTTCACCACCTATTTTTCGTGATTTTATTTTTTTATTTTAAACAAGTTTTTAATTATTGCTATTAACATTAGACTATTTAGAAATCATTTTGTTTTTTGTTTTCTACGATTTGATTTAGGTTTTTATCATACTAAAAATATTTTCCGAAGCAAAATATATTGATATATCTCTAAGTTTATAACAAATGATAAGATGTTTTTTAAAAAGAAACTTCTTTATTATCTAAAAAAAGATAAAACTAAAACAAAAATACAAATTTCGAATTTTTACATAAAAAATAAAAAAATTTATAAACTAAAAAACATAAATTAAAAGTATTTTTAGAATTCTTATAATATCTATTATGTGATGGTGTTTTTATCAAAATTTTATTAAGTGTATCTTATAATGGATCTCATTATCACGGCTGGCAAAGACAGAATAAAGCAAAAACGGTTCAAGAAACTATAGAAAACGGATTAAGTAAATTGTTTTCAAAAAATATAAAAACACTTGCTGCAAGCAGAACAGATGCTGGAGTACATGCGCTAGATCAAAAAGTATCTTTTGAATTAAAATCTTGCGAATTAAAATTTCCGTTAGAAAAAACAAAACTGTTATTAAATAACATTCTGCCCAAAAATATATTTATTAATAGCGCGCAAAAAGTCAACAATAATTTTCAAGTTAGATACAATGTCATAAGAAAAACTTATAAATATATCATTTATAATTCGCCGAAGTTTAATATATTGCTTAAAGATTTTTCATGGCATATAGAAAAAAAGCTTGATATAAATAAAATAAATCACACGCTTGATCTCTTCATTGGAAAAAAAGATTTCAAAACTTTTTGTGCTGCAAATTCTTCTCAAGTTACGACTATAAGAGAGATTTTTGATTTTAAAATTAAAAGCAAAGATAATTTTTTAATCTTTGAAATTACCGGAGATGGTTTTTTATATAAAATGATAAGAATAATAATGGCAACTATTATAGATAATAACATAAATCATAAGTCTTTTAGCAATTTAGAAAAAATTATCAAATCACAAGATAGAAGTCTTGCTCAAAAAATTGCTCCCGCTTGTGGTTTGATCTTAGCTAAAATAATTTATTAAAAATTTTTTAAACTATTTTTTTATAGTACTTATTCTAATTTGACTAGCACTATATCCTGTCTTTCTTTTAATAATATCTTCTATTTGAGCAATTTCTGCATCGCTTAAAGTCTCTTTGTTAACAACGGCATCTACAGTGTTATTATCTATTCTAACATAAACATCTTTAAATCCGCGTGATTCTATCATTGATTCCGCAGCGCTCTCTTTTTCCATTCTTTGTTGTATTTTAATTTTTTCATCTATACAATCATTTTTTTTGCTAGTGCTTATATTACTATTATTAATCATCTCGTCTAATATTTCTTTTTCCTTAGCACGGGTTTGATCTCTGTCTAATTTTACTTGAACAAAATAATTACTTATACTCAAAGAATTATTTTTATTATTACTTACAAACACCGCATCACTGTCATTACTCATTGTCTTAATATTTTTATTAGAATTTTTATTTTTGCTATTTTTTTTATTATTATCAGATTCAATATTTATTTCTCTATCTACGCTAAAATTTACTGGCAAAGAGTTATCTTGTACTATTGCTGCAACTTCTCCATCTTCATTTAAACTAATTTCATTGTCTTCGTTATTGCCATCAAGATAATTTAAATAACCAGCAACTGCTACCATTATTACAAGCGCCGCTATAATAATTTGATTTCGTTTTATCACAAACATCATCTTCTCCCAAAAAAATTATTTCAAGAGTAATTTATGCTTTATATTTTTTTTGAGAACGCAAAACATATCATTTTTTTAAAATAAACGTTTAACATTATATTTAAATTTAAACTTAAAAATTATATTAGACTTTTGCCTGTCATCTCTATCGGTTTAGATATATCAATTAAATCTAGTATTGTTGGGGAGATATCACAAAGAGAACCATCTTTTATTTTGTGAGATTTTTTAATTTTAGTATTAATAAAAATAAATGGTACGGGATTTTTTGTATGAGACGTAAAGATTTCTTTTGTACTAAAATCAAGCATTTGTTCAGCGTTTCCATGATCAGCACATATAATAAGATTTAAATTATTTAATTTTACAAAATTATAAATTTTTCCAAGACAATCATCAACGGCTTCGACTGCTTTTACGGTCGCGGTCATATTACCAGTGTGACCTACCATATCGCAATTAGCAAAATTAACTATAGATACATCAAAATTTAATACTTGTTCTATAAATTTTTGAGTTATTAAATAAACGCTCATTTCTGGTTTTAAATCATACGTAGCAACTTTAGGAGAAGGTATTAAAATTCTATCTTCATTTTCAAAAATTTTTTCTTTTCCACCGTCAAAAAAAAATGTAACATGAGCATATTTTTCCGTTTCAGCTAATCTTAATTGTTTTAACTTAATTTTAGATATATACTCTCCGAGAGTGTTATTTAAATTTTGCTTATGATAAACGACTAATTTATTTTTTATAGAAATATCATAATCAGTGAAACATATAAATTTCGTTTTTAAATATTTACGATCAAAATTATCAAAATTTTCGTCACAAAAAACTTTAGTTATCTCTCTAGCACGATCTGGCCTAAAATTAAAAAAAATTATGCTATCATTTTTTTTTATGCGAGCTTCTTTAATAATTATACTTGGATTTATAAATTCATCAGTTATGCCTCTATCATAAAAATAATTTATACAGGAATAGCAGTCATCAAAATCATACTCACTACTGTTCGTTAAAGTTTTATAAGTTAATTCTATACGATCCCAACGATTATCTCTATCCATTGCATAATATCTTCCAATTATGCTAGCGATCTTACCGCAATTTCTTTCTTTTGTGTTTTTTTCTAGCTCATATAAAAACAACTTTCCAGAATGAGGAGAAGTATCTCTGCCATCCATAAAAGCATGTATATACACTCTCTCTAATTTATATCTAGACGCTAAATCTAAAAGCGCATATAAATGACTTATGTGACTGTGCACACCACCATCAGACAATAGACCCATAATGTGCAAAGAATTATTATTTTTTTTTATAAGTTTCATAGTCGATAATAAAACACTATTTTTAAAAAAAGATTTATCTTCGATAGATTTATTTATATGAGTCAAATCTTGATATACAACACGTCCGGCGCCTATATTTAAATGACCTACTTCTGAGTTACCCATTTGATCTTTCGGCAAACCAACTGATAGTCCTGAAGTTTCTAATCTAGACCAAGGATATCTTTCAAAAAAATAATTCAATGTTGGAGTTTTAGAAATAGCTATAGCATTGTTGTTTATATTATCGCTTAAACCAAAACCATCTAATATTAATAAAATAGTTTTTTTTGACATACTTACTCTTTTAATCCTTGATAATTAATTTTATACAAAATATAAAAGAATTATTTTTTTCAATCAAAAATTTTATGTTTTTTGATAATTAACAATTGATATAAATTCCGGCGTTATACTAGCGCTTCCAACTAAAACTCCATCGACATCTGGCAAATTTATTATTTCTTTAATATTTTTTGAATCTACGCTTCCACCATAAATAATTCTAATTTGCTCAGAAATTAATTGACCATAAAGATTTACGATATTATTTCTAATTTCATAACACACTTCTTGAATTCGTTCTAACGTTGGTGTTGATTTAGTTCCTATGGCCCAAACAGGCTCATACGCGATTGTTATTTTTTTCGCTTGTTGTGTATTAATCGATACAAAAACATTTCCTGTTTGTATTTTAATAAATCGTGCAGCAGAAAACTTAGAATTTTGTTTCTCACTTTCTCCAATACAGACGATAGGATTTATACTATTTTCTACTGCCGCACGGACTTTTTTATTTATTAATTCTTCACTTTCTGAAAAAATATTTCGTCTTTCCGAATGACCAAGTATCGTGTAGTTGATTCCAAGTTCCTTAATCATGCGAATTGAAATTTCTCCAGTGAACGCACCTTTTTTTTCAAAATATATATTTTGTGCACCAATCATTATTTTAGTATTCTCGACGCACTTTAAGGCGTCTATAAAATCTACACTAGGCACACATAAAATAATATCGTTATCTTCTAAAGCTGCATCTATTTTGTTTTTTATAAAATTTATATAACTTTTACACTCATTAGGAGTCATGTTCATTTTCCAGTTTCCAATTATCATCTTTTTACGCATCTATATCTCCAGATATTTTAAATTTTTAGTACAACTTCAGAAGCTATCAAAAACTAAATAAATTAAAATAAATTTTGTTTCAAAAACGGTTTTATATCTTTATATTCAGCTTCAAAACGCCAATAATCACCTAAAGCGTGAATCATGCCATCGATAACTAATCCTAAACCATCTTTTGTCAAATAAAAACTATCAAAATCATCTTTAAAATTTTCTAACAAAGTATCATTTTGATTCTCAATCTCGCCCTCAGGATATACTTTTTTAAATGTCTTCGTAGCTAATGTTTTTTTAAACTCATCGCTCAAATTAACAAAATCAGATAATTTTCCGGCTTTCTCTCCCGTTGTTAAGTCATACACTCTTGTTTTGCATAATTTATATGGATGAGCTCCTCCAAATTCTCTTTCTTCTTCATTTATTACACTTAAGAATTTATCTTTCACAACCCAATATTTTACTTCAGAGATAACATTCTCGTTGTTTGAATTATTTGATTTTTTTGTCCACCAAAGACATAACTCTTCTATATCATCATTTATATTTTTTTGCTTGCTAACATCATCTAGCCCTTCTAATTTTATATATTCAGATTTAGATTCATCTTCTTCAAATGTGTAACGTTTCACGTCGACACTACTATACTCATCAACTACTCCACTCGCATCAGGGGAAGAACTAGAATTATTATCTTTGTTCTTTCTCGAACTTAAAAACAATAAACAAATAGCTACTACAGCCAACGCAACAACAGCGAAAGTAACAGCTTGATTTTTATTACTTTTATCATTTAAATCATTATCATCTTTGCTACTTTTTTTTATATCTTTCTCGTTTTTATCGCTATTTTTATCACTCATCTTTAATAAATTAATCCTCCATAATATATATTCTTAGTTATATATTTACAAGCTAGGCTGGAAGGATTCGAACCTTCGATGACGGAGTCAGAGTCCGTTGCCTTACCACTTGGCGACAGCCCATCAAAAAACCGAAAAAACTGGGCTGGAAGGATTCGAACCTTCGAATGCCAGAGTCAAAGTCTGGTGCCTTACCGCTTGGCTACAACCCAATAGTATGAACAAACGGACAATACTAAAGAACTCAGCTAAAATCTTAAAAAACAGTGCAGTTGGGGGGACTCGAACCCCCAAGGTTTATTTTATTCACCACCAGATCCTTAGTCTAGCGCGTATACCAAATTCCGCCACAACTGCACACCTCCGTCTTATTTTAGCGATTTTCTTTACTTTGTCAAGAATAACAAAAAAATACTTTTGAATAATTTTAATGCGAATTAGCTATAGATAAATAATTTATTAACGGAAAAACAAAAATGCTTAATGATATAAATAAAATCTTAAAATTTGGCGCACACGGAGTTGCTGTATCTTTTATTATACTCACTTTTTTTTTATTTAAAACAAATTCTTTGGTGCATGAAGTATTCTTGTGCAATTGTTTACCATTTTATAGCAGCAACATAAATTTTGATCTTAATAATAATAAAAATTTTTTAATTTATAAAAACAAAGAAAATAATAAAAAAAAAATAGAAAATAAATCCTCAAAATCTAAACACAAAAAAAATAAAGAAGTTTTTAATTTATCTAATAATTTAAACAAAATAAATTTTTCTAGTCTGGGTTTAGAAAATTTATATGATCTAGATTATCTAAAAAAAAATTTTTATGCATGTGATGAAAATACAGAATTGACATGTGATGACTTAAATATAAAAAAAATTATTGATTTTAATCCTGCTATTGATATCAAAACTGATGGACCCAAAATTTTAATTTTTCATACGCATTCCACAGAAATGTTCTGTGACAGTAACGAAGAAAATATTTTTGATGGAGTCGTAGGTTTAGGTAGAGAATTAAATAATATTTTAAATAAAAAATATAAAATAAAAACAATACACGATATATCACGATATGATCTTATCGATGGTAAAGCTGACAAACGCGGTGCTTACGATCGAATGGAAGAAAACGTAAATAATATAATAAAAAATAATCCAAGTATAGAAATATCTATAGATATACATAGAGACGGCGTTGATAGTAAAAAAAATATGTCAATAAATTTAAATGAAAAGAGAACGGCTAAACTAATGTTAGTTAATGGCTTGTGTAGATTAAAAAAAGATAATAAATTAGAAAAAATAGATTATTTATCAAATAAATATATCGAAAATAACTTGGCGTTTAGTTTTAAATTTCAAGTGTTGGCCAATAAAATTTATCCTGACTTAATGCGCAAAGTTTATATAAAACCATATCGTTATAGTTTAAATATGCTTCCCAAATCTTTATTAATAGAAGTCGGCGCTCAAACAAACACAAAAGAAGAAGCGTTAAATTCTATATATCCTCTCGCTGACATATTAACTAACTTAATTCTTGAGTGATTTTTATAATTAAAAAACTAAAAGATAAAATTTTTTTTGGAATTTACTTTTTTTATCCAATATCCAAAATTTTCGTTAAATTCTTTTTCTTTATTATTATAATTCTTAAATTCTTCAAAGCCTATTTTTTTTGCTAAAAGTTTATTTCTTCTATCAAATTTTCCAGGCATTCCTATTATAAATTTTTTTTCAAAGTTTTCTTCGTGACAACCTAATATAAAATGATTGTATTTAAAATAGTTACACAAAAGAAACGGATTGTGCGAAATAAAAAAGTAATCTAGTTCAAAT
This sequence comes from Clostridiales bacterium, assembly GCA_031265515.1. Lineage (GTDB taxonomy): Bacteria > Bacillota > Clostridia > Lachnospirales > CAMVHY01 > JAISCN01. Next base: position 7,330 of record JAISCN010000034.1, on the reverse strand, counting down.
AAAACTAGTTCATAAATAAATAATTTATGCCACTTTACACCTGACAAATTTAAATTTTCTGGGTTCTTTTGATCCTCACAAAAAATAAATTCCGGATTATATTTAAAAATAAAATCTATATTATTAATCTCGTTATTTTTTTTGATTTTTTTGTAATTTATTTCTTTTTCGTTTGTATTTTTTTTTAAATTAAAATTTCTGATCTCGAGTTTTTTTTCTGAACATTTTTGTTCATAAAATTTATTATTATCTATGTCTTTGTTTTCTTTTTTGTCTTCTTTAATTTTCTTAGTATTTATGTTTTGTTTATCTTTTTTTGAATAACTCTTTAGATCATTATTTAAAGTAGTTCTCTTCCAGGTGTTTTCTTTTATCTCATTTGTCACATTAATATCTAAATTGTTCTTTATATTTAAAGTATTTTTTTTTGCAAGTTCAATATCACTAGGAGTTTTACTATCATATTTCTGACTATTACTTTTGTTGTTTAAAAAAATATCATCATGTTTAATTTTAAAATATTTTATATTTTTTTTATTGTTATCAATTAGTTTGTTGTTTGATAACATCTTGAATTTTTTGAGTTCGATTGTATTTTTTATTTTATTTTTAGATATAATTTCTTCAGAAGTATTATTGTTTTCACTAGTATCTTTTTCAATACTTTTTTTATTTACAAAATTTTGTTTCCAATTGCTCTCTACATTTTTGTTTTTTTCGCCAGATAATATAATAGAATTTTTATTATTTCTTGAGGTAATTACGATTGCTTTTAAGTTTTTTATATCTATTTTTGAATCTAATATATTATCTTTGATAAAATCAGCATCGAATTGAGCTGTTTTAAATTTATCTGTTTCTATAGTTTTTATCTTTATAGAATTGTCTTCTGTGACTATATAAAAATCATAGAAACCTTGCTCTAAATTTTTTAACCATACATGCACATTCAAATTAAAATCTTTTATTTCGAATCTACATCTTCCGAAAATTATTTGGCTATCATTTTTTTGTAAATCAACAAAATATCTCTGATAATTTTGATCAGTCATTTTAAAATTCACCCATTTTTTTCATACTAAGACAATTTATTAATAGAGAAAAAAATGTATGTGTATGACTAGGTCTAAAGTTCAGAAATATTTTATATTTTTTAATATTTATCTTAATTAATTTAACTCAAGCTTAATTTATTTTAAAAGCACAAAATTTTTGCATAAAAATTAATTTTAAAAAAATAATTTCTTAATAAGAAAATAGAATTTGATGGAATAAAAAAAATAAATTCACACAAGATATATTAACTCTGAAGTTGAAATAAATAACTTCAGGTAATAAATACAAGCTGTGATGAGATATATCTGATTTTAACTTTAAAATATTTAAAAATAACGATGCAAAAAAAAATAACGGTTTTACACTTATTGAACTAGTAGTAGTTTTAGCAATAACAAGCATTATTAGTGCCATTGCAGTTCCAAGCTTTTTTAATGTTCTTGAAAAATCAAGACTGCGAAGTGATATTCAATCTGCTCGCGTTATAAATAGCGCTATTACTATGTATGAAAACGAATATTTGAATAATATAATTGAAATGGAATCTGCGGATTTGATAATCGAAAATCTAGTAAAAGAAAATTATCTTGAAGATAAACCTGCTATACACACTGTAAAAGCCGTTTGGACAATTAAATCAAACGACAATTATTTTATTAAATTGGATATAGGCCAATGTAGTTCTAAAATAAAAGATATATACAAAAAACTTACTGAAAACGAACAAAATTTTGTTGTAAATGATTGAATAGCGTGTTTTTTAATTAATCTACAACAAAGAGTATTAATTAAGGAGAAGTAAATTTCATGAGAAAAAATAAATTTAAATTAAGTAAATTTTTAATCTGCTTTTTATTTTTGATAACTTTAAATTTTGGTTATAAAAACAATTTTTTAAGATTTAATTATTTATGTAAAAAAGTTTATGCTGTGGATATTTCAGAACATGGTTATGATATTTCGCAAAGCGATGTCGAAATAAAATTTATGGACGAAGATAAGTTTTTTATAGTTAATAATAAAAGTGTTCGAAAAGAAATGTTTCTATCGCAAGATAGAATTGTAGTCAAAAACAATTCAAATAACAAAGAATCTGATCATGTAATTATAATTGATGGTGACAATAAAAATGTATCTACCCCATTAGATTTAGTCATAGATAATTTAAATATCAAAAGTAATAATAAAGATGCCATATATTTAAAAAACGGTGCTTGTGTAAATTTAAAACTAATTGGTTCGAATAGTTTGTTCGGTGAATGTGCAATTAGAGTACCATCTGGAAATTGTTTGATAATCTCTGGCGATGGAACTTTAAACGCCGGATCTAATAATTCTAAAAGTAGTGAAATTTGTGCTATAATAGGCGCTGGATGTAAAGAAACTGCTGGACAAATAAATATAAATGATCACGCTAATATTAATATAGAAACTGATGATCGTAAACTTGGTGCCGGAATAGGCAATAGCGATTTATCTGTAGTAGATAATAGTATTAACAAAGATTTATTTTTAACTGGTGGAAAAATATATGTAGGTGGAAATTCAAAAGTAAACATAAAAACAACGAATGGAGTTTGCATAGGTGGAGCTTTTTCATCTTCGATAGATAAAATAATTATAGAAGATGATGCAGATATTAAATTACAATCACACTACAGTTCATGTATAGGAGGGGGATCCTACAACACTTTTAATAGCGTTTCAAGCGAAATAATTATAAAAGACAATGCGAATGTAAAAACTGAATCAAGTAGTTTAGAATCATGTATTGGTAGTGGAGTTAAATCAAAGGGTTATAAAATAAATATCTTAGGAAATTCTAAAATTTTGGCCATATCAAATGAAAGTGGATCGTGTATTGGTGCCGGAAATAATAGTTCTATAAAAGAAATTAATATAAAAGATAACGCTTTTTTGGTTGCCATAAATAAAAAAAATGGCATAGCAATCTGTGGGAAAAACGAGAACAACGAATTTGACACAAAAGAAAATTGCAAAATAAATATTTTTGATAATGCTGAAGTTTTTGCAAGTTCATTAGATGCTAATGCTATCGGTTTTAGTAATTACAAAAAATCCGATAACAACAGCATAAATATTTACGGAAATTCTAAAGTTTTTGCAGAAAACAAAGTTGGTAATTTAGATGGAAACGTTGCGATTGGTGGTTCTAAAATTCTGATTGGAAGCGAAGAAAGTAATCCATTAGTGATTGCGTTTGGAGGAATGGGTCTAAACAAAATAGCTGATAATAAAAATGAAAATGATGATCTGATTGAAATAGAAATCAACAGCGGTTTTGTGATATCTAAAACTAATATTCAAAATTCTAATTTTAAGTCTAATAAAATATATGACTCTGAAAATAGTTACGTAAAAATTTGTGGCGGATCAGTTTATATGACTGACGGAGAAGATTTCGTTAGAAAAATAAATCCTAATCCAAAAAATAATACTATAAATGTTTATCCAGTTTATGTCCCTAATTTGTATTCAGGAAATAAAAAAATAAGTGTAAGTTATCCAATTTATGAAAACATAGAGGGAAGTCAATGGAGAAACTATAGTTATTTTGCTAATACTATAGATAATAATATTTTAAATAGTTTTATAGAAAAAGCTAATTTAGAATTGTCGCTTAGTATAAAAAATATAAAGGATATATTTCCAGTTGACAAAATATCTGCGGTTATATGGTTACCAGTTGATAAATATAAAAATATTAAAATAAGTGATGAAAATTTAAATTTCTCTGCAGACGTAAAAAGTGAATTTATAAATTATTCAAGAGATATGAATAGTAATATATTAATTCCTGATAATTTTTTCTCTAAAGAAGTCCAAAATAATTTTTTTTCTACAGAAATTCAGAATTCAAATTCAAAAATATTAGGACTTCCTGATATTTTGAAAACACGTCCATTTATATCAGGATATGAGGATAAAACTTTTAGACCAGAAAAGAAAATAACAAATGCTGAAGTTGTTCAAATAATTTCTAGAATAACTTATGATGGTCGACAGGTAGATTTGAATAATTTAGAAAATTTTGTAGATATAAATAAAGAATCATGGTACAGCTTTGCAATTTCTTATCTTCTGCAAAGAGAAATTATTAGAACTAGAAGTAATTATTTTGAACCTAACAGAGAAATTACCATCGAAAAGTTCGACAACTTAATTTCAAATACTTTGGCAAATTATATTGATGACGAAAGACAATTAGATTTAATAGAAATTGTTGAAAATATTACAAAAAGTTTTATAAAAGAAAATTTTGATTTAAACAAAAATATAACACGTTCCGAAGCAGTTGCTATAATATCCGAAATTTTTGGCAGAGAGATTAATTTAAAAGAAAATATTTTTACGGATATCGATAAAAATCATTGGGCATATAAATATATTTTAAGTGCAATATAAAAAATAAAATCGACGAATATTTATGTTATTATATATTTTTAATTGGTTGTATATTTTTATATTCTTGTTGATAAAATAAATTTTGTGTAAGTTTGTTTTGGGAGTAGTATTTTGTCCAGTACAATTGTTGTCCATGGTCAAAAGAAATTATCTGGTGAAGTTTTTATAAGCGGAGCCAAAAATTCTGCTGTTGCTATTTTAGCATCGTGTATAATAGCCAATGATAAGTGTATATTGGAAAATTTACCTGATATAGAAGATGTTAGAATAATGATAAAAGCTCTGAAAGAAATTGGTGCTAGATGTGTTTTTAAAAATAAAAATAAAAATAAGATGGAAATAGATACTCATAGCGTAAATTCATCTGAATTACTTTTTGAATATTTGAATCAGATGCGTGCATCTTATTATTTTGTTGGTGCTCTTTTATCAAGATTTAAACAAGCAAAAGTAATTTTACCAGGTGGTTGTGCTTTTTCTGTTAGGCCAATAGATCAACATATAAAAGCGATAGAGGCTATAGGTGCTGAGATGTCTATAGAACATGGTGCTATAGATGTAAAAGCTATCAAACTAGCTGGAAAAATAATATTCTTCGATGTAATAAGCGTAGGAGCAACAATCAATGCGATGTTGGCTTCTGTTCGTGCCGAAGGTATAACTATTTTAAAAAATGCGGCAAAAGAACCTCATGTAGTAGATACTGCTAATTTTCTAAATAAAATTGGTGCTGAAATTAAAGGTGCCGGTACAGATGAAATAAAAATAATAGGAAAAAAAAGCTTTCATGGAACTGAATATTGTATAATGCCTGATCCGATAGAAGCAGGAACATATATGATATCCGCAGCAATAACTAGAAGTCAAATTTGTATTAAGAATGTTATATCTAAGCATTTAGAATCGCTCTCGGCAAAACTGCGCGAGACAAATTGCGAGATTGAAACTGGAAATGATTATATAAAAGTAGACGCTTATGAAAAAGATTTAATTGGAACTAATATAAAAACTATGTCATATCCGGGATTTCCAACCGATCTACAACCGCAAATGACAGCTTATCTGGCAACAACAAAAAATACAAGTATAGTGACAGATTCAATTTGGTTCGATAGATTTCAATATATTAACGAATTAAAGAAATTTGGGGCGGATATAAAATTTGAAAACGGTGTTGCGATAGTAAATGGAGTAAAAAAACTGAGTAGTGCACAAGTTTGCGCATGTGATTTAAGAGCAGGTGCAGCTTTAATAATTGCGGGTATAGCGTCGGATGGTGTAACACATATATCTAACTCTCAGTATATAGATCGAGGTTATGAAAATATAATCGGTAAATTTAAAAATTTAGGTGTAAATATAAAGAGATCTCAAAAAAAAATATAATTTGACTTATATTTATATTTCTTAACAAATTAGGTATATTGTACTACGCGTAAAAAGCCAATAATTCGATGAACACAATAATTTATGTATAAGAAAAATATTTTCAAAAATTATTTTATAACTATTTTGCAACTCGCGGCAAATAAGTTTAGAAGCTAATAAATAATTTATATAACAAAAAAATGATTCCGGCTACGATCTAATTTTTAAAAGAATTTTCGGTAATAAAAAAACATAAGTATGTTAAAAGCTTGCTAGAAAGTATCTTAAATTTTAGTAACGATAGACTGTCTAGAATCAAAGTTGTAAAACTTTTTCAGAAATTAATAAATTAGAAAATAGAAGATAAATATAAGAAATAGCAATTCTAGATACTAAATATAAAAAAACTAAAAAAATTATTTACATAGAATTTCAAGTTTTAAGAGACACAATCACGAAAAATAGATTTTTATATTCGAACACCAGAATACTGATTCAACATTGGAAAAAAAGTAGATATTTAAGTCTAAAGAAATTAGCAATGATTGTGATACAAATCAATCACACAAAAATTTAGTAGTATGACGATTATGAATATTGTTTTAGCTTTTATGACAAAAATCATAAGATAAAATTAAGTGATTGAAAGAATTCCAAAAAAAAAAAAAAATAAAAGAGAAGAGAACGAGAATTCTAATAAATTAATCAAAATTTATTGATTCTACATCATAAAGAGAAATTAAAAATGAGTGCAGAAATTTCAGAATTAAACGAAGCTATTTGTATTTATAAAATATTTAACAATAGATAAAACGTTTAGGAAAGAAACTCGGAGATATAAAAAAACCAAAATATAAGTTGATTCTGTATCACACAATACTGAATGAGAATAAGATATTAAAATTAGAAAAATCACACTTTTCTATAAAAAATAAAAAATAAAGACACGCACAATAAAAATTACTGGAGTGAATTTTTTAGCTATCTTACAATAAACTTTTTATTGCCGTTTATTCAGCAAAACAGTTAGTAAAAAATTATTTATGTCCTTTTGTTATATGAACAAAATAACCTTTACTTTCTATAATATTTTTTTAGTTTAAATAAGTTTTTAGCCATACTAAAATTAATTTTTTATATTATTTTTTAAGAGACTTAATACACAGGAAAGTTTTTTAAACATCATAAAAATTTGTGTCATAAATATAAAAAATTAATCTATAGCTAATAAGCAATCTTGTATGATCTCTCGTAAAATTTAGTCTTTTTTCAAATTATCTTTGTAAAATTAAAAAAACAAAAAAATAACTCAAATAAATTTAACCAAAACAATCAAATTTTTATCTATCGTTTAGATTAGCTCGCTTGTTTTGCTTTTGCCTCTACTTTCTCTCTTTTTTTGTTCAAAGTCTTTAATTCTGCTGCTTAATATAAGAGTTTCCGGATTACCAGGTAAAGATCTTAGCGACGGCTCCATAAA
>JAISCN010000036.1 GCA_031265515.1 Clostridiales bacterium | reverse complement strand
TAAAAATTAGCTAATTTTTTATAAGATTCATATCTTTTTTTTGCATCTAGTTCTGCTTGTTTAAATAACTCATCAACTTTTTCTGGAAATAATAATTTTAACGAAGAGTATCTTACTTCATAGCTTAGAGTTGGTTCTTTAGAATCTAAAATAAAATGTACAATTTTTTCAGCTCTTTTTTTTAATCACTATTGTCTTACTTATCCTTTACAGGTGATCTTAAATGTTCAATTTCAAAACAGTGGGCAAAAATCAAACTGATCTTCAGTTCTTTGGACTTTTTTTCTAGCTCTTTCTTTTAATTGATTCCATTCATATGTGTTTATTCCCTTTTTTACTCTTACCCACTTTTCTACTTCTAATCTCACACTTTCAATTGTAAAACAGTAAGCAAACTTTAAAACTAATCTTAAATACTCTTCATCAACATATTTTTGTTTTGACTGATCACGGTATTTTAATAGAGCATCGTAAGTCAAAGCACGTGATTTATCCGTATCATCTTGAAATGAATGTATAAGATTTATTATTGGTAAAGTATTTACGTTTGTATTTCTTTCTTTCCTTTCGGGGAAAGTTTCTCTGTTTTCATAAATTTCTATTGCGTACAAATTAATAAGGGTTGCCGTAAAAATCATTTGTATTTCTTTGCTCAAGTGTGGAATTATTCGTATTGTTCCTCTGTTAAAGATTGGTATTGAGTAAGATAATAATAAAAATGACGAACGAAATTTAGTTGGTTCCGGATAATTTTGATAAATTGTGGGTACGAAATGCTTAGCAAAAAAAGTCTCACCACAATTGTTTAGTATATTAGCTACCTTTCCCGAATACATATGTTCTTTACGTAAGAAAAAACCAGGATAAATAATTATAATGCTAATCAAAAATTCCGAATAAATCACCTTATTAATTTTAGGATGTCTTTTTAATTCACTGGATAAAATATCTAAGATAATATAGTCTGTATAATCACTATTAGGATCCAACGGAATATGTAATAAAAACAATAGACATTTGCGAGCAAAATCAAGTGTAAATTTAAAATTGATTTCCTTTTTTTGAAAAAAATCCTGTAGAATTGATTCCATTTTTGTTAAAGATTCGCTTAGAATTATATGAACGAGACCTTGGTCTTTGTGGAATCGAGCGTTTTGGCTTAATGTCCATTCATTTAATTTATGTACATAATTGAGAAATTCTGAATCATTATAGTATTCTTTCATGGGACCATTCTCAGAGGAATTTTGAGTCATAAAGGAGAGCTCTGGATGAGATAATGCAGCTAATTGAACTTTTTTAAACAAAATTCGTTCATCTGCAGAAAAAACTTCAGCAGAACTCATAAATTTTAAAGCTAACCTTGAGTTTGCCACGGCTACTGTAGATTCATCTATAGTAAAATTAAAAATACGCATTAAATCAACAGTTGAAAATTTAGATAAAAAACTCACCATATATTCTTCTACTCTCGTAGTTATTTGTCCTGATAATCCTATAATAATGCTTATCACACAAGCCATTTGCATTTTTATTGATAAAAATTGCATTAAATTAAATAATTCTGATAATTTTGATTCAGACTCAGCATCAGACTTAAAACTATTCAAAAGACCTAAAATAAGTCTCACATTAGATTCTAGATTACAATTTGATAATATATCGGAAATCGAACATGCTATAGCTTCATATTTTCTAGCATGTTCTAAACAACCAGGATTAAATAACCAAATATATTCTAAAAGTGCCTGACAAAATACTAATCTAAGATTGGGAAATTCTTCATTGTTTAATTTTGCTAATAAAATTTGAATGTATTTTCTGGTTCGAGAAGCACTTGATTTATCTGATATAACTGGCATATTTAAAAATAAATTATTTAGTAAAAATAATGACTCAATACGCACTACTTCAATTAAATTTTCTTCACCTTCACTTTTGATATATTCAGATAATAGTGGTTCTAACTCACTTAAAAAAAGACTTTTAAATTCACGGCCAACACCATCAATTAAACTACTGTGCTTAGATGCTTCTTTGAATTTGTCCATCAAAGCACTAAATTTCTCACTTTTAAAATAACTCACAATACGAGTTGCCGGTTTAAGCAATTTTACGGATTTTTCATCAATGGTAGGTAAAAATTTTAAAATTGATTTTTGGCTTACTGCTCCAGTATAGTATATATCAAAACTCAGTATTCTAAAAATATCATCACTATCAAATTTAGATAAAATATTTGATATAGCTTCCTCACTACACAAAATTTTCCTCGTTAATTTACTAATATCTGGTCTTGATGTTGCAATAAGAATACTTATCGCAAGAGCGATTTTTACCTTTTTTGACGAAAACTCCATTAAATTAAATAATGCTGATAATTTCAATTCAGATTTAATATCAAAATTAGGATTTATTACAGATGTAGCATAAAGAATAGGATTCAATTTAGGTTCAATAAGAACTTCCAACTGAAGATTAAATAAAATATCCAAATGAAATTTCACAATAAAATCTGTACCAAAATTCGATAATAAATCAGAATTCGCACGTGCCACAACTTCACGTCCTACACCAGCTAAACAATCCGGAAAAAATAAATGAATTTGTTTTAAAAATTCTGGATAAACTGTTGCTCTAAAAGTAGGAAATTCGTCATTAAAAAAATTTGCTAATATAAACTCAAAATAGCCTTGAAAATTAAGTAGCTCATTTGGTTCACTTCGTTCATCCGTCAGTGGAACAGTAAACAAAAATGATAGTCTATCACGTATTAATCTAGCCACATTTCCGTTATCTTCTTCTACTTTACAACATTCAAATGCTAATGACTCCAGTGTAGTTAGAGAAGCGATTATATGCGTGAAGTTGGGGTATTCACGCGGATCACTATAATTACATAATACTTTAAATATTTCAATAAGATAATAAAATGTATTCTTTGTAAAATAACTAGAAATACGACCTACTTGTATATCATATTTTGAAAATTTGCTTTCTGGGCCCAGATAAGCAGCAAATAATTTGATCTCTAACCTATTATGAATTGATGGAGATAATCCTATAAAAAGTTCAACAAAATCAATAAATCTGAAAGCAAACTTTGGGCCTACAATGTCGAGCGAATCTCTTTCATCTCTTTCCATAAGAAATTCATATAATGGTGATTCTAACTCACTGAAAAGAATATCTATATCACTAAGTTTTTCGCCAGCAAATGAACTACTATATTTAGGCATTCTTTTAAATTCATTTATCAAATCATCAAATATTTCAACTTGGAAGTAACTTAAAACACCGGCTTTTATTTCATCGTAATCTGAAACTTTTGCTTCTGATCTTTCTAGCATTAAACTTACTTCTGGTATTGCTGATACTGCACTTGCTTCTGATCTTGCTTCTGGTATTGTTGGTACTGCACTTGCTTCTGGTATTTTAGATATCTCTGTTGCTATATTTCGTAATAATTTGCTCTTGAGTTCGAGAAAAGCCGATTCAGATAATTTCTTTTTATATTTAAGGATAGATGCATATTCGAAAGCTAAATCCGGGTTTACTCTTATTAATACTGTCGATCTATAAGTCAAAATATGTATTTTTTCAGCATCCGAAAATTGAGATAAAAGTTTCATTATTTTTTTCGTATTTTTTTTCGTATTACGCAAGGTTTGTTGTATTAATTCGCTAAAATATTGCGATGCTATAAGAGTACTTATTGCATGAGCAATTTGTACCCCTCTTGGCGCAAATTTTGTTGAAGTTAAATTAGATAATGCTGACAATTTCAATTTAGATTCATCATTAAGAGGAATTTGCGACCGAAGATCGATTAAAAGATTCAAATAAAATTTCACACAAGAGTCTAGACCAAGACTTTCTAACACATCAGAAGTTGCACGTACCACATCTGCATATTTCCCGCAGGCTAAACAATTCGGATAGAATAAATAAATTGTTCTTAGAAATTCCGGGTAAACTATTAGTCTAAGAGTAGGAAATCTGTCATTAAAAAAATTTGCTAATATAAAGATAATATTGCGATGAACATTGCGCAGTTCGTCCGATTCATTTGATACATAACTAAAACCATTGAATTCATATGAAAATAAACTAATAAATAAAATCATTAGTTTTTTAAGTATTAATTCAGCCACGTGTCTTTCATCTTCTACTTTGCAACATTCGGATGCTAACGACTCCAATCTAGTTAGATAAACACTTATAAGTTTAAATCCAGGATATTTATGTTGATCTCTACTTCTATATAATTCTTCAAATGTTTCTTCAATATGATCAAATGCATCTCCCGAAAAGTAATTAAGAATACGATCTGCCCCTATATCATACCTTGAAACCCTGCGTTCTGTGTCTAGACGATCAAGTAAATTGCGTTCGATTTCATCATATCTTAATAGAGGTCGCCCGAGAAGCTCAAGAAGATCCATAAGTTTTAAAGCTAACTCCGGGTTTACTAATCTATAAGTAAAGATATATATTATGTTATCATCCGGAAATAGAGATAAAAGTTTCATTATTTCTTTCGTATTACACAAGGTTTGTCGTGTTAATTCACTAAAAGTTTGTTGTGATAATCCTATAATAGTACTTATTGTATAAGCAACTTGCATCTTTTCTGGCGAAGATTCTATTAAATTATGCAATGCTAATACTTTCGATTCAAATTCAACATCCAACCGAAGATTATATAAAAGACCCGAAAAAAATTTTATACAGAATTGTGAATCAAGACTTACTAATATATTAGAAATCACGTATGCCATATCTTTAAACTCTTTGCCAATTAAACAAACCCAATGATACAATAGAATAATTTGTATAAATTCTCGAATAATTATCTGTTCAACATTAAGATGCTGGCCACTAAAAAAATTTGCTAAGATAAACGTAATAAGATGATAAAGATTACTTGATTCAGCCACTTCATTTGGTATAGTGGATAATGAATAATTAAGTAAAACTGGTAATTTTTCCAATATTACTCCGGCTACATTTTCATGATCTTTGGATAGTAATAGTTCCAAACTACCTAGGAAATTATCCACGATTTCTTTACAATCATATATTTCTTTAAATCTATCTATCAAATAAGCAAATACATCGCCCTGAAAATAGTTCAAAACACAAACTTTTGGTGTAAATAATTCTATGTCATATCCAAAGAAATACGCGAATCTTGAACCCAACTCTGGATTTACTCCAGGATAAGTCAAAACATATTTTAGATTTTCGTATGAAAGCCGGGATAAAAGGTTCATTATCATTTCTCTATTATGTATAGCTATTTCCACGTCTTCGCTTGTGTAACGAAAACTTAGAAGGCTGATTACATAAGCAACTATTGTATTTTCTGGTGAATTTTCCATTAGAGTGGAAAATGCTAGTAATTTATATGAAATAATAACAGCATTTGCTGAATTTTCTAAACAAGACTTAAAAAGACCTGCATTTTCTTCTATACTAAAATCTGATAATGCATCAGAAATATATGCGGTCAGTGCAGCAACTTCGCTATTATAAACACCTGTAGTATAAACGCAAGATAATAAACAACTCCAATAATTAATCGAAATTTTTTTTACAAATCCCTTATAAACTATTGGTTTAAGATTATGATACCTACTACTATTTAATTGTTCAAAGGCAAACGTAACACGGCGAAGAATACGGCTTAATCTATCTAAGTCGTAGCTAATAAATTCATTTGGTGTACCTCGTGATATATCCCACAACGAGACATCAAGTAAATGTAGCGCTTTTTCAGTTACAAACTTAATAACATTTGAATCTTCTGAATGTTCGAATAAAAGTAATTCATATTCATCAAGAATACTAAACACGGCACCAGGAATAAGAGCATCAGCTAAATCAATTTCCATACACAATTTCTTAAATCTATCAAGTAATTTAATATGTATTTCAAGCCTTTTAAGCTTAGAGTAATCAGGTTTGGGTACTTCTAGTTTTACTTCTGACACTTGTGGTTCTACTGAATCTTTTGGAGGAATGGGTATCCGCGCCTCAAGACTTCTAGTCTCAGATGGTTTTACTTCTGATTTTACTTCTCTTGCATATAATCTAGGTTCAGGTGGTCTTGCTCCTGATACTTTTGGTTTTACTGAAAAATCGGGGGGGGGGGGGCATCGGTAAGCCACCTTTAAATGCTCTTTCATCTACTTTTCTATCAAATAATTCAGCGATATGAAAAAGCTCTCTATTTATAGCTAATCTTACAAAATCCTCAGGTTCAATATGGCAAGCACCAAGAACATATTTTACCTTTTCGTATGCGAAAGACAAAACAGCTTCTTTTGATTCTATTGATTTCGCTTTTATAAGATAAGCTAATCCTCTTATTCCATAAAAAAAATTTTTTTCTAAGTAAGCAACTTTTACTTCTAAAGACTCTTCATTTATTTCTCGCATTGCTATTATAACACGATGAATTTCTCTACTAGAAAGAAATTCGCAAATCGAGCGCATAATTTGATTTAAAACTCTAGGTTCTAGAATTTCGTCCCCGAATTCTTGTGGTTCTTCTTCAGGCCTTCTTCCTTTTGCTAAAAATTTAACATCCTTTACTGTACTTTGCATAAATTCGACTAAACTTTTAAACTTTTCTCCGTGTCCAGATAATCTCATATAATCATTAAATATAAATCTCCCGGAACTAAACAACTGCAGTACTTTTTCACATATAAAATCTAACAAATCATCTCTTGCATTTCCTGTACGCCTAAACCACAATAAATGATCATAAATATCATTAATTATTCTTCTTAAGGTCGCTAAAATAAGATCAAATGTCTTATCTTCTATAGTTTCTGTAGTTTTAGAAGTTTTACGAGAGCTCATTTCTACTAATCTCGTTAAAGTATCGAGATATCCTTCGCCGCTAAGATTTTTGCGAATTAAAACCTCTCTTTCTTGAGGAGGAGGCGTCACAGGGCGAATTCGAAATGGCAAAGAAGTCATTTTTAAATAAAATTTAGCAATAGTAAAAATTTTTGTACCTTCGGATAATTTTACAAAATCGTTAGCTTCTAATTTTGCTCTAGTTAGAATTTTTTTTAGTCCTTCATATGCTGCCTTCAGAGCACTATAAAATGGTAATTCATTTGCACATTTTACTACCTTTCCTTTTTCTTCTGTTTTATTTATAAAATGTATCAACATTTCTCTTTTTACTTCTTCACCAAAAACAAAATCGCAAAGGAGACGAAATTTTTCTTCTTGGTTATTTAAGGATTCTATTTCTTGTACATATCCATCAAACTCTTCACTAGAAAAATATTCAATGACAATATTCTCTTGCGGGCTTCGTAAAATTCTAAACACCCTCAATTTTATTAATTATAATTATACAATAATAATAATAATTTAAGATATAAAAAGTCAAATAATCTATAAAAGTTATAATGAAAGTAGTTGATATAGTGGCTATAAAAAAACTAAATTTAAATCACGAAACATAGGATAATTAAAATTAGTCAGTAAAATTATAATATTGGTTTCAACGTAGATTAAATAACGCGATACAAAAGAAAAACATTATATCTGTTGGATTTAAAATTAGATCTAATCTTATTAAAAATGATCTTAGATATGTTTTTTATAATGATAAAAAGTATAAGACTATAGGTATTAGTAAAGATATTAATAGTCGTTTTGTTGTGGTGGAGATTGGAGAATTGGTGTGATCTAATTTTAAATGTTTTGACTATCTTCTATGAAATTATTGATATTTTCTTTTACAGTTGCCCAAAAAATTTTTACTCCTTTTACTAATTTCTCCATTCTTTCCCAATCTAATTGAAATCCATAAGCATATCTTACAAAATGTCTAAATTTTAAATACTCCTCTAATTTTTCTTTTATTTCAATGTTAAAAATTTGTTTTCTATTTTCTTTGGACATAAATGCTTTATCTAACAATTCTACATGCCACTTATAACTTTTTAGCAATTGTCCATCATAGTGTTTAAATATCAGAACTAAAATATTTTCAATTCCATTATAGAATGAATGTAATATTAAGGCAGCAGCAGATATCTCAACAAAATCCGGTATCTTTATATTACACAAAACTAATTACACAAAACTAATAGAGGCTCACTATCACTAAGTAATTTGTTTATCTGAGAAACTTCGAACAAAACCTTTGCTTTTAGTTTATCATCCAAGCTCAATCACCTCATCTAATGAATCCAAAAGAATATAAAAACCTTTATGTAAATCAAAATCCACAAGATCGAATCTATTGATTAGCACTCTGTCTAAATGAGCATAAACGCTAAAGAATCTTCCCTTTGCAAGTCCTCTAATCCCAATATCTATATCCGAATTTTCATGTATCTTTCCTGTAACTAAAGAACCAAATAAAAAAACAGATTTACAACCTTCGTCTTTAAGAAGATTAGTAGCTAATTCAATATCTTTTTTATATTTCAAAGGAACGTTAAGTTTCATGTCTAAATCTTACCTAATTTTTAATATTTATTAATCATATTTTAATATATTTTATTTTTATGGTCTGATTAAGAATTTTTGATTCTTTATTTGATATAATTAAATGATAAAAGTGAACATATATTGACGTTACGTAAAATATATATTATATTATTACGTGAGGTGTAGATGTGTATAATAAGTTAACATTAAATATCGATCAAAATATAATAGAAAAAGCTAAGCAGTATGCAAAAGATCAAAAAAAAAGTGTATCAAAATTAGTAGAAGATTACTTATCTTCAATATCTTCTTCAACTGTCAAAAAAACTTGCTACGATTCTCTCGGTCCGATAACAAAAGAGTTAGTTGGTGTGATTAGGATAAAAGGAGAAATAAATTACGAAGAAATTTTGACTGATGTATTGGTGAAAAAATATATATGACTGAAAAACTTTTCTTTGATAACGATATTATTTTGGATATTTCTATCAAACGAGATAAATCAATCGATAATGATGTAAATGATTCGATAAGATTAATAAATTTAGTGGAACATGGCAAATACGAAGGATATACTTCAAGCATCATTTTCACAAACACTTATTATATACAAAGAAAATTAAAAAATCACGATACAGCTATTAATTTTCTTAAAAAATTAAGATTAGTATTAAATGTGTTGAATGTTAACGATAAAATTATACAGAAAGCACTAGAGTCAGGATTTAGTGATTTTGAAGATGCAGTACAATATTACACAGCTATTGAGAATAAAATAGATTTTATAGTAACACGAAATGTAAAAGATTACAAAAAATCAACTATAAAAGTACTCAGACCGTCTCAATATCTAAAAATAAAAGATCTAAAAATAAAAGAAGTAGAAGAAAATCAAAACATATAAAACATAATAATAAAAAGTATAAGACTATAAGTATTAATGAAGATGTTAATAGTCATTTTGTTGTGGTGGAGATAGAAGAGTTTATTTAAAAAACAAATATGTTTTGAATTTGATTTGGCATAAAATATAGACTATGAGTATAGAAAACTTTGAAACTTTAGCAGAAGTTATAAGAAAGAAAAATATTCTAGAAAAATACAAACTAGAAAAGATTGGAATCTTTGGCTCTTTTGCACGTGGAGAAACAGCAAACGATATAGATGTTTATATAGATTTAGATGAATTCGATTCAAAGAATTTAATTGGATTAAAAAATGATCTCGAAAAAATATTTCAAAAAAATGTTGATATAATGATAAAGAAATATGCTAATCCAATAGTATTATACAGAGCTCAAAAGGATATGAAATATGTTAGCTGATATAAAAAATGATTTGATGTATCTGCTAAATATACTGGAACATATTGGGAAAATAAGAAAATACACTGAAAAAATAAATTCTCCCAAAGAATTTTATGAAATCAATGATCAGATGAATTTTAATGGAACAATAAATTTATTGGCAAATATCGGAGAAAACGTCACTAAGATAAGTGATGAATTAAAATTCGAGTACAACAAAATAGAATGACGCCAAATAAAAAATTTTAGGAATAAAATTATTCATGATTACACGGGAATAAGTTTGATAATAATTTATGAAATAGTTAAAAACGATCTAATAAAGCTACAATCGCAAATCGAAGAAATAATTAAATTAAAAATTAAAAAAGTAATATTTGATAAAAAAGAAATAAATTTGAGTAAAAATAGCAAATATTATAAACATGTAAGATTTGAGAAAATAATTTGATATCCTGAATAAACTTTAAACTACTAAAATTTAATATCTATCTTGCCACAAAAACCCTGACGATTTTTTTTAACTATCTGTTAGACCAAATTTGTTTTTTAAATAATTTAAAGGACAGAAATAATATATGTTATCTTCTACAGAGCCAAATAGAGATCAAGTGTTTTCAATTGTTTTTTATAAACGAATCAAAATCATCTTTTATTATTTTCCAGGTATCTTCCAAATTTATTATTAATGGACTCATGTAATTCCAATCTAGTTCCGAGCTATATGAATGTCTTATAAAATGTCTGAACAATAAGTATCTCTCTAATTTCTTTTTTATTTCGTCTCTTACGATTCTTATATTTTTCGAGTTATCACCAAACATCATTTCAAACAACGTTTTATGCCATTTAAAATTATTAGGAATTTTCTCATTTAGATGTTTAAAAAATAATACAGTCACACTCTCTATACCGTTATAAAATGAATGAAGTACTTGAGCAGCTGCTGTAATTTCTACAATATCAGGAAAGTTTGTTTTAAATGAATCTAAAAAATATTTCATGTCTACTAACAACTTATTTATTCGTAAAATTTCGTGGCTAATTTTTATTTTTGTATTTTTATCCAATTTGGATAACCTCGCCTATTTCGCTAAGCATCGAATAAAAGTCCATATTTTTATCAAAATCTACTAGATCGATTTTGCTATCTATGTCAAAATACAGTCTTGAATATGCATCTAAAAATTTCTCTTTTGCAAGACCTTTAACCCCAATATCTATATCCGAATTTTCATGTATCTTTCCCGTAACTAAAGAACCAAATAAAAAAACAGATTCACAACCTTCGTTTTTAAGAAGATTAATAGCTAATTCGATATCTTTTTTGTATCTTGAAGGAACGTTAAGTTTCATGTCTAAATCTTACCTAATTTTTAAATTTATTAATTATATTTTAATATATTTTATTTTTACGGCGTGATTAAGAATTTTTGATTCTTTTTTTAACCCAATTTACACAGTTCTCAGCTACTGATACTGCGTAATCGTATTCTTTTTCCGTAACAGAAGTATAATCTCCTGAATATCTTGTCTGAATATATAGTTATTTAAAATTACCGTCTCTGTTATATCTTAAGGAATATCAATTCTGTTCGATAATTCTCTTATTAAAAGAACTAAGTCATGAGTCTTTTTTGGTGCAATATCATAAAAAATTAACAATCCTTTTGTTGATTTTTCAACCACTTGTTGAGCTTGAAAACATAAATCTTCGTAAAGAATATCTTTATTAAGTTTTATTTTTGAGACTGCTAAGCTGCTCTTTGCTCTGTCTATTCAAGTTTTATAATCATTTTTCATATAATACTTTACCTTCTTGATCTATAGTTTCGTATATATATCCTATTTTGTTTTTTACTATCTCATAATTATCATAATCTACTGCTAGAAAATCAACAGATACCGAAATGTTTTCTTGTAATAACTCTTTGTACAATATACTTGTAACTCTTCGTTCATTTACCAAATTCTTGATTAATATCAAAATATCTATATCGCTGCTTTTACTACTATCTCCTCGTGCATAAGAACCGAATAATATTATTCTTTCAGGAGATATTTTTGATATAACAAATTTTATGATTTGTTGGACAACATCTGGTTCTTGAGTCATAACTTTATGGTATCAAACAACTTTTATTTTATCACAAAAAACTTGACGATTTTTTTTTTTAACTAGCTACTAGAGTGAATTGGTTTAAAATTTATACTTTTTCTAAATATTCTTTCGGTGTAACTATTTTTATTTCTTTGTATTAGATTAGTACTAAAAGATCTTCGTCTCCTGTTATTATATAATCTACTTTTCCTTCGATGGCACATTCTAATATTGCATTATCATCTTTGTCTCTGCTAACATTTTGTATTTTTTTGCTAACTATTATTTTATTAGATATTTCTTCAATCGATCTTATATAATATTCTATAGCTTCTTTATCTACGTAGAATTTTGGTCTAGACATTACTTCGATAATTTCTTCAAGAATTTCATTAGTCACAAATAACTTATCTATACATTCAACTGATCTATTTAATACTTCTCTGGGTTTACCTTTCCAGAAAAATGAAGATATAAATACATTTACATCAATTACTACTTTCATATTGTTTTTTCTTTTCTGTATTCTTTTATCTCGTTCATAATATCTTTTTCAATAAACTCGTATTTTGATGCAATATTTTCTCCGTAGTTATATATACTTTGCCATTTCTTTTTACGTTCAATATACAATCTTGCTGCTTCTCTTATGAGCTCAGATCGTGTTCTAGATTCATTTTTTGCAACACTGTCAATTTCTTTTAATAAATTTTCTTGAAAAGATATATTCACAGTAGATACGGACATATTTTCACACCTCCAGTTTAATATACAAGATTTGTATATTTTTGTCAACTATATTATTTATTATAACAAAATATGCATATGATTTGAGGATAAAATTACGGAATTTAATGTTTACAAAAATTCTTGACTAATAATAAAAAATATTAAATATAATAAATACATAACGAGTGTCGTTGTTAGACGGCTGTCTCCGTTTAAAAAAACAGTTTGAATTTATTACAAACAGTCGTTTCTTAGTGGAGAAGCGACTATTTTTTCTTTATAACTACAACAATAATAAGAAAAATTATTCCTAAAATTATCAGTAGGAAAAGAGCTCTGTGCAAAATTAATAATAATATTATTATTAATAAAATAT
>JAISCN010000019.1 GCA_031265515.1 Clostridiales bacterium | reverse complement strand
GAAATAATCCAACCAGAAATTCCCACACCACTTCCAATTCAAACTTACACACTCAACGATATAAAAACTCCAGAATATTTTAAAACACGAGACTTTATCAATGGTTACGAAAATAAAACTTTTAAACCAGATCAAAACCTAACACGTGCAGAAGCAGCTCAAATGTTTTATAAAATTTCTTACGATGGAACTAAAATTAATTTCGAAACTTTAAATAAATTTAATGACATCAACGAAAAAGATTGGTTTTCTAATTCTGTTGCGTATCTCGCAAATAAAAATTTAGTTCAAGGCTTTGAAAATAAATTTAATCCGAACGAAAAAATTACACGTGCTGAATTTTCTCAATTAATTTTTAATGTTTTGAATAACTACGCTGATAAAGATAAAATTTTAATTTTAGGAAAATATGATACAAACTTCGAAGATATCGAAAATAGTTTTGCAAAGAAAGTTATAAAACAACTCGCATCGAATAATTTTGTTAATGGCTATGACTTTAAAAATTTTAAACCTCAAGATAATATCACAAGAGCCGAATCTATCGTAATGATTACGAAAGTTTTTAAAAGAGATATCAGCGAAAATAAAGAAAATATTTTTATAGATTTGGATAGAAATCACTGGGCTTATAGGTTTATTGTTAGTTGTGCGATCGTTTAGTTTTTAATTAAAAAAACATCTAAAATATTCGAGATGTTTTAATTTTTTATTTTTGTTTTTATAGTTTAAGTAGAAAATATTTTTATAAAAGATTATTAGGCTATAAATTTATTTTGGATTGTGTAATTTTTTAATTTTTAATTTTAGATTTTATATTTAAAAAAACATCTCAAATGTTTGAGATGTTTTAATTTTTGTTTTTAACTATTTTTATCTATTCATTGACATACAAACTGGCATCTCGTATTCATTTTTCATCGTTTTTCTTAGTTTTTGCTGCTATTGCTAATTTTGCTGAATAAATCAAGACGCGAACATAAGTAATGATGGTCATAAAAATAAAAAAATAAGATAATGAGGAAGACAAAATAGAAACTATGTACAAAGGTTTTTGATTACTTGTTATAATTTTCATACTGAGGGGTAAAATAGTTGAAATACCTGTTGTAAAAAAAGCAGAAAAACTAATACAGATACCAATGTACTAAATGAGATTTTGTTCTGAGAATTTTATATTTTAAAATGTCGCCATATATTATTTTATTATTTTTTTAACTACTAAACAATTTTACCATAAGATATTGAACATATTTTATATTTATATCACATTTACAGCAATAATTAATTAAAGATATAAGTATCGAGATATAACATAGCGTGATTTTTTTTATTTAAATCGCTTTCAAAGTAATATTCGCCTTTCCAATTTGCATTTGACGAATATTCTTTAAAACTTAAAACTAAATCTTCAAAAGAATTTATTTTTGCTTCACCGTTAATAATTCTTTTGGCATATTCGCTTAGTCCAGCAATTGCGCTGAAATTAAAAGAATATTTCCAGGTTCCTATTTTATTTTTACATCCGGCTTTTGCGATTGATTTTTCAATTTTGCGTAAAATTTTTTCCCAATTTCCGGCTTCTTCTTTTAAGTCAATATTAAAAGCACCGGGATAACAAGATATTGGTGATGGATAATATTGTTCTATAAAAATTCCTCCATATCTAGAGATTTGCTTTATCAAAGGTTCTATTTCGGAATTAACTGTGCAAAAAAACGCTGTATCTTTGCCAAATTTTTTTATCCACTGTGGTGTTTGTTCTAATATAAATTGCTGAGCGCCAACAATTCCGGAATCACTAAGTGGATCTGGAGTAGAGATATATATAAATTCCAGATTAATTTCTTTGCAAGATTTTTTCATGTTTTCACAAATTTGTGACATAAAAGTTGTTGCTATATGGCGAGGGAAAGATAAAAAAATAAATTTTTTTGCTCCAAGACTTTTTGCTGTAACTGGTATTTGTTTACCACGATTTTTAATATCTATACTAACTAAAAAATCAGCTATATTTTGAATAATTTTCGGATCTTCTTGAGGATTGACACTAAATAATAATATATCCGGACGAATTTCTTTTATCTTTTTAAAAGCTATACTTGTCCCTGGAACACCCAAAACTATAATCGATCTCATGAGAGGATCGTTTGCTAAAAAAGTTATTCTCGATATTACTGTTTCTATTTCATTTATAAAATTATCTGGAAAAACAGTATGTACTACAATTCCGCCATCTTTTGTATCACCATACTTTTTTAAAAAATAATCAGCACCCATAAAAGCATCCTCACTCTGCGCCATTGAAGTTGTCGCAATTCCTATGTGATATTTGTTATGCAAATTATCTTCAGAAAATAAATTACATCCTGTTAAACTTAAAATGAAAAATAATACAAAAAAATACAAACAGCGCCTTGCTATAAGAAAAGCCCTCCCTTTTTTATTAATTAAAATTAAGTTTTTAAAAATAAAAAGATAAAAAGATATTTAAAAAAGTTCTTTATTTTTTACTTAAATTATCAAGATAATCAAAAGCTGCTAATTGTTCAGCCTCTTTTTTTGATTTTCCAGATCCTTCTCCCAAAACAGCGTTTTTGTGAATCGCGCGTACTACATAATTCTTTTCATGATCTGGTCCAGTTTCTTTTATTATTTTATAAACTATCGGTTCTTTACTAAATTTCTGGATTATTTCTTGGAGTTTAGATTTTGAATCCTCAAATTTTATATTATTTAATCCGTTTTTTTTATCTATCAAAGATAGAACTATTTTTTTAGTCTTTTTAAGACCACAATCTAAAAACATTGCTCCGATAATAGCTTCTACCGTATCTGAAAGTATTGAATTTTTTTCACGTCCATTGCTTTTATCTTCACCGTTGCTAAGTTTTAAAAATTTTCCCAGATCAAGTTTTTTTGCAAGATTTGCTAAATTATATTCACATACTATTTTCGAACGTAATTTTGTTAGTTCTCCCTCTCTAAAATCAACAAAACTTTTAAATAAAAATTCAGTTATTATAAGTTCTAATACAGCATCACCCAAAAATTCGAGCCTCTCATTGTTTTCATGAGAAAATGAACTGTGAGTTAATGCTAATTCTAATAAATTTTTATTTTTAAAATTATGATCTAATTTTTTTTCGAGTTCACTGATTTTAATCATCGTCTTTAGTTTTTATATTTTTTTTAAAATAATTTTAGATTATAATATTTCTTTTTAAATTTTTGCTAGATAACTATGTTGTCATTATAAATTAATTAATCAATTTTTAGAATTTTAGGATAAAATTTTATTAAGTTCGATAAATCATAATCTGATTAGTTATAGCTATTTAAGTAATTTTGGTTTTGGCCAATATCTTAAGATTGCTTTTCCTAAAATTTTTTTGCGCGATACGAAATTTTTTTTCCAGAACCGTGAATCTAGAGAATTATTTCTATTATCCCCTAACATGAAATAGCTATCACCGGGCACGTTATACGGTCCATAATTTCCAAACGCTTCGGATTTTATAAAATCATCCCGTAGTGCGATTCTAGAATCATTTACATAAACTTTTCCGTTTTTAATTTCTATTTTTTCTCCAGGAAGTCCGATCAATCTTTTTATATAAAAATAATTTTCATTATCAGGAAATTTAAATACAACCATATCAAATCTTTTAGGTTTACTAAATTTATAAGATAAACGACAAATAAGTAAATTATCATCGATTTGAATGGTGTTCTCCATAGATCCAGAGGGCACGTGCGCATTCAAAATGACAAATTTATTTATAAAAATCGCTAAAAGAAAAGCAGCTACAAGATAAATAAACCATTCTAGAATCTCATTTTTTTTTATTTTTAAATTTTTGGACTCTATTTCCTATTCAGACTCCTGACCTTATTATTAATTTAACTACTATAGTCATTTGCATTTTATATTTTATTTTTTTATAGAATTATTTTTCTGAATACTTTGTTCTTCATTATTTTTTAAATCATCTTTTGCATTTTTTTCTGTATTATTTGCACTGTCATTGCAAATATCGGATTTTTCACAAAAATTTTCGGACATTCCTTCTAGTTTGTTGGCCAAAATATGCATTGCTTCAGAAGTTTTTTCAATAGAAATCTTTGTAACTTTTTTTAACTTTGGCTTCGCATTTTCAAAAGTATCCCGTGTAAAACCTGCAACCGTTTTTCCAAGATTTTCCACAGATGTTGCAAATTTTTTTAGCTTTTGATTTATATCGATATCATTTTTTTTATTGTTCTCATTTTTTATACAATCAAACAAACGTTCAGCATCATCTACTGTAATTTTACCCTGTTCTAACAACTTCAAAACTGCAAGATATTCTTCTCCCATAAAAATCCCCCAAAATATTTTTTTTAACTACAAAAACTATATATAAATTTTTTACGTATAATATTTTTTTATTCACAAGTTTTAATTATTAAAATTTTTTAGATATTGATTTTATATTTTAAATTAATCTTTCTTTTCTAGTAGATATAAAACAAAAGATAGAAACAGGATAAGTAGAATTTGCCCGGTTAGTTTCTTATTTATTTTAAACAGCTCTCTTAATTTTATTTGTTCTCATACAACTAGTGCAAACACTAATCTTTTTAGCAGTGCCATTTATAACCACTCTAATCTTTTTTATATTAGATTTAAAAACTTTTTTTGCTCTACGTGAAACTTGACTTCGCGTGATACTTATTTTGTGACCTTTTAGATTGCTCTTGTTACAAATTTCACATCTAGCCATTTTTTTACTCCGATTAAACAAAAGTTAAAACATTATGATATTCTCATAATTTTTGCAAACATGATATCAAAAAACATACAGTAGTCAAATTTATATTTATAAAAATATCATGTATTTATTGAATTTACAAAAAAAAGACAGCAACAAATTAATAAATAAAAAAGCAATACTATCAAAATGTCAAAACAAAAATAAAATGAAAAATAAATTTACGAATAAGAAATAAAAATATCCATGTGAAAATTGTATCTATGATTATATAAGAAATATAAATGATTATTTTGAGATAATAAAATATAAAGCAATTATCAAGTATTATAGAGTGCGCTACATAGAAGAAGTTGAATTTTGAAGAATTAAATTATAAAAAAATACTAGAAAATAGTTTATTAAAAAAAATTATAGTATATCCTATCGTAATTTAATTTTTATATTTAAAAGTTATATTCATGAGGTAAATTAAGAAATTTTTTACAGTCAAGAAATTTTGGACGAAATAGTAAATATTATTGATATTGTAGATTTAATTTCTGATTATGTAAATTTAAAAAGAATCGGAAGCAATTGGATGGGGTTATGTCCTTTTCACAATGATAGTAAAACATCATCTTTTTCTGTAAGTAACGAAAAAAAACTTTATCATTGTTTTGGATGCGGTGCCTCAGGAAGTATTTTTACTTTTGTAATGAAAATAGAAAATTTAAATTTTGTTGATTCAGTTAAATTTCTTGCGTCTCGTATAAATTACATTTTGCCGGAAAAAATCAGCACTTCAGGTCAAAAAAAAAATGATTTTAAAAAAATTTTTTTAAAAATAAATCTAGATGCAGCGAAATTTTTTTTTAAATGTCTTAAAAATAACTGCAAGGCTATCAAATATTTGGCAAAAAGAAAAATTAAAGTTGAAACTATAAAAGATTTTTGTATTGGTTATTGCGATAATAATAAAAATTTATATAATTATTTGTCTGATTTAAAATATAATAAAGATTTGATTTTAAATTCTGGATTGGTTTCAAAAAAAAATAACTTAAATGTTTTTGGCAATAGAATTATATTTCCTATCTTTGATATTTATAAAAATATTATAGGCTTCGGTGCTAGAAGTTTAGAGAAAGATCATAATATAAAATATTTAAATTCTCGTGATTCTATAATATTTAAAAAATCATATATTTTATATAACATTGATAATGCGATCAAATCCCATAACAATAGTTTGATATTAGTAGAAGGTTATTTTGATGTTGTAAGTATTTATCAATCTGGAATTAAAAATATATGCGCAGTATTAGGTACTAATTTATCGAGTGTTCACGCCAAAATTATTAAAAATAATTTTAAAAACGTAATTTTATGTTTTGATTTTGACCAAGCCGGTTTAAAAGCAATTTTTAAGGCTATAAAAATTTTAAATAATTATGACATAAGCACAAGAGTTATGCTTCTACATAGTGTAAAAGACCCTGATGAATATATAAATAAATTTGGAACAAGAAACTTTAAAGAAAAAATCAATAAATCGATCGATGCGATAGAATTTTTGTTTATGTTTTATCTAAAAAAATATGATATCAAAGATTCTGGGAATAAAATAAAATTTATTCGTGAAATTATAAAAGTTATGTCAAAATTAAATCTTGGCGACATTCAAAGAGAGGTTTATGTGCATAAGATTTCTAATATTACAGATGTAAGTGTTGATTCTATTAATAAAGAAATTCAAAGAGATAAAGATAATAACACAGATGTGAGTAAATCTAAAAAAAATGATTTTAATAAATTAGGTTTAAAAAATAACGAAACTTATAAAGCTGAATTCGATATTATTAATCTAATAGTTAAAAATTATAATATTCGTGACACACTGAAAATTTATCTTAACGAAAATGATTTTGAGAATATTCTTTGCAAAAAAATATTTAAAACAGTTTATTTAATGCATAGTGAGCATAATGAGATTAATTTTTTAAAAATAATAAATAGTTTTGAAACACTCGAAGAACAATCTAAAGTTGCAAATTTTTTATCAAGTGATATAAACTTTTTAAATATAGAAAAAGCAGCATTGGATATACTAAAAAATATTAAGATAAAAAAAATTGTGAAAGAATTAAGACAAACTAATGATTTAAATAGAATTATGACTTTAACACGAGAGAGAAATTTTTTCTTAAAAATGAATGTCGATTCTATGGTCTTTGGAGGAATTGATTCAAAAAATGAATCTTAAATCAAAACATAGTTTGGTTTTAGAAAATTTAAATCCGAGAAATGATAAGGATTTATTGTTGTATAAAATAGAAAGTTTGCTCAAACAAGCTGAAGAACAAAATGGAAATTTAGCGCAGAAAGATCTAATGAATACTCTCGATAGATTCGAACTTGATTTTGAACATATAGAACTCATATTAGAATTTTTTAAAGTTAACAAAGTTAATATTACTAATGATAGCGAAAACGATGAAGATAACGTCAATGTTGCTTCTAAAAATATTGTAACTGCGGAAATGAACTCTAATGATTCTATAAAGTTATATTTAAAAGAAATAGGAAAGATAAGTTTATTAAATCCAAAAGATGAATTAGAAATAGCTAGGTTAACTAGAAGCGAGAATAAAAGAGAACGAGATAATGCCAAAAAAAAATTAGCAGAATCAAATTTAAGACTTGTTATAAGTATTGCAAAAAGATATATAGGACGCGGGTTAACTTTTTTAGATTTGATTCAAGAAGGAAATATCGGTCTTATAAAAGCAGTTGAAAAATTTGATTACACTCGTGGTTTTAAATTTAGTACATATGCTACATGGTGGATACGTCAAGGAATAACACGCGCTATTGCTGATCAAGCAAGAACCATAAGAATACCAGTTCATATGATAGAAACTATAAATAAACTGATAAGAACTATGAGACATATGTTGCAACAAATGGGCAGAGATCCAACACCTCAAGAAATTGCAGATGAAATGCAATTACCAATTGAAAAAGTTGTAAATATTTTAAAGATATCTCAAGATCCAGTCTCAATGGAGGCTCCTCTTGGAACAGATGGGAACGATGCGACTTTAGAAGATAAAATTGCTAGCGATGAATCTAAAAATAAATCTCCTGAAACTTTGGCAAACGATACTATGTTAAAAGATGATATGTCCAAAGTTTTATCTACACTTGGCGAACGAGAGGCTGTAGTATTAAAAATGAGATATGGATTAGATGGCGAAAGACCACACACGCTAGAAGAAGTAGGAAATTATTTTGGTGTTACACGAGAAAGAATTAGACAAATAGAAGCAAAAGCTCTTAGAAAATTAAAACATCCAAGTCGAAGTAGAAAATTAAAGGGCTATCATGATAGCGGTCAGCAATAATAATTAAATAAAAATTATGTGTCTATGTTTTTAACTGATAGAGCGTATTTTTCTATAAATATTCTTCGTGGTTCTACTTTGTCACCCATCAATTGAGAAAAAATATTATCAGCTTCTATCGCATCTTGAAGAGTTACTTTTAATAAAACACGTTTTTCCGGATCCATAGTTGTGTCCCACAGTTGTTCCGCATCCATTTCGCCAAGACCTTTATATCTTTGAATAGGTTTTAAATTGTCAGTACCGATTTTATCTAATAATTCTTCTAAATCACTATCATCGTAAACGTAATATTCTTTTTTATTTTTTTCTACTCTATAAAGTGGTGGTTGCGCTATAAATATTTTTTTATTATCTATTAAAGGTCTCATAAACCTATAAAAAAAAGTTAACAAAAGCGTTCTGATATGAGCACCGTCAACATCAGCGTCTGTCATTATAATTATTTTATGATATCTTAATTTATTAAGATTAAAATCATCACGAAAACCTGTTCCGAAAGCGGTTATCATCGATTGAATTTCTTCGTTTGATAACGCTTTATCTAATTGAGCTTTTTCGACGTTTAAAATTTTTCCTCTTAATGGCAAAATCGCTTGTATTTTTGGATTGCGCGCATTTTTTGCAGATCCTCCCGCTGAATCCCCTTCTACTAAATAAATTTCACATAATTCAGGATTATTTTCAGAACAATCTGCAAGCTTTCCCGGAAGTCTACCATCTCCAAGAACGGTTTTTCTTCTAATTAATTCTCTAGCTTTTTTAGCGGCATTTCTGGCTTTTGCAGCTATCATTGCTTTTTCAAAAATTATTTTTGCTATATCAGGATTCTCTTCTAAAAAATAGTTTAAATACTCACTTAAAACCTGCGAAACAGCTATTCTAGCCGAACTATTTGCTAATTTTGATTTTGTTTGTCCCTCGAATTGCGGTTCTGACAATTTAATACTTATTATTGCTGTCATTCCTTCACGTATGTCTTCGCCAATTAAATTTTTATCATTTTCTTTTAACAAACCGAATTTTCTAGCATGATCATTAATAATTTTAGCGATAGACATTCTAAAACCAGTTAAATGTGTACCGCCCTCTGTTGTATTAATATTATTTGCAAAACTATAAATATTTTCATTAAAACTATCGCTGTGCTGAAAAGCTATTTCGACTTCTATATTTTCGAAATTAGATTCGCAGTAAAAAACTTTACTATAAGCCGCTTCTTTTTCTTTATTTAAAAAATTTACGAATTCTATTATTCCGCCTTCGTAATAAAAACTAACTTCATAATTATTTTTATCGCAAATATCGCTATCATTAATTTCATTGTTATTGTCAGTATTTAAATTATTTTTTTTTCTATTATCACTTAAATTTATTCTCAAACCTTTTGTTAAAAAAGCTGTCTCTTGTACTTTTTTTTTTAAGATTTCGAAATTAAAATCAATATTTTCAAAAATTTTATCATCAGGCATAAAAGTAATTTCTGTACCTGATATTTTAGTTTCTCCTGTAATTTCTAATTTTTGCATTACTTTTCCACGAGCATATCTTTGTTCATAAATCTTATTATCTTTATAAATTTTAACTATTAAATATTCACTTAATGCATTTACGACAGAAGCTCCAACGCCGTGCAAACCTCCAGATATTTTATATCCGTTATTGTTAAACTTTCCACCAGCGTGCAAAATAGTGAAAACGACTTCAACAGCTGGAATATTTTTTTCTTTGTGTATTCCGATTGGTATTCCTCGGCCGTTGTCTTTTACTGTTATAGAACCATTTTCGTTGATTTTAATATCTATTTTATCGCAATACCCAGCAAGCGATTCATCAACAGAATTATCTAGAATTTCAAAAACTAAGTGATGCAATCCACTACTCGATGTGCTACCTATATACATTCCTGGTCTTTTTCTAACTGCTTCAAGACCTTCTAAAACTTGTATATTATTTTCATTATATTCTGACAAATTTAAACTTCTCCAAATAGATTAATAACTTCTCAAAAAAATTTTTATTTTTAATTAATAAATATATTTTCAAGTTTTTCTCTAACTTTCTCAAAATCATCGTCGCTCTCAAAAACAATTTTTATTTTATTGTCTAAATTCAACAGTACGATTTGTGCAAGCGATTTAGCATCTGTTATGTATTTTCCACTTACTAAATCAACATCTCTATCACATTCTAACGCGATTTTATTTAACTCTTTTATTTTATTTATCGAATCAATAAGAATTTCCATATTTTTCAATAATTTCACCCTATTAAAAATATAGTTAAATTATAATCTAAAAAATTATTTAAACTTAAAAACTAAATAATAAATTAAACATCCAAATAATTTTCCTAGAGCGATAGATAAAATTAAGAGATTAAAATATTTTTTTAAATTAATTTTTTTCAAAAAAACCGGCAATACATTCAAAACTTCAGCTAATAACATTGCAAGACAACCATGAAAAACCCCAAGACATAAAAAAAATAAAATTCCAAATAATTTTATATCTAAAAAAATTTTTTTACTTATACCACCAAAAAATATACCTAAAATTAATGCTATTTCATAAAGTTTTAAAAATTTTTCTGTTTTAGTTATAAAAATTAATTTATTTATTATCTTTAACTGAACAATTAATGCTGCAAAAGCGCTAGAAATAGTCAATCCTGAACTAAAACAAATAAAAATTAAAATTAATTCTTTTATCATTTAGTTATCACTGTCTGATTCGAATTTATTTACTATCGCATCATAAGTATCTTTTTTTTCAAGCTCTATCTGCTTCTCAATAAAAGATATTTCTTTTTTATTAAATTTATAGAAAAAAAATATAATACCTGAGACTAATCCTAAAGAATACGGAATAGTGATCAAATTATCGTTTATACTTTTATTTTTAAATAAAACTCTTTTATAATTTTCGAAAACTTTTGGTAACTGAGAATCGTTGTGAAAGCTCATTATAGCTGTCATTGCACCTGAAAATAATATCATAAAAACAACAAAAACTTTTAATAATTCTAAAAAAATATTTTTACTTTTATTTTTGCATTCAAAGTCCAGAATCGTATTTTTTTCACCAATATTTACTACAAAGATTTTATTATGTTTATCTTTTAATATTTTTATAATTTGCGAGATATTTATAATTTTTTTTTCTTTATCTTTAATATCATAGTTATAAATTTCTATATTTTTAATTTTACTAAGTATATTATTATCACAAATAATTTCTTCGCATATATCATCAAGTAAAATTTTTTTATTTTTTTCTTTGATTGCAAAAAATTTTTTTAGCTTAATATAAACTTCCGTCATGATAAAAAATTTTTTACTTGTTTTTTACTTTTATTCACATTCGATGCATAAATATTTTTAGTTAATACTAATTCGTTTCTTTTTTTTAATAATAAAATCTAAAAAATTGGTTAATACTGAACCAAAAAAAAATACAAGCATAATAGAACAGGTAATTGTTTCTATGCTGATATTTGATTTTAAGAGCATAGAATTAGTTTGCATTAAAACAAAACTAGCAATATTTGACATTGCAGTTGAAAAAGAAATTATTGATGACATAAATAATGGATTACTGATAACTTGAATTTTTAATTCTAATTGTCTGTTATAAAAATAAAATACTGATGCCATCAAAAAGAAAAAAACTAGACTTAAAAATAAATTTCGTGTTTTCACGAATAATATAAAAAAGAGTGTAATGGGGGTAAAAAGTAAAAAATCACGTATTTTAAATTTATTTATAGAAAATAAATTATTAATTAGTATTGACAGAAGTTGCATACTTCCGTATGTTATGCCAAAATATTCTACACTTATATTTTTATGTCTAAATAATAATTCCCAATATCGATAAAAAATCTCTAGAGACAATTGAAAAAAAATCAATTGAGATATCATTAGTACTATTTTTCTATCTTTTAATATCACTTTTAAAACTTTTATAAAATAGTTTAATTTGGCTTTTTCTTTGTCTTTTTTTTTAATATTAAGATCTATTTTTATAAATCTTCGCATGCCAATAAAAATCATCACGTATGAGAAGAAAAATAATATTAGCGATAGTAAATAAATTTTTATATTAATATACTTAAATATTATCGAGCCAATAGTACCGCCAATTAAAGCGCTAAACATATTTACGTATCCGATCTCAACATAAAATGGTTTTATCGGTTTATTTTTTAATTTTAAATTTTTGGGAAAGTATAAATTAAGAGAGGATATTATTGAAATCTGTGCAACACCGTATAAAATTCTTGAAAGACACAACAAAAAAATATTATTACTAGTTAACATAATATAAAAAGACAAAAAAATAGACACCAACGCAAATTGATAAATATTTTTCTCACTAAAAATATCGCACAACATTCCGATGGGAAAACCCGATACTAACATACTTAGCATATAAAAACTTTGCACAAAAGAAACTTGGGATTCTGTTAAACCTTTATTCAAGAAAATAGTTGTTATTACAGCATGAGGTAATACCCTTCCCATGTTATATAAAAATTGCGCGAGAAAATAAATTATCTTCTGTTTTTTTAAATTAATCATAGTATTCTGTGTTTACTTCGTTTTTTACAAGAGTAGCAAATTCAAAAATATCTTCACTTTCGTTACATACTTTTTCCATAATATTTTTGCTATTTATATTAAAAACTATCGAAGTGATATTCTGAGAAATGTGAGCGGCTGCAACATCTATAACGCCAAGATTTTTTTTCACTATATCATAATAAGAGATTGTTTTAAATTTTTTAGCATTTTTATTTATATTTGGGTCGCCATCGTATATTCCATTTATGTTTTTTGCATATAGAATAGCATCACAATTTAGTTCTCTAGCGCGAAGAGCAGCTATAGTATCAGTAGAAAAAAAAGGATGTCCGAGTCCACCCGCAAATATGGCGACTTCTTTTTTTTTTAAGATTCTTAACGCGCACGCTTTATTAAATAATTTTGTCATAGATCCAACAAGAAATGGTGTCATTATTCTGCATTTAATACCAATACTTTTAAACACATCGGATAAATACAAAGCATTCATAACAGTTGCCAACATACCAATATTATCTGCTATAGTCTCATCTTTTAAGTTCGCGCTTCGTCCTCTAAAAAAATTTCCGCCACCCACTACTAAACCTATTTCTGTTTTTTTTTCCAGTAATTTTTTTATTTGCTTTGATATATCTAAAATTATTTGATCATTAAAACCACGCGACGAAGTTCCTAAAGCTTCGCCGCTCAACTTTATTAACACTCTATTAAACATCAAGTACTCCAAATTTTTTCGTTTTATTAAAAACTCAGAAGCTATTTATATAATAATAAAAAAATTACCAAGTGTTAAGATTAGTATAATGATTTTTTCAAAAAACAAATTAAATGATTGTGAAATTTTTGTTTTTTTAAAACAATTTTATCTTTTATTTAATTTTAAAATTTCGATCAGTGAATCACTGAGAATTATATCTAATCAAACTCATAGCAAGCTTTTGAAAAAAATATTAGAAAAAGTTATAAAAGATATTGATTTTGGGAATTCTTTTTCACAAAGTTTAAAAAAACATAATCAGATACAAGACTTTTTGAGCAGCATGATATATGTCGGAGAAAAATCTGGTAACTTAAAACAAATTATTTCTAAATTAATTAGTTATTATGACAGCGAAAATAAATTTAAAAATAATTTCAAGAGATCGATGATATATCCAAGTATCGTTTGTATGATGATGATTGTCGTCGTAGTAATTTCTGTTAATTTTGTTATTCCAAGTTATATGCAATTATTCAACGATATATCGAATTTGCCATTAATAACGCAAATAGTATTTAATGGTGTTAATTTAGTGCAAAAA
This sequence comes from Clostridiales bacterium, assembly GCA_031265515.1. GTDB lineage: Bacteria > Bacillota > Clostridia > Lachnospirales > CAMVHY01 > JAISCN01. The sequence goes on along the minus strand of JAISCN010000019.1, from coordinate 15,322 downwards.
TTTAGTCTGCTAATTTTGATGATTTTTATATTACTTCTTTTTGCAATAAAACATTTTCTAAATACTTTTCTTGGCAAATATTATTTAGATTGTTTTTTATCTAAGTTTAATTTTTTTAAATTAAAATCTAATTTTAAATTTGCGCAAATTATGCATATAACATTAGGTTCACATATCGATATAATATCGTGTATCAATATGTCAAAGAGAATAATTAACAATAACTATCTAAATAAAAATTTTATAGATATAATTATAAAAATAAAATCAGGAAAAAGTCTTAGTGATTCAATTATCGAAGATAATTTTTTTTCGAAAAATAAATTTTTAATATCTATGATAAAAATCGGAGAAACGACCGGAAGCCTATCGCAAGCCATGTTAGATTGTGAAAATTATTTTAGCTATGAAATAGAAAACACATTTCAAAGATTCGAAAAACTCTTAGAGCCAATAATAACTATTATACTCGGTTTAATTCTTGCTATTATAATGCTCTCAATAATGCTTCCGACCTTTAATATAAATGAATTAATTTAAGTATTAACGTAATGACAAATAGATTTTATTTAATGTTATTTATAAATAGAAATTCATAAAAAATCTTTTTATATTTTTTATTACTTATTTTTTTTGAGAAAGCGTTCTTTACTTTTTTATAAATCATATTGTTTTTTTACTCAAAACAACATTTTTATTTTTTTATAGCTTAAAAAAGAGGTCTAATGATTAAAGTAAAAAATTTGTCACATAAATTTGATGACAAAGATAGCTTTGTTTTAAAAGATATTAGTTTGGAAATTTATGAAGGCGAATTGATTGCAATTATGGGATCAAATGGTTCAGGAAAATCTACTCTTGCTAAAATTTTAAATGGATTAATTCTTCCAACTGAAGGCGAGATCTTAGTAGATAATTTAGAACTTCGCAACGAAAAAAATATCTATAAAATCAGATCAAAAATTGGAATGGTGTTTCAAGATCCTGATGATCAAATAGTTTATCCAATTGTGTGTGAAGATGTGGCATTTGGGCCAGAAAACTTAAATTTATCTAAAAACGAAATTGAAAAATACGTGAAAGATAGTTTGGAAAAAGTTGATATGATCAAACATAAAAACGAATTAATAGAAAATTTATCTGGTGGTCAAAAACAAAAAGTTGCTATTGCAGGAATTTTAGCGCTCAGATCAAAATATATAATATTTGACGAATCTGTTTCGATGATTGACAACAAAAAAGAATTGCTCAAAAAGATTTTTGAAATAAACAAAAATCTAAAAAAAACAATTATTTATATAACGCATGAAATAAACGAAGTCATAGAGTTTAATAGAATAATAATTTTAAAAGACAGCAAAATTTATTACGACGGTAACGTAAAAAAAATTTTGTGTGATTATAACAAGCTTACTTATGCAAAAATAGATGTACCGTTTAGCATAAAGTTTAATCATGAGCTTAAAAAAAATAAAATTTATATCAAAGATGACGCATGTATCAAAAAGTTCGCTGATAACATAGTCGAATATTATCACAAAGATACTTGATATATAAAAAATATTTTTTATTATTAAATAGATTTCGGTTTTTATTTATTTTCTTAAATTATTGATTATCATTTTTGTCTTGCGCGCTATCATCAATTCTTCATTTGTTGGGATAACTAAAAGTTTTACTGTAGATTCATCTGTAGAAAACATAACTTCTTTTCCGCGTAAATTATTTTTTTCTTGATTTATTTTTACACCAGCAAAATCTAGATATTCACAGATTTTTTTTCGCGTTGTCGTGCTGTTTTCTCCAACGCCAGCTGTAAAGACTATCACATCGATACCGCCCAAACACACAGTATATGCACCAATATATTTGGCTGTTCTGTAACAGAAAATTTCTAACGCTAATTTTGCTCTTTTATTATTTTTTTTTGCTTCGTTTTCTAAATCTCTAAAATCGCTAGATATCCCAGATATTCCTAACATTCCTGAGCTTTTGTTTAAAATATTGTCAATTTCATCTAAATTCATATTTTCTTTTTTTGCCAAAAAAAATAAAATTCCTGGATCTATATCACCACATCGAGTTCCCATTGGCAATCCCTCTATGGGTGTCATTCCCATCGTTGTATCAATACATTTTAGTTTTTCTATTGCACAAATACTAGATCCATTTCCCAAATGACAACTTATTATTTTTAAATTATTATTATTTAAAATTTTACATGTCCTATTTGCTATATATTCGTGACTCGTACCGTGAAATCCATATCGTCTTATAGATTTTTTTTTACATAATTCATAAGGAAGTGCGTAGCTAAAAACTTTTCTTTGCATTGTTTGATGAAATGCAGTATCGAATACAGCAACTTGTTTTATATTACTAGAAAATAATTTTTCACAAGCTTCGATTCCGGCTAAATTATTTGGATTGTGTAACGGTCCTAACACAAAACAATCTTTAATTACTATTTTAACTCTATCATCTATCAGTACGGGCTTATCAAAATAACTTCCACCATGTAAGACACGATGACCTATTGCATTTATTTCTTCTATTTTATTTAAAACTCCATAATCCTTATCTAGTAAATATTTAATAATTAAATCAATTGCCTGTTCGTGATTTTTAATTTTTAATTCTTTTTTTATTTCTCGATTATCAAAAGTTTTTTGTATAAAAAAAGAATCTCCTAAATTAATTCTATCACAAATACCTTTTGCTAATATCTTTTCGCTACAAATTTCTATTACTTGATATTTAAGAGAAGAACTACCACAATTCAAAACCAAAATATTCAAAATATCATTATTCTCCTGAAAAAAACAAATTAAATTTATTCTTTAAAACAAAAAAGCATATTAAAACTAAATCATGTCTCTCAAGATAAATAAATATATCTCAAGATAAAATTTTTATTATCTTACGACACAAAAAAATTGATCAATTATAAATTTAAAGTAAATTTACTAAATGTTTAATTTACTTGTGTTTAATTTTATAAATGTTTTTAACAGAAATCATCAAAATTTATTTATTAAGAATCAGAATTTAAATTATTATTATTATTATTATTATTATTATTTTTAACTAATCTTACTTGACCTGCCAATAAATCAACATAAGAATATGATGCAACACGATTATTTTCTACTTGTTGAACAGTAAAAACGTTTTTATAAACATTTGTTATCGTACAATCTTTATAGATTTTTTGCCTAACACCACGTCCACACTCAACATTAAAACTTGTACCAATTAAATTTTGTATATCGTTTTTTATTTTTAATAAATTATTTTTGCCACTTATAGGATTACCTAACATAACTTCACCTCACAACAAAAAAACATATTCAAAACATAACCCTAATTAACATGATACTAGATTAAAACGATTTTGTATTAATTTTGTGATAGCGAACCAAAAAAATTAAAACAACAAGCAATAAAATTTAATTTACTTTTGTTTTTTAAACAAGTAAATAATGCATTGTATACTACGATCTTATTTCGTATCTTTAATTATATTCTTTGCATCTTTTGCCAAATAAAAAGATCCAAATACTACTAAAATATAATCGTTAGTTTTAGCTCTGTTATAGCACTCATGAATTGTTTCAAAAATTCCGTTTATTATAAAAACACTCTTAGAATAATTATTTTCTATTAAATTTTTAATTTTTTCTGCTTTCATCGATCTCGGATGATTAACATCAACAGCAAAAAAATTGACAGCTTTTTCTTTTAGTTCTATAAAAATATTTTCGAGACATTTATCAATATTTTTATCATCAAGCATTCCAATAACAAAAATTATTTTTTTATTTAATTTTCTTAAAAATTTTGCAAGCATCAAAACTTCATCTGGACTATGGCTTCCATCGAGTATAACTAAAGGACTATATTTTAAAATTTCTATTCGCGCTTCAACTTTAGTTTTATTTAATCCAAGATTTATATAATCTTGTTCGATAAACAATTTTTTTTCACATTTGTTTACTTCAAAAATTACTTCTATAGCCGTAATTGCATTATAAATCTGATGTTCGCCAAGCATCCGAATCGTATATTTTTTATTTTTGTAGATAAATTCAGAACCAGATATATCACTTTTAATAATTTTCAATCTACTCAAATCTGGAATTACTAACTTATTATTTTTTTCTTTACATGTTTTTTTTACAACACTAATAACTTCTTGTTCTTGACGTGGATAACACACTGTAATTCCATTTTTCTTTATGATTCCTGATTTTTCATAAGCAATATCACATAAATTATTTCCTAAAATTTTTGTGTGTTCTAAACTAATATTAGTTATTACAGAACACAAAGGATTTTTAATTATATTTGTTGAATCTAATCTTCCGCCGAGTCCAACTTCTAAAACTACAATGTCGCAAGAATTATTATTAAATAAATCAAATGCCATAGCTACTGTCATTTCAAAATAAGAAATCGATAATTTTTTTTGTCTTGGTTTTATTTTCTCCCGTGTTTTTATATAAATTTTAAACTTACTTTTTAACAGTTCTATATAACTTAGTGTTTTATTGTTGATTCTAATTCTCTCATCAAAACTGTTTATATGCGGAGATGTAAATAAACCAACTTTATAATTATTATTTCTATATATAAAACTTAACATATTGCAGATACTAGTTTTTCCATCCGACCCAGCAACATGAATGAATTTAATTCTATTTTGAGGATCATTCATTCTAGACATTAATTTTCTCGTTTTTTTTAAACTAATTTCTCCAGAAAAATTATCTACATAAAAATTAGACATTAATACCAAATATTCTCCTAAATTAAATTTTTAAATAAATAATTTTTCTATTATTTAATTTTTCAGATTTTTAAACTATAATTTTCTCAGAAAAATAAAAAATCATTCAAGTACTTAAGATTTTCTTTCTAATTAAATTTTATTTCTTTTAAATCTTCACACAAAACTTTGCCAGTTTTATCTAATATAAATATTTGATAAGTTCCCTGCTTTTCTTTTGAAATTTCAAATTTAACTGGAAAATCTTTTATATTTACTTCTTTGTCATAAAAAATTTCTTGAACATTTGAAAAATTAGTATATAAAATCCTGAGATGAATCGAAGATTCGTCGCCTGAAGTTATAATATGAACAAATTCCTCATCGTTAATATTTTTAAGGTCAATTATTAGCGTTTTAGTTATTTCTGGAACAATACTAGAAGTGATAATTTCGTCTTGTTTAGGTGGATCGATAATAACTGGAACTGAAGTAGTTATTGGTTGAACAATTATACTAGGACTTGGAATTGGTATTAAAGTTTCAGCATTTACGACAAAATTTATTATTGATCCAGTTTGTAATTCCGTACCTTCTGCTATAGATTGGCTAATCACTATGCCACTTTGATAATTAATATCAATTTTTTTCTCTATTGTCCCTGGTATAAGTTCTAAACTGTGTAATTTTGTTTTTGCTTGACTTTCTGTTAAACCAATAATATTTGGAACGCGAACTGATTTGATTTCTTTTCCCTTACTTATATATAATTTCATAATTTCTGTTTCGTCAAAAAATTCTCCGGCATTAGGACTTTGTTTAATTACTACATTATTTGGAACAGTAGAGCTAAATTCATATATTTCATCGATTTCAAATTTATTTCCAAAAATTTCGTATGCTTCGTTCAAATCTTTATTTACAACATTAGGAACCAAGATCTTTTCAGCTCCAAGACTCAACTTTATATTTACAATATCTCCACGTCTTATGTTGTCGCCATAGTTATAATCTTGCGAACTTATTCTGTCCCTTGAAATTTCTGAATTATTTTCTGACCCAATTATATTTATTTTAATTCGCAATTCTTTTGATGCTTTAAGTGCTTCTTCATAAGTCATACCAATTAAATTCGGAACTGAAACTAATTTTGGAATGAAAAAAATTTTATAACATACAAAAGTTATAATAAGCATTAAAACAATAGAGATTACTGTTGCGGCAATAACAACTTTTTTCTCTTTTGATCTATAATCCAACAAATCTTGTTCGTACTCTTTGTCTTCTACAACATCCAACAATTTTTTAGATTCAAGGGTTTCTAAATCATTCTCCAAAATTTCTTTTTTTATAATATCTATTTCTTCTCGAGTTAAAATTATAGATGACAAGTTGTTTGAGGCATCAGCATTTGTTTGTGAACTATTGTTATTGTCATAGATTTTTGACAAAGCTAACTTTAAGTCAATCACAAATTCTTGCGCATTTTCGTATCTATTAGTTGCAAATTTTTGAGTTGCTTTTATTATAATCTTTTCTAACTCTATAGTTATTTTCTCATTTATTTTTTTTATATCAGGCAATTCTTCGCTTATCTGCTTCATAGCAACAGATACTGATGAGTCACCGTCAAATGGTAATTTCCCAGTAGCCATTTCGAACATAACTATACCAAGTGAATATATATCTGTTTTGAGAGTTATAAAAGATCCTTTTGCTTGTTCAGGAGAAAAATAATGTACTGATCCCATAGAATTTTTTACAACAGTTATAGTTTTAGCAGTAACTGTTTTAGCGATACCAAAGTCAGTAACTTTTACTTTTCCTCTTTCGGAGATCAATATATTTTGAGGTTTTATATCTCTATGAATAATATTATGCTCATGAGCGTGAGACAAAGCAGATGCAATTTGCATTGCAACATTAATTATTTCTTTGTTATTAAATGGGGCACGTCTTTTTATTAACTCTTTTAGTGTTATGCCATCTATATATTCCATTACTATGTAATAAAGTTCATTGTCGCCGATATCATAAGCGTTGACTATATTTATGTGATTTAAACTTGCTACAGCGCGAGCCTCAGTTATAAATCTTTTTATAAAATTTTTATTGATAAATTCATTTTTTAAAATTTTTATAGTAACTTCTCGAGCTAATTTTCTATCTCTTGCTTTGTATACAATCGAAGTACTTCCCGATCCCAGATGATTTAAAATTTCATATCTGTTCGCTATTATTATTCCTGGTTTTATTATCATCTTTTAGCCTCTATTAAAATCACAGATATATTATCATAACCGCCATTTAGTTTTGATTTATCAATTAATTCATTTAGGCTTTTATTTATATTATTTTTATTCTTATCAACAATGTTAAAAATTTCTTTATCATTTAGACAATTTGTTAATCCATCCGAACACATTAAAATTTTATTTTTTTTAGACTTTAATTTAAAAACATCTATTTCTATGTTTTTTTTTGTACCCACTGCACGTGTAATAATATTTTTTTTAGGATGATTTTTAGCTTCGGATTTATTGATTTTTCCAGCTTGCAAAAGTTCATTTACATAAGTATGATCAATCGAAATCTGTTTTATATTATCGCTATCAATAAAATATATTCTAGAATCACCAACATGAACAAAATAAAAATTTTCTTCAAAAAAAGTAGTTCCTGAAAATGTTGCACCCATTCCATTTAATCTATGATTATTACATGAGGCTTCAAATACTTTATTATTGGCATAATTTAGAGCATTTTTTAGCAGATCTAAAATTTCTTTATCGTTTAATTTATGAATTCTATTTTTTTTTATATATTCTATAAAAAAAAGTATAGAGTACTCGCTAGCAATTTCTCCAGCATTACATCCGCCCATTCCATCCGATATTATAAAAAGATTTTCTAGAATTCCTATTTGTGTTTCAGAAACAAAAATAAAATCTTCATTCTTTTCTCTAACTAAACCAATATCTGATTTTCCGTATGCTTTAATCAAAAAAACACCTATTAAAATAATCTAGCATTAAAAACCAAATCGATCCGATAAATTAAAAATAAAATTATTTTTTTATTTATTTATCTTTATGAAAATATAACACAAGAAAATAAAAACTTGTCTTAAATCAAAAATCTCAAAAGATATATTATAATCAAAATTAATTATATATCAGCTTTTGTAGGTGAACAATGGGTGGGATATGTGGATTTACAGGAAAATTACATGATCAAAATCTTATCTTAAAAAAGATGCTTAGTAAAACAATTTATACAAAATCAATCGATTATAATGTTTTTATTGATGAAAATATTTCTATAGGTTGTAAGTACTTAAAGATAACTGATATTTATCGTGGAGATCAACCAATTTTTAACGAAGATAAATCGATAGCTCTAGTTCTAGATGGAGAAATTTATAATTATTTAGAATTAAAAGAAAAACTTAGAAAAAAAAATCACGTGTTTAAAAATAATAGTGATGCTGAAGTTTTAATTCATTTATACGAACAGTACGGATTAGAATTATTTAAATATTTGCGCGGAATGTTTGTTTTTGTAATATATGACTCTAGAAAAAAAATAATTTTTGGATCTCGCGATTTTTTCGGTATCAAATCTATTTATTATTATAAATCCAAAAATAATGATTTTATATTCGCTAGCGAAATAAAAAATCTTATAGAACACCCAGATGTTGAGTTAAGTTTTAATTATAAAATTATGGAAAGTTATTTAAGTTTTGGTTATTCAACATCTGACGAAAGTTTTTTTAAAAATATCTATAAAATCCCTTCTGGAAATTATTTTGTTTTTGACTTAAACAGAAAAGAAAATAATTTAGAAATAAAAAGATTTTTTGTACAGCATTTCAGTTATTTAGAAGGTTCGCAAAAAGATTTTGAGTTAAAAGCTAAAAATGCTCTGGATAATTCTTTTCATATGCACGAAGACTCTAATCATAATAGCGGAGTTTTGTTATCCAGTGGTCTTAGTTCTAGTTATATAACTTTAAACTTATTAATTGATAAAAATTTTACCGTAGGTTTCGATTGCAATAATTACAGTGAGATAGATAATACGAAAAACTTTTGTAAAAACAATAATAAAAAAAATTTTAGTAAAAAAATTAATTCTAACGATTATTTTAATGTTACTGATAAAGTTATTTATTATCTAGAAGAACCGAACGCTGATCTAAAATCAATAGCTTTTTATTATGCTTGTAACATAGCTAGTAGAGAGACAAAAGTATGTTTTTCAGGACATGGCGCTAACGAATTATTTTGTGGATATGACTATTATCAAGAACCCAGCAATCTTTTTTTCATAAATTTTATACCCAAATTTATTAGAAACTTTTTTTTGTTTTTGTTAGAAAAAATTAGATCAAGTTTCAAAATTAAAAAAAATATTGGATATATTTTAAAAGATCTCGATAAAAGATATATCGACAGAAAAAAAATATTTGATATTGACGAGATAAAAGATATTTTATTATATAAAGATATTAATGAATCTCATATAAAAAAAGTTAAAATTCTTTGTGACAATGTTGTTGCATATACTGACGAAGCAAAGATGCAATACTTAGATATAAATCTTTCATTAATAAATAGTGATTTAAATATAATAAATAAAATGTCAATGGCTAATTCTATCGAAGTTAGATTTCCGTACTTAGATAAAGAGATTTACGAAATAGCTTTTAGTCTACCAAAAAACTTAAAGATAAAAAAAATATCTACTAAATATATATTTAGAAAAGCAGTAGAGAAAAGTGTATCAAATAATATTTATAAAAAAAAACATTTAGATTTAGAAGTTCCATTAAAATTTTGGTTAAGAGAAGATAAGTATTATAAATTGATATTAGATGAATTTAAATCTGAAATTGCAGGATGTTTTTTTGATCAAAAAAAAATTTTAAAGCTCTTAGATGATCACAAAAATTTTATTAAAATTGATAACTCTAGAAAAATTTGGTGTATATATATTTTTTTAATCTGGTATAAAATATTTCTCAATGGAAATAAATAGACATACTATATTAAAAATAAGATTATGAATTTTTTTTTTTTAACTTAACAATAATTTATTAAAGTTTTAAATAATATGGCGTGTGAAAAATAATGTTAGTAGAAATAAAAAATAAACAGCAGTTCGACGATTTAATATCAAGTGGTAAGACTATACTTGCTGATTTTTATGCTGATTGGTGTGGTCCCTGCAAAATTCTTTCACCAATAATTAAAGAAGTTGCTAATGAAATTAGTGACGATGTTGTAGTTTGTAAAATAAATTCTGATAGTAATTTGGATTTAGCACGCGAATATATGATACAAAGTATCCCGATGCTAATAGTGTTTAAAAACAAAAATATTTATAAAACAAGTTTGGGCGTGATATCTAAAAAAGAAATTTTAGAAATGTTAGCTGATGATTAAGTTTTTTTATTTAAGAATCAAAATATTATATATGACAATTTATTCTAGAAATTTATAATTCTATTTAAGATTTTGAACAAAGTTTTTTCGCTAAGATATTGTACGTAAAAAAAGTTTACACAAATATTTTGTGCTAGATTATATGTTGAAGATTTTATTATTACGATTATCAAAATATATTCCAAAGTGACCACAAAACAGTGCAATGCTAATTTATAGTGTATTGCTTAGGATGTTTTTTATTTTAAATTTAACTTAAAACGTTAGAATAATTTTCAACAAACGCTTGGTTAAACGTGTTCTTATCTAATAGTAATCAAAACACTCGAAAATATTTCGATCAAAAGATTATTTTATTTTTTTTATTTTTGGTTACAAACATTAAAATAGCAATAGATTATTAATTATAATATTTATAATCAAGCGTATTGCGATTTATAAAATATATTTAACGAGATTTTACGTTTTTGATTATACTTTTGACGGTTTGCCAATTTAGTTGCAATGAGATTTTTTATTACAGAGTTTAAAAATACCAGTCCTACTATTATATAAAAACAAATAATATAATAATAAATAACCATAGATTAATAATTATAACTTAAATAATTAGTTTCTATAAACCTTGCGAGTAGACCATTAACAAAATCAGCTGAATTACTATCACCGTAATTATTTGCAATATCTACGATTTCACTTATAATTATTATTTCTGTGGTTGAAATATCTTTTTCAAAAATTATTTCGTACAACGCTAATCTTAATAATGCTAAATCAATTTTATTTAATCTATCAATAGACCATTTAGAATATTTTGTTATAATTTTATCTATACTATCTAAGTTGTTAATAACGCCTGAAAACTCTTTTTTTATCAAAGAAATTTCATCGTGATTACGAACTTTAAAACGGGTTATGTAATTTTCTAAAAAGTAATTTAGATCATCAATTATATAAAATTCAATTTGATAAACAAGTTTAAAAGTATGAATACGTAAAGAACGTCTGCTCACTATTTACTTTCTTTTTTAGTTAAATTTATGCCTGTTATATTTAAATCAATTTGTTCAACAGTTAATCCAGTCATATTCTCAATAGAAATTTTAACATTTTTTTGTACTTCTTGCATAACTTCAGGTATTTTGTATCCGAAATCTATAGATATATTCATGAAAATATTTATTTTTTCTTCTCCAGAAAAATCAATTTTTATATCTTTAAGTATTTTTTTTTTACCCCAAAGTCTTTTAGCGAGATTATAATTATTATTGACAACTCCTTGAATTTCTAGCGCAGCGTTATTTGCAATTATAGCTATAACTTCTTCGGATACTTGTAACTGTCCTTTCTCATCTTCTCTTAATTTAATCATATTTTTTTAAATCCTCCATGGCTATTTAACAAACGACTGTGAATTATATTTTATTATTAATATCTAAGTCAAGGTTTTTAACTTTTACTTTTTCATAATACTTAATCGAGGTGATATATTGATTAGTGATAATTTATTTGTTGAATTAATAGATATTCTTGAAAATAAATATTCCAAAAACGAATTAAAAATAGTCCATCAAGCGTATGAATTTGCTAAAAATGCACATAAGAACCAAAAACGATCGTCGGGCGATGAATATATAGTTCATCCGATTCATGTTGCTTTAAATCTTGCTGAATTAAATTTGGATATTCAAACAGTAGTTGCTGGAATTTTACACGATATAGTAGAAGATACACGTTATACACAGTTAGATATCAAAAATTTTTTTGGTGAAGAAATTGCAAATCTTGTTGATGGCGTGACCAATCTTGAAAAAGTTCGTTATAAATCAAACGAAAAATATCAAGCCGACGGATATAGAAAATTATTTTTGTCGATGGCAAAAGATATACGTGTTGTTTTAATAAAAATCGCAGACAGACTTTATAATATGCAAACTTTAATTTATGTATCTGAAGAAAAACAAAAAATTAAAGCTCAGGAAACTCTTGATATTTATGCTCCGATTGCACACAGACTAGGCATATCTAAAATTAGATATGAGCTAGAAGATTTAGCTTTTTTCTTTTTAAATCCAAAAGAATATGAATATATATCAAAAAAAATAAAATTTAATCAACGCGAGAGAATATCGCACGTAGATAGAATAATAAATGAGATAAAAAAATGCTTAAAAAAAAATAAAATCAACGCAAAAATCGAAGGCAGACCAAAACACTTTTTTAGTGTGTATCGAAAAATGAAAATTAAAAACAAAACTTTTGAACAAATTTATGATCTTTTTGCAGTACGTATTTTAGTTAATGAAATTCAAGATTGTTACCAAGTACTTGGTATTCTACATGATTATTATAAACCAGTTCCCGGTAGATTTAAAGATTATATTGCTGTACCGAAAGCCAATATGTATCAATCGCTTCACACAACATTAGTAGATAAAAATGGTTTAACTTTTGAGATACAGATTAGAACTTACAAAATGAATCAAGTAGCTGAATACGGAATAGCTGCACATTGGATGTATAAAGAAAATATTGAAAGTGATAAAAAGAATGATGATATAGAAAAAAGATTGACTTGGTTAAAACAAATTTTAGAATGGCAAAAAAATTTCGATGACGAAGATTATTTAAAAGCTTTAAAATTAGATTTAAATGTTTTTAGTTCTCGTATTTATTGTTTTACACCACGTGGAAAAGTTTTATGTTTGTCGGACGGTTCTACACCTTTAGATTTTGCTTATGCGATTCATAGCGAAATTGGAAATAAAGCTGTTAGAGCCAAAGTAAATAACAGAATAGTTAATTTTAATTATAAATTAAAAAATGGTGACTGTGTAGAAATAATAACTAGTAAAAATTCTTATGGACCAAAGTTAAGTTGGATAAAAATAGTTAAAACAAATCATGCAAAAAACAAAATAAGCCAATTTTTTAAAAAAATAAACAAACCGGAAAACATAAACAAAGGTCGCACTATAGTCGAAGAATATGCGCAGAGCAAAAACATTAATTTAGATAAACTATTAGAGTCAGAAGAAGCAAGTATTTTTTTTAAAAAAAATAATTTTGATTGTATAGAATCATTTTATCTTGCTGTAGCTCATAATGCCATCAATTCCACAACAATTTTAAATAAACTTTGTCATTGTTATAAAAAAATAAATAACATTCAAAATGATATAGAATTTAAAAAAAACAATTCTAATATTAAAAATAAAAATACCATAGTAATAAATGGTCTTGGTGATACACAAGTAAGATTTTCTCAATGTTGTAATCCATTACCAGGAGATGAAATAGTTGTTTTTATTACACGCGGCCGAGGATTATCTCTTCACAAAAAAACATGTAAAAATATAACTCATATAGAGATAAAAGATCACGAAAGATTAATAAATGCATCATGGTCAAATTATCTTAAATATAAAGATTTTAACAGCAGTATTAATATAACTTATGAAAATCAAAAAGATGTTTATACACAAATTATTAAAATCTTAGCTAACGAAGATATATCTATAACAAATGCAAATTTTAAAAGAAAAAAAGAAATAAACAACGCATCTATTGAATTTAGAATAAAAGACAAATCTCATTTACAGAATTTAATAGATAAATTATCAAAAATATTAGGTGTTTATAAAGTTTTATAATTCTATTTAATATATTTTATTTATATAAAATCTAATGAGCTAAAACCTCAAGCCAAATTTTGTCATATATTTTAGAAAAATTTTCTAAATACTTAAAATTCACACATCTGTTTAAAACATCATCAGATGGCCAATAAATTCTATTATTTTTAATTTCTTTCGGCATATCTAAAAAAGTCTTATAATTAGAAGTCGTATAGCCTGTATACTTAGTATTCATAAACGATATATCTTCTCTACATAAAAAGTTTATAAATTCATATGCATATTCGAGATTATCAGAATTTTTTAAAATCGCTATCTCATCAGACCAAATATTGCTTCCTTCTTTTGGAATAACGAAATCAAGATTTTTGTTTTCTTGTTGACATATAAATGCATCTCCAGAATAAACAACTGCTAATTTTCCCTCTTCTAATATCATCTTATCACGAACCACATCGCATAGATATGCCTGAACTATTTCTTTTTGTTTTATCAATTCTTTTTTTGCTAATTTTAATTCTTCAGTGTTGCGTGTATTTAGATCAAAATTTAATTTTTTTAATGCGACAGTTATAGAATCGCGCTGGCTGTCAAGCATAAAAATTTCATCACAAAAACTTTTATCCCATAATATGGACCATGAACTTGGTGGTTTTGCAACGAATTTTTTATTATACAAAATACCTAACGTTCCAAAAAAATAAGAAACAGAAAATTTTTTTTCTTTGCTTTTTAATCTATTATAAATATTTTCAAAGTTGGCTATTTTTTTAAAATCGATTTTTTCTAATAAATTTTCGCGCGATAATTGTTCTATTATATAATCAGATACTATTACTAGGTCATATTTTACAGCGCCGCTTTTGATTTTAGCATATGCCTCTTCGCTAGTTGTAAAAGTACTGTAATTCACTTTGATATCAAATTCTTTCTTAAACATGTTTAAAACTTCTGGATCAATAAAATCTCCGTAATTATAAAAATTCAAATATCTATACTTTTTTTTGCATCCACAAGTAAAAAAAAGTATACACACAAATAATAAAATAAATTTTGTTTTTCTCATCTATGAATTTTAAGATATTTTTTCGAAAGATAAATAAAATTCAAAAATTAAAAAATTACACAATCCAAAATAAATTTATAACCCAATAATCTTTTATAAAAATATTTTCTACTTAAATTATAAAAACAAAAATAAAAAACTAAAATATCTCAATCGTTCGAGATGTTTTTTCAAATATAAAATCTAAAATCAAAAATTAAACGATTACACAACTCACAATAAATTTATACGCCCAGTGTTTTTTATCTAAATCTGTAAAAATATTTTCTTTATCGTTTATATCTCTTTTAAAAACTTTCGTAATCATAACGATAGATTCGGCTCTTGTGATATTATCCTGAGGTTTAAAGTTTTTAAAGTCATAGCCATTAACAAAATTATTCGATGCGAGTTGTTTTAT